>JBEKEH010000095.1:0-12884 GCA_050013935.1 Gaiellaceae bacterium | reverse complement strand
CTGCGCGAGTTCCGTGTCGGCTGCCTCCACGGCCGCATGAAGCCGGGCGAGCGCCGTGAACTGATGGCGCGCTTCAAGGCGCGCAAGCTCGACGTGCTCGTCGCGACAACGGTGATCGAGGTCGGCGTCGACGTCCCGAACGCGACGGTGATGATCGTGCAGGAGGCGGACCGCTTCGGCCTCGCCCAGCTGCACCAGCTGCGCGGCCGCGTCGGCCGCGGAGCCGAGCAGTCGTACTGCCTGCTCGTAACGCGCGCGAGGGAGGAGCTGACCGAGTCCGCGCGGCAGCGGCTGCAGGCGCTTGTCGACACGACCGACGGCTTCGAGCTGGCCGAGGTCGATCTCGACCTGCGCGGCGGCGGCGCGCTGCTCGGCACGCGCCAGTCCGGGCTCTCGGACCTGCGCTTCGCGCGCATCCGGTTCGACCGGCCGCTGCTCGAGCGTGCGCGTGCCGCGGCGGCCGAGCTCGGCCTTGCGCCGGGACCCCTGCAGGACGAGGTGGACGCGCTGTTCGCGGGCACGGACCCCGACGCACTCGCCTGACGTATCCCTCCCGTGGACAGGCGTCGCTTTCTGCTCGCCGCCGCGGCGGCGCCGTTCGCGCACACGAACGTCGGCGTGGTGACGGTCATCGACGCGACGACGCTGTCGGTGCGCGATGTTCTCGACGGCTTCGAGGAGCCGCGCTACACCGCGGCCGCGCGCGACGGGCGGCATGCCTTCGTCACCGACTCGGGCCGCGTCGAGCTTGCCGCGGTGGACGTTGTGCGCGGCGAGGTCGTCGGCCGGCTGAAGTTGTGGCAATGGCCGCGGCATCTCTCGCTCTCGCCCGACGGGCGGACGCTGTGGGTCGGGCTCGGCACGGCGTCGCAGGAGCTCGCCGTCGTCGACGTCTCCGATCCGCGTGCGCCGAGGCTCCGGGGCCGCATCCGGCCCGGGTTCCTCGCGCATGACGTCGGCTTCGCGCCGAGCGGGACCGTGTGGGTCACCTCAGGGGCGACCAATCAGATCGCGGTCCGCCGACGTGGGCTCTTCACTCATCTTCCCGCCGACGGCGCTCCGCAGCACGTCACCTTCCTCGACGGCCGCGCGTTCGTGACGAGCGGTGCCGCCGGCACTCTGCGCGTCTACGACGAACGGGCGGCGCGGCAGCTGCACGAGGCCGCGATCCCCGTCGGTTCCTACAACGTGCAGTACGCCGCCGCCGTCGTCCTGACGCCGTCGCTGAACGAGGGCACGCTCACCGTCGTCGACGCCCAGGGCCGGCAGCGCGCACGCGTCCATGTCGCTGCCTCCTGCCACGACGCCTGCCTCGCCGGGGTCTGACCAGGGTTCTGGCACGAACCTGTAACGCTCGTCCACGAGAAGCGGCCATTTCATGCGGTTCCGACCCCGGTGTCTGACCCGGGTCTGACACCGGGGTGTCTCAGGAAAGCAAGTCCAGAACCGTCGCGAGCTCGCGGGGCAGCGTCAGCATCGGCGAATGCCCCGTCTCGAGCTCGACCGGCTCGACGCCCAGCTCCTCGCGCGCCATGCGTCGCTGGAAATCCGGCGGAATCGCGTAGTCCGACGTGCAGACGACGAACGTCCGCTCGACGTCGGGCAGCGCGGCGAGCGGGCTCGGATCGGCGACCGGCTTGCGGGCCTGCCGGCGCAGCTTCGCCGTGAGCCCTGCGGCCTCCGGTGGGTACTGGAGGTCGCGCGCGGCCGCGTCGAGGTCGGGCCAGTAGGAGCGGTCGAGCTCGTCCCGCACCGTCGACTCGGCGAAGCCCGGGCCCCACGCGTCGGCGCCGCGCTCGAGCAGCGCCCGCCCCGGCTCCGGCACGTACGCGCAGAGGAAGACGAGCCTCCGCGCCGGC
Organism: Gaiellaceae bacterium; assembly: GCA_050013935.1. Classification (GTDB taxonomy): domain Bacteria; phylum Actinomycetota; class Thermoleophilia; order Gaiellales; family Gaiellaceae; genus Palsa-739. Next base: position 11,025 of record JBEKEH010000095.1, on the reverse strand, counting down.
ACGAGCGGGATCGTCAGCCCGCCGAGGGAGTGCCCGACGACGATCGCGTCCCCGGCCCCGCCGAGCGCGTCGCGGACGGCGGCGGCGTACTCCTCGACCCCGGCGCCGACGTCCTCGCAGGGCAGGTGCGGCGCCACGACGCGGTGGCCGCGTGACTCGAGCTCCGGCCGCACCACGTCCCAGGCCCAGCCGCCGTGCCAGGCGCCGTGCACGAGACAGAACGTCGCCACTCCACGATCCTAAGCTTCAGGGAGATGAGGATCATCGCCGGCTCGCGCAAGGGGCACACGATCCACGCGCCGCGGGGCCGCGACACGCGCCCGACCTCGGACCGCGTGCGCGAGAACGTGTTCAACCTCGTCGGCCCCGTGGACGGCGCGACCGTGCTCGACCTCTACGCCGGCTCGGGCGCGATGGGGATGGAGGCGCTGTCGCGCGGCGCCGCCCGCGCCGTCTTCGTCGAGCGCGACGGCGAGGCCGTGAGGGCGATCGAGCGCAACCTCGACAAGCTCCGGCTCGGCGGCACCGTGCTGCGCCAGGACGCCGTCACGGCGCTCGCGACCGAGGCGGGGTCGGGCAGGAAGTACGATCTCGTGCTGGTCGACCCTCCCTACGACATGTATCCCGACCTCCAGCCCCAGCTCGCGCGCTATCTCCCGGCGGTCCTCGCCGAGGACGGCCTGCTCGTCCTCGAGACGGACGCACGCGTCGAGCCGGAGCTGCCGCTGCCGCAGCGCACGAGCCGCAAGTACGGGCAGGCGCGGATCACCGTCTACGAGGCGTCGTGATCACCGCCATCTGCCCCGGCTCGTACGACCCCGTCACGAACGGGCACGTCGACGTGATTGCGCGCGCGGCCGGGATCTTCGACCGCGTCGTCGTCGGCGTCGTCGGCAGCCCCCACCACAAGGAGCCGATGTTCACGATCGAGGAGCGCGTCGACTTCCTGCGCTCCGCGCTCGCGCATCTGCCGAACGTCGAGATCGACGTCTTCCGCGAGCTCGTCGTCGACTTCGCACACAGGTGGGACGCGAAGGCGATCGTGAAGGGGCTGCGCGTGATCTCGGACTTCGAGTGGGAGTTCCAGATGAACCAGCTCAACCGCCACCTCGCCCCGGATATCGAGACCGTGTACGTGATGGCGAGCCCGAGCGTGAGCTTCGTCTCCTCGAGCGGCGTGAAGGAGATCGCCGCGTTCGGCGGCGACGTCTCCGCGCTCGTGCCGGAGCCGGTGGCGCGGCGGTTCAAGGAGCTCTTCCCCGACGGCCGACCGGGCACACCGGAGAATCCCGGCGAGTGAACGTCCAGGCGCCCGTGAGCCACTTCGAGTGGCTGCTCGAGCACATGCAGGACCCTTCGATGGCCCGCCGAACCCGAGGTTAGACTTCTAGCCATGGACGTACTCGTTCTGATCGACAAGCTCGACGACCTCGTGCACAACGCGAAGGCCGTCCCCCTCACCGACCAGGTGCGGATCGACCGCGAGGAGATCTACGACATCCTCGACCAGATGCGCGCGACGATCCCGGAAGAGATCAAGCAGGCGCGCTGGATCGTGAAGGAGCGCCAGGAGATGCTCGCGGAAGCAAAGCGCGAGGTCGACCGGCTGCTGGCGGAGGCCCGCGAGCAGGCGGTACGCGAGGCGTCCCAGACCGAGATCGTGAAGATCGCCGAGCACCAGGCCCAGGACATCGTCGACGACGCGCGCCGGCAAGCACGGGAGGCGCGGCTCGAGATGGAGGACTGGGCCGACTCGATGCTCGCGTCGCTCGAGGTCAACCTCGACCGGTTCCTCGCGGCTGTGAAGCGCGGCCGCGAGCGGTTGCAGGAGCGCTCCCAGGAGACCGTCGGCGCGGGCATCGGGCCGAGCGACGGCTCGGGCGACGATCTCGGTTATTAGCGCAAGGCTCGCGCTACCCTCTGCGCGTGCGCCGGAGGACGATTGTCGAGTGGGTCGTCACGCTGTCCGTGACGGCCCTCATCGTGCTCGTCTTCGAAGTGGAGATCGCACAGCCGTTCCGCATCCCGACCTCGTCGATGGAGCCAACGCTGCTCTGCGCGCGGCCGGGCCTCGGCTGCACCGCGACGCTCAACGACCGCGTGATCGTCGCGAAGATCGTCTACCGCTTTCGCAACCCCGAGCGTGGGGAGATCGCCGTCTTCCACGCGCCCGCGGCGGCGAAGAAGCTCTGCAGCGAAGGCGGCACGTATCTCAAGCGTGTCATCGGCCTTCCCGGCGACAAGGTCTCCGAGGTCCACGGCTACATCTTCATCAACGGCAAGCGGCTGCACGAGCCGTACGTCCAGGCGGTCGAGCGGCCGGCCTACGAGACGAGGAGCTGGCCGAGGCTCGGCCCGAACCAGTACTTCGTGATGGGCGACAACCGCAGCGAGTCGTGCGACTCGCGCACGTGGGGGACGGTGCCGCGGTCGGCCTTCATCGGCCCGGTGGTCGCGACGTACTGGCCCCCGACCCGTTGGACCTTTCGCTGAAGTGCTGCGCACTTCAGCGATTCGAGGTTGTGCTCCGCAGAGCGGCCGCGGGCGGAGCCCGCGACCTCCTAGGCGGCGCCCAGTTCCTTCGCGAGCTCGGCGAAGGCTTGCGAGGCGGCCGAGCGGTAGCGGTCGCGGTGCCAGATGATCGCGATCACGCGCGGCGGGATCCGGTTGCCGAGCGGGAGCCCGACGACCGCGGGATTGCGCGGGTTCACGACGAGGCGTGGCACGACTGCGGCGCCGAAGCCTTCGGCGACCAGGCCGACGAGCGTGCCGTTGTCGTCGGTGCGGAAGACGACGTTCAGGTCGGGGACGTGACCCCGGAGATAGCGCTCGGGCTCGCCTGTGCTGCGCCAGCCGACGAGCGGCAGGCCGGACAGCTCCCGTAGCGGCGGCGCCGTTTCCCGGGCCGCGAGGTCGGACTTCGCCGAGACCAGGAGCAGGTACGGGTCGCGCAGGATCTCCTCCAACTCGAACGGCCCCTCGGGCAGCGGCAGGTCGGCGAAGGAGAGGTCGAGGTCGCCGCGCTCGACGAGGCGTAGCAGGTCGCGCGCGTCCGTCTCCTCCTGCACGAGCACCTCGACCCGCGGCCACTCGGCGCTGAAGCGGCGCAGCAGGCCGGGGAGGATGCGGGCGCCGACGCTCTGGTAGATGCCGACGCGGAGCGGGCCGGCCGCGCCCTCGGCGAGCGCCGCCATGTCCGCCTGCGCGGCGTCGAGCTGGGCGACGATCGCGTCCGCGTGGCGGAGGAGGAGCCGTCCCGCCTCCGTCAGGTCGACCCGGCGCGGGCCCCCGGGGCGGTCGACCAGCCGTTGACCCACGACGCGCTCGAGCTGGGCGATCTGCTGGCTGACCGCCGACTGCGTGTAGCCGAGCTCGCGCGCCGCCCGGCCGAAGGAACGCGTCCGCGCCACCGCCTCGAGGGCCGCCAGGTGGCGCAGTTCGACCCCGAGCCATTGATCACGTTTCATAATCGTTCTGAACTATAACTCGACTTGTCCTAATGAAGCGCGCGAGGCACTGTGAAGCTATGAAGCTCGCAGTCGCTCTCGGCACGGTCTACCTCGTCTGGGGCTCGACCTACCTGGCCATCGCCGTGGCCGACCGGACGCTGCCGCCGCTGCTGATGCTCTCCGTCCGTTTCCTGATCGCGGGCGCACTGCTCTACGCCTGGTGCGTCCGGCGCGGCGACCTCGCGGCCGAGCGTCCCGGGCGGCGGCAGTGGCGCGCGGCGGCGCTCGCCGGCGGGCTGCTGCTCGTCATCGACACCGGCGGCGTCGCCTGGGCCGAGCAGCGCGTGGCCACCGGCTACACGGCGCTGCTGATCGCGAGCGTGCCGCTGTTCATGGCGCTGCTCGACCGGGTGGTGTTCGGCATCCGGCTGCCGCTCGGGGCCGTCGCCGGCATCGCGACCGGCCTGCTCGGCGTCTGCCTGCTCGCCGGTCCGGGCGGGAAGGCCGATTCCGTCGGCGTCGTCGTCCTCCTCGTCTCCGCGTTCGCGTGGGCAGCCGGCTCGGTCTACGCGCGCGTCGCGCCGCTGCCGCGCGCCCCGCTCCTCTCCGCAGCCATGCAGATGCTGTGCGCGGGCGTGCTGCTCGCCGTCACCGGCAGCGCTATGGGCGAGTTGTCGCTCGTGCGGCTCGGCGCCGTCTCGCCCGCGTCGCTCGCCGCGCTCGCCTTCCTGATCGTGTTCGGCTCCGTCATGGCGTTCACGGCCTACGGCTGGCTGCTGAAGAACGTCTCGACGCCGGTGCTCTCGACGTACGCGTACGTGAACCCGGCGGTCGCGGTCTTCCTCGGCTGGGCGTTCGCCGGCGAGCACGTCGGCGGCAAGGAGCTTGCCGCCGGCCTCGTGCTCCTCACCTCGATCGCGCTGCTGCTGACCGCGCGGCACCCCCGGCCGGAGGCCGAGCCGACGCCGGAGTCGATGCCGCCGTACATCCAGACGAAGGACGCGCAGGTCGTGGACTTCCCGCGGCCCGTGCCGCGGCTGGCCGACCTGCGCCGGATCGCCGCCTGACCCGCTCACAGCGGTTCCACGGCGGGTCCGCGCGCTACCGTGGAAACGTGACGACTTTCAACCTTCGCCGGGTCAAGCTTCGCACCGCCGAGCAGTTCCGGGACGAGGTCGAGGTGGAGCTCGAGGGGCTCGTGCTGGGCGGCCAGGAATACCTGCCCGTCCCCTCGCTCGCGCCCGCCGAGCTGGCGATCACCCAGGCGACGACCGGCAGCGTCCTCGATCTCTCGTTCCGTGTCCGCCTGCACGGCCCGTGCTTCCGCTGCCTTGCAGACACCGTGCTCGAGCTGCCGATCCACGCGCGGGAGTACCAGGCGACGAACCCCGGCAGCGACGAGGATCTCCGCTCGCCCTACGTCACCGACAACGTGCTCGACCTCTCCGCGTGGGCGCGCGACGCGCTGGCGCTCGACCTGCCGGACAAGATCCTCTGCCGGCCCGACTGCGCGGGCCTCTGCCCGGTCTGCGGCAAGGACCTCAACGTCGAGCCCCACGAGCACGAGGAGACCTCCCCGGATCCTCGCTGGAGCGCGCTCGACGCCCTTCGGGCCCGCGCAAGAAACTGACGCGCTTCGCGCGGATCAACCCCCGCAACCAGGTTGCGGAATGCAACCTGGTTGCAGCCGTCGGCTATCTGTTGACGCTCGACATGTCCGAGTAGCGCGAGCCCGCCGCTGCGCCGGGAGGGAACTCCGCGTCGAGCAGCGCGAGCTCCGCTTCGGTCAGCTCGACCTCGCCTGCGCGGGCGTTCTCCTCGAGATACGCGCGCCGCTTGGTGCCGGGAATCGGCACGACGTCCTCGCCGCGGGAGAGCACCCAGGCGAGCGCGAGCTGCGCCGGCGTGACACCCTTGTCGGCCGCGAGCGCCTTCACACGCGCGGCGAGGCGGATGTTCCTCTCGAGGTTCTCGCCGGTGAAGCGCGGGTTGCTCTTGCGGAAGTCTCCCTCCTCGAGCTCGTCCGCCGAGCTGAAGCGCCCGGCGAGGAAGCCGCGTCCGAGCGGGCTGTACGGGACGATGCCGATCCCGAGCTCCCGGCAGGTGTCGAGGATCTCGCCCTCGGGGTCGCGCGTCCAGAGCGAGTACTCGGACTGGAGCGCCGCGATCGGGTGGACGGCGTGCGCGCGGCGGATCGTCGCCGCCGACGCCTCCGAGAGGCCGAGGTGGCGCACCTTCCCTGCGGCCACGAGCTCGGCCATCGCCCCGACGGTCTCCTCGATCGGCGTGTCCGCGTCCACCCGGTGCTGGTAGTAGAGGTCGACGTGGTCGACGCCGAGGCGGGCGAGCGAGGCGTCGATCGCCTCTCGCACGTACTCGGGCCGGCCGTCGATGCGGCGGGAACCGTCCGGATTGACCGCGTTGGCGAACTTCGTCGCGAGCACCACCTCGTCGCGGCGGCCGGCGATCGCGCGGCCGACGAGCCGCTCGTTCTCGCCGAAGGAGGCGCCGTAGATGTCGGCGGTGTCGAGGAACGCGATCCCGATCTCCAGCGCCCGGTGGATCGTCGCGATCGACTCCGCCTCGTCGGTCTCGCCGTACCAGGCCGACATCCCCATGCAGCCGAGGCCTTGCGCCGAGACCTCGAGGCCCTGTCCAAGCGTGCGTGTGTCCATGCCCAGACGCTACCCGCCCGCCGCTATACTCCGCCGGCTCATGGCTGTTCCGAAGCGGAAAACCTCCAAATCGCGTCGTGATAAACGCCGGGCGACGCACGCGATCAGCGCGCCGCGCGTCAACCTCTGCCCGCAGTGCGGGCGGCCGAAGCGTCCGCACCGTCTCTGCCCGACCTGCGGTACCTACAAGGGCCGCGAGGTCGAGCCGCTCCGGATCGACGCCCCGTAGCCTGTGGTCCGCATCGCGGTCGACGCGATGGGGGGCGACCGTGGCCCCGGCGAGATCGTCGCAGGGGCGCTCGAGGCGAGTGTCGACGGGCTGACGCCGGTGCTGTTCGGGCCGGCCGACCTCGACGTACACGGGCTCGAGCTGCACGGCGCGCCGGGCGTGATCGGGATGCACGAGAAGCCCGCCGAGGCCGTGCGCGCGAAGCCGGACAGCTCGCTCGTCGCGTCGGTGCGCGCGGTCGCCGAGGGCCGGGCCGCGGCCGTCGTCTCCGCCGGGAACACCGGCGCCATGCTGGCTGCGGGCCTCCTCGAGCTGCGCCGGCTCCCGGGGGTCATGCGTCCCGCGATCGCCGTCCCCATCCCCGCGCGCCGCGGCCCGTCCGTCCTGATCGACGCGGGCGCGAACTCCAACGCCCGGCCCGAGCACCTCCTCCAGTTCGCGACCATGGGCGCCGTCTTCGCCGAGGAGATCCTCGAGATCGCGAACCCCGAGGTGCGCCTGCTCTCGATCGGCGAGGAGCCCGAGAAGGGGAACCAGCTCGCGCTCGAGGCGCACGAGCTGCTGGCGGCGAGCGACCTCAACTTCGCCGGCAACTGCGAAGGCCGCGACATCCTCGCCGGCGCCGCCGACGTCGTCGTCACCGACGGCTTCACCGGCAACGTCACCCTCAAGCTGCTCGAGGGCACGATCCGGACCGTGCTCGACGCGCTGCGCGAGGAGATCACCGCCACGGCCGGGGGGAAGCTGGGCGGCCTGCTGATCCGGCCTGCGGCCCGCCGGCTGCGCCACCGGCTCGACCCGGACACCTACGGCGGCGCCTATCTGCTCGGCCTCCGGGGCCTTGCCGTCATCGCTCACGGCAACTCGTCGCGGACTGCGATCGCGAATGCCCTCCGTCTCGCCGCCCGCGGCGTCGAGCACGATGTCGTGGGTAGGCTCGCCGCACGGCTTCCCCAGCGTGCGGAGACTGTATGATCGGCCCGATTTTCGGCCCCCAGAAAACAAATGAGGTGACATGGCAGCGTCGAGGGAGGAAGTCTTCGAGCGGGTCAAGGATGTCCTGACCGAGCAGCTCGGCATCGAAGAGAGCGACATCACGGAAGAGGCGTCCTTCCAGGAAGACCTCGACGCAGACTCGCTCGATCTCGTCGAGCTGATCATGGAGCTCGAAGACCAGTTCGGGATCAAGATCTCGGACGAGGACGCACAGAAGATCCAGACCGTCGGCCAGGCCGTCGACTACGTCTCGTCGCACCAGTAGCGGCGAGACGCGCCACCGAGAGCTCGCGCCGCTGATCGCCGCGTTGCCGCCGTCGCGCGCGGCGACGGCGTTCACGCACGCGTCCTGGGCGCCGGAACGCATCGCGTCGTACGAGCGGCTCGAGTTCCTCGGCGACAGCGTGCTCGAGCTGGCGGTGGCGCACGCGCTGTACACGCGCTACCCGGAGTTCTCGGAAGGCCGGCTGGCCAAGATCCGCTCGCACGTCGTCTCGCGCGCGAGCTGCGCCGTCGTCGCCCGTGAGCTCGACCTGGGTCGGCGGCTCGCCGAGCAGGGCAGCGTCCTCCAGCCCGAGGAGATCGAGCGGCTGGCGAAGAACCGCAACGTGCTCGCGGCGCTGCTCGAGGCGGTGCTCGGCGCGCTGTTCCTCGAACACGGCTTCGCGGTGATCGAGGAGGCGATCGTGAACGCGTTCTCGGAGCGGATCGAGTACGCGCTCACGACCTACGTCGACCACAAGACAGAGCTGCAGGAGGCGCTCGCGCGCAGAGGCCGCCAGGTCTCCTACGTCGTCCTCTCCGCGGAGGGGCCGCCGCACGAGCGTCACTTCACGTGCGCCGCGATCGTCGGCGGCGAGCAGCTCGGCGTCGGCGAGGGCCGCACGAAGAAGGCGGCCGAGCAGGAGGCCGCGCAACAGGCGCTGACGAAGCTCGCGCCCGACGTCGCCGCCTAGCCCAGCAGGGTCCGGTACAGCTCCTGCGTCGGCGCGCCCGGCGCGACGCCGAGCTCCTCGCGCAGCAGCACCCGCAGCTGCTCGTACGTCTGGAGCGCTTCTGCCGGGTTGCCCTCGGCGGCGAGCGCCTGCATCAGGATCCGCCAGCCCGACTCGCGGTACGGCTCGCAGGAGCCAATCGAAGTGGACGAACTGGTGGAGGCAATCGTCCGCACGGCTCGTCTCGATTTGTGATCCCGAGGGAGTATCTCACTACCGCCAGTCAGCGATCCAAGACGGCTGCGGGTCGAGCACAAACAACGACGACTCGCTTCCTAGCGTTGCGACAGCCGCTCGCTGTACTGGCGGATGAGCGCCCTCCCTGGGATCGCCAACAAGGCTGTTGAGAGTGAAGGCTACGGCGCTCCCATCTGGTGCAAACTTCGGGCAGACGCCATCCACAGCAATCCCCAGCGGCTGCGTTTTGCCCGTGCTGAGCGTGAGAAGCTCCATCTCTAGGGGTTCACCGTCTGCCTCTTTGCTCATCTCGTAGGCTAACGATCGTCCGTCTCCCGATACGGCCGGACAAGCAACGTAGTACCCCCACGGATCGTTCGTGAGTCGAGTGGCAATCCCGCCGGCCAAACTGGACGTCCAGAGATTGTTCTTCAACCGGGGGATCTTCGGCTGGCCACCTGCATAGATGATGGCCAGATGTTCGTTGTAAATATCACCTAGAGATGGCGAGACGAAAACGAGTTTTCCATCGGGTGAGAAGGTCGGCTGCCCGCCCACCAGCGGCTTTCCGCTGTGCCAGCGCAACATCGTTGCACGGCCGCCTTGCACGGGTATGGAATAGAGAACGTCCGGCAAGTCGTTGCGCTCTCCGCTGTTGCCGTCCTCGAATCCGCTCTCTGAAAACACAGCCGTGCGTCCATTAGGCGAAATGGCGGCATCGTCGATGAATCGAATACGACGACCTACCCTCCACCTGATCTTGCCCGTCATCCGCCAAGGTCCGTCAGGCCCACCGTGGTTCATCCAAAACTGAGCACCGACCGTTACGAGCGTCTTGATCTTGCCGTTTGCAACTGATACTCGAAGGAGGCGTTCGGCGGTCCCGGTGTCGCAGATCAGGAGCGCGAACCTTCGATTTGGCGAGAGCGCCTCGGCGGTGCAACCCCTAGGCCCCATCTTGCTCACGTGTTGCCCGCTGCTGTCGCTGACGTACGCCTGGGTCGAAGAAACATCGTAGTAGCTACCGCCGCCGCCCCCGGTTTGCCCAGGAGGCTCGTTGTATCGAATGCCGTTCGGGTCTTGGGTGTAGAGGAGCAATCCTGGCGCGGTCGGCGGGGCGGTCATTAGCGGCGGTGCCGACGTTGGCGTGGTCGTCGTGGGTGTGGTCGTCGTCGGTGTCGGAGTGGGTGTCGTGTCGGAGGCGGTCGCGAGGCTGCGCGGGCTCCCGGCGAGCAAGAAGCCGGTGCAGGTGAGCGCGAGAGCGACAGCGGTGCGGAGGGCGATGCTCTTCATGGCCTCACAGTGGTGTGAGTATCGGCAGGGCCGCGACAGGCATGAGCGCAACGACCGCAGGCTCGCTCCAAACGCACGTGGACGCTACGCCCTGTCGTGGACGGCCGAAAGGGCGATGTAACCGACCAGCCCGTGCCCACAGGTCGTGAGGTCGCTCGTTTCAAAGACGCCGTTGCGCCCGCTCGGCTTCGCCGACAGGCCAGTCGCTGTCTCCGCGTCTGCTCCTGTGCGAGCCTGCCCGAGCCCGAGCACGCCACCGCCTGGGACGAGGTCGAGGAGGCCCTTGGCGAGTTCGAGGGCCCGGACGGCTTCGTCGGCCCCTGCGAGCTGCTCGTTGCGGCCGCAACGGCTTCGTAGGGCTTCAGTAGGTCTCCGAAGGCGTTCCACGGCCGCCTACCGATGGCGGTCGGAGCGCCTTAGGGAACGCTTCGCGGTAATGGCGGTCAGCCACCTTGCCCGTTCCATTCGGGAGTCCGCGACGCTCGTGCTCAACGAGCGCGCCGCGGAGCTGGCGGCGCACGGCCAGCCGGTGATCCACCTCGGCGGGGGCGAGCCGAAGAACAAGGTGCCCCTCGCAGCGATCGTCAGCTCGGCGGCGCGGCTGACGAGCGGCGACGTCAAGTACGTGCCGACCGACGGGACGATCGCCCTGAAGCAGGCGATCATCCGCTACACGGAGGAGAACTACGGCCGCCTCGTCGCGCCCGACAACGTGATCGTCTCCTCGGGCGCGAAGCAGTCGATCTACAACGTGCTCGTCACGATCGTCGATCCACAGGACGAAATCGTGATCCTCTCGCCGTACTGGGTGAGCTACCCGGAGATGGTGCGCATGGTCTACGGCCAGCCCGTGATCGTGACGCCCGAGGACGGCGGCTTCGTGCCGCGCCTCGACGAGGTCGAGGAGGCGTTCGGCTCGTACACGAAGGCGGTTGTCGTCAACAGCCCGAACAACCCGTCCGGCGCGGTGTATCCGTCGCAGCTGATCGAGGGGCTCGTCGGGCTCTGCGAGGAGCGCGGCGTCCACCTGATCATGGACGACATCTACCACCGGCTCGTGTTCGACGGCGTCCGCCCGCCGTCCGCCTATGCGTTCACCGAGCGCGACGTCGACGAGTCGATGCTGATCGTCGTCAACGGCGTCTCGAAGCTGTACGGGATGACGGGCTTCCGTGTCGGCTGGACGATCGCGCCGCGCGAGCTCGTCGAGG
>JBEKEH010000094.1:0-13368 GCA_050013935.1 Gaiellaceae bacterium | reverse complement strand
GCTGGGGGAGGGGATGCTGACCTTCGTCGGCGACGGGCCGCTGCGCCCGCGGCTCGAGGGCCGCGCGGGCATCAGGCTCCTCGGCCGCGTCGCGCACGGCGAGATCCCGCGTCTGCTCGGCGAGGCCCACGTCCTCTGCCAGCCGAGCCTGATCGAGCCGCTCGGCCAGGCACTGCTCGAGGCGATGGCGTGCGGCCGCTCCGTCGTCGCCACCCGCATCGGCGGCCCGCCGGAGTTCGTACCCCCCGAGGCGGGGATCCTCGTCGACCCGCTCGACGTCGACGCGCTCGTCGAGGCGATGCGCGCCGCCGCCGCCCTGCCGCGGCCGAACGAGGCGGCGCGCAAGGCGGCGTCGGCCCACGACATCGTCCGCCAGGCGGAGCGGCTCGAGGCGATCCTCAGCCGGGCCGTTGGGAGGGCTCGGTGAGACGGCACCCCGTCGGCACAGTCACTGTCTCGCCGAGCCCTCCCCTAGGTCGGCGAGCCTGATCTCGACGAGCGGCCGCACCGTCTCCTCGAGCCCCGCCTCCTTCGCCACCGCGAGCGCCTGCTCCCAGCTCTCGCGCGCCTTCGCCGGGTCGACGCCCTGCTTGAGCCGGTTGTCGCCGGTCACGAGCAGCTTCTGAATCCGCTCGCGGGCGCTCTCGCCGTCCACGGCGCCGAGCGTACCAGGGTGCTCCCGTTCGCTACGCTGCCGGACGTGACGAGCGTCCTCGCAGTCTTCCAGGTGCTTCTCGTCTTCGTGCTCATCTCGCTCGTGCTGATGCACAGCGGGCGCGATGCGGGCATGGGCGGGATGGGCTTCACGCCGGCCTCCCAGGGCGGCACCCACATCGTCGAGCGCAACCTGACGCGCTTCACGCTCGTGGTCGCCGTGCTCTTCGTCGCCAACAGCGTCGCGCTCTTCCACTACCTCAAATAGGCCGCTGCCGCGGCCGGCCGTCGCTACAATGCGCCGGCTCTCGCGCTGGTGGCGGAATTGGTAGACGCGCTAGGTTGAGGGCCTAGTGGCCGCATAGGCCGTGGAGGTTCAAGTCCTCTCCAGCGCATGCAGGACGAAGGGTCGCCGCGGGCGGCCCTTTCCGTTGGTCGATTTTGCTCACGACCGGGCGGCAGGCGGCTGCGAGCCTGAAGGCGATGGGCTACACCGTCGCCGGTACTGCTGGACCCGGGCCGCTGCGGCAGCTCGTGGACGAGCTGCGCGGCGCGCTCACGCGTGCCGGCTTCGAGTCGGCGCCCGAGGGGGAGGCGCCCGAGCTCGTGCTCAACTTGATCGATCCCGAGCGGCCCCGCCCGTTCCGGCGGCGCTCGAAGGGGACGTTCGTCGCGGCGCTGCACGAGCTCGACCAGCCACCGCCCGATCCGCTCCGCGAGGGCTACCCGATGCTCGTGCGTGCGCTTGCCAACCTCTCGCTCACCTACGTGCCCGGCCAGGGCGTCTGGTTCACGACGCTCGAGCGCGGCAGCTACCTCGTGCCGGCCGAGAACGGCGCAGCCGCGCTCGCGGACGCGGTGGTCGGCCGGCTCGCGCCGCTCGCCCGTTCCCGGCTCGTGATCGAGAACGAGTTCCGCACCGACCTCGAGCCCGAGCTCTGGGCCGGGGACGAGATCACGCGTTCGATCGCCGAGGCGGGCCGCCGCCTCGACGGCCTCGGCCTGCTGCCGGCGCCGTTTCCGGTCGAGGAGCTCGTCGGCGAGCGCGACCTCCGCCACATCAAGCGCCTGTACGGGATCGGCGGCCTCTCGTACGGGAACCTCTCGGCGCGCAAGGACGAGACCCGCTTCTGGATGAGCGCGAGCGGCGTCGACAAGTCGCAGCTCGAGACGCCCGGTCGCGACATCCTGCTCGTGTCGGACTACGACGCCGAGGCCGGGAAGATCGTCCTCAGCGTGCCGCCGGACGTCGAGCCCCGGCGCGTCTCCGTCGACGCGATCGAGCACTGGATGATCTATCGCGAGCACCCCGACGTCGGCGCGATCCTCCACGTACACGCGTGGCTGGAGGGGATCCCTGCCACCGAGGTCAACTTCCCGTGCGGGACGGAGGAACTGGCCGAGAACGTCGCGCAGCTGCTCGCGGCGGAGCCGGACCCGGCGCACGCCGTGATCGGCCTGCGCAACCACGGCATCACGGCGACGGGCGCGAGCCTGAACGAGATCCTCGACCGGGTCGCGCCGCGGCTTCTCCGCCAGGTGCCGATGACCTAAGACGGCTTGACGCCGTCCGCAGGACACTCTACCCTGCTGTCGAACACACGTTCGACCCCCGACTCGACCCTGTAGGAGGATCACGTGGAGCTCACCGGGCGACAGCAGGAGATCTGGACCTTCCTCGTCGACTACGTCGACGGACACGGCTACCCGCCGACCGTGCGCGAGATCGGCGAGGCGGTGGGGCTCGCCTCGCCCTCGACCGTGCACGCGCACCTCGCGAACCTCGAGCGGGCAGGCTTCCTGCGCCGCGACCCGACGAAGCCGCGGGCGCTCGAGCTCGTCGGCCGCGAGCAGCCGGCCGCCGCGGAGCTGCCGAGGCTGCCGCTGCTCGGGCAGATCGCAGCCGGCGGGCCGCTGCTCGCCGAGCAGAACGTCGAGGACGAGATCGCGGTGCCCGAGACCCTGCGCGGCGACTTCCTCCTGCGCGTCAAGGGCGACTCGATGATCGAAGCCGGCATCCTCGACGGCGACATCGTGATCGTGCGCCGGGCGCAGGACGCGCGCAACGGCGACGTCGTGGTCGCGCTCGCCGGCGACGACGAGTCCGCCGACGAGGCGACCGTGAAGACGTTCTACCGCGAGGGCGGCCGCGTGCGGCTCCAACCGGAGAACGCGGCGCTCGAGCCGATCTACGCGCGGCACGTGCAGATCCTGGGCAAGGTCGTGGGGGTGTTCCGCGAGCTATGACGACGCTCGCCCCACTGCACCGGACGCTCGAGCAGGAGCTGCTGACCCTCCTGCGCGGCGCCTCGCTCGAGTGCCCGGTGTGCGGGGAGTTCGTGCTGCACGACGGCGCGACCGTGCGCTGTCCCGAGTGCGGGATGGCCCTGCACGGGCGGCTCGATCCGGTCGTCGTCCAGGTAGAATTCGGCTCGCAGGCCGGGTGACCGCGGGCCCTTCGGGGCTCGAGGAAAGTCCGGACACCGCAGGGCAGGACGCTCCCGAGAGGGAGGCGGCGAAAGCCGACGGACAGTGGCACAGAAAACAGACCGCCGGCGGCGTGATCTCCGGAGATGCCGCAGGTAAGGGTGAAACGGTGGGGTAAGAGCCCACCAGCGACCGTGGCGACACGGCCGGCTCGCCAAACCCCGTCCGGTGCAAGGCGAACAGGCTCCGCCGAGGCGGCCCGCCGAGGAGCCGGGTAGCCGCAGAGATGGATGGTCACCCTCGACAGAATCCGGCTTATATGGCCTGCTAAAGAAAAGCCCCCTTTGCGGGGCTTTTCTATGCCGTAGGCCGATAGGCCGCGCCAAACGTCCTAGTGGGTCGACCGAGCAGGTTACCGCGTAATCTCTGTGTTACAGTCTGCCCGTGGAGCGCGTGCGCAAGTCGAGGCCGTTCAGCATCCGCTTGAGTCAGACGACGGATCGGTTCGTGGCCGCGGAGGCGCAGCGCACCCGGCGCTCGAAGGGGGCGATCGTCGAGGCGCTGACCGAGGAGGCGGCCCGGATGCGGCGCTTCCCGGGGATCGCGTTCCGGGGCGAGGATGCGATGCGCGAGGCCTGGGTGATCGGAACCGGGCTCGACGTCTGGGAGCTGATCGAGATGCTGCAGGACTACGGCTCGGTCGAGCGGCTCGTCGCCGAGACGGCGATTCCCGAGCGGGCGGTCGAGCTTGCCCGCGCCTACCACGCGGGCTACCCGGAGGAGATCGATCGAGCGATCGCCGAGAACCGGCGACCGCTGTCCGAGCTGCGCGAGCTCTACCCGTTCGCCGGCTTCACGCTGGCCGGCACGGACGAGTAGTGCGTGCGCGTCCTGCTCGACGCGCACGTCTCGAGCCGGCACCTCGGGCGGAAGCTCGCCGCGGCCGGTCACGACGTGCTGGCCCTCGACCAGGACGAGACGCTTAGCAGGCTCGCCGACGAGGACGTGCTCGCGCTCGCGGCCGAGCTGGAGCGGATCGTGATCACGCACAACGTGCGTCACTTCGTCACTCTCGCCCGGAATCGGGCGGAAGCGCGCCGCAGCCATGCCGGGATGATCCTCGTCACGCTTCCGCACACCGCCTACGGCGCGCTGCTTCGTCGACTGGAGCAGGCGTTCGCGACGCGCCCCGGCAACGCCGACTGGATCGACCGCGTCGAGTTCCTCGGGCACGAGTAGCCGAGGCGGAGCGCCGGTCAGGCGGCGAGCCGCAAGGTCTCCCGTGTGGCCTGCTTGGCGCGCCCGGCACAGCAGCTCACCCGTCCCGCAACCGACGTCCAGTGCGGACGCGCTCGTCACCGTAGGCAGGATCGACAGCAGGACCAAGAGCAGGATCGACATGTCGTCGCTGGTCGGCGCGGATGCCGTCATTGAAGCAGCCGGCACTCAAGCAATCGGCCCCTGTGGGATACTCGGCCTGCCGAGCAATGCGCTGATGCCTCCGGGCGCGGCTCGTCGGCGCGACCAGCGCGCAACGTGACGAACGAACCGCGAGGGTAAGAAGGACGATTCGAGTGTTCGCAGACGATCGCGGGCCACGCCGAGGGAGCCCATACGTGAGACCCGCGCCTGCCGCCGGCGCTTGCGCGGACGACGAGCGAGGTGGCGATGCCCCGAGCTGAGCACCTTCGTGTCGTCGCCTCCGCCAGTCCGTGCCCCGAGGCCGACGACTTCTGCGATCGCGCGAGACGCCACGCGCTCTTCGCGGCCGACGGGCCGATCGTCGTCGCGCGGGCGCCCGGGCGCTTCGACGTGCTCGGCGGCATCGCCGACTACTCCGGCGCACTCGTCCTCGAGCTGCCGATCGCTTCCGCGGTGCTCGTCGCCGCCCAGGCCGCGTACGACGGACGGGTGATCGCCGTGAGCGGGGGACGCCGCATTACGGTCACGTCCACCGACCTCCTGGAGGCACCGCCCGACGACCTCGCACGCCGCTTCGCGGGCCGCGACGCGTGGGCGGCGTACGTGCTCGGCCCGGTCGCGTTGCTCGCTCGCGAGCAGCGGCTCGCTCTGACAGGGCTGCGGCTGCTCGTCTCGTCCTCGGTCCCGGAGAGGAAGGGCCTCGGCTCGTCGTCGGCGGTCGAGATCGCGGCCCTGCAGGCGGTCACAGGCGCCTTCGAGTGCCCCGTCGAGCCTCGCCGGCTCGCACTGCTGGCGCAGCGCGCCGAGCAACTCGTCGCCGGAGCACCGTGCGGCCCCATGGACCAGATGACTGCGGCCTGTGGCGAGGCCGGGCAGCTTCTGGTGCTTCTCTGCCGTCCGGCCGAGGTGCTGGGCTCGCTCCCCCTGCCGTCGCCGCTCACCGTCTGGGGAATCGACTCGGGTGTACGGCATGCCGTCCCCGGCGCCCCCTACCGGCGGGTGCGTTGCGCCTCCTTCATGGGCAAGGCGCTGCTCGATTGCAGGACCGACTACCTGGCCTCCCTGCATCCGTCGGATGTCGAGCACGAGCGGCTACCCGAATGGATGACGGGCGCCGAGTTCCTGCGCCGCTACGAGGGCGTCGAGGACAGCATGAGCGTCGTCGAGCCCGATGTGGCGTATCCGGTGCGCGCGGCGACCCTGCACCCGATCGAGGAGCAGTTGCGCGTCGAGATGTTCGCCGAGCTCCTCCCGCTGCCGGTCACGAGCCGCCGCGCCCGCCTCCTCGGCGAGCTCATGTACGCCTCGCACGCGAGCTACTCGCGCTGCGGGCTGGGCATGGGCGCGACGGACGCCCTGGTCGAGGCGGTTCGCGCCGCCGGCTGGGAGCACGGGCTCGCGGGTGCGCGTGTGAGCGGCGGCGGAAGCGGAGGAACCGTCGTCGTGCTGGGCCACCAGGACGCCGAGCCGACCGTCCGCGAGCTCTCCGAGAGACTCGGGGCCGGGCTTGTCGGCGGATCGTCTCCCGGCGCCGCGGCGTTCGGCACCCGCGTGCTCTAGCCGACGACGCGAACTTCGCAGTCGCGCTCCCGCAAGGCCTCGACGACCGACGGATCGGCGGATCGCCCCGTGATGATCATGTCGACCTCGTCGATGGAGCACAGCTGCGCGACCTCGACCCGACCGAGCTTGCTGCCGTCCGCGAGCACGATCCTCCGCCTCGAAGCCTTGAGCATCCGCTTCTTGATCTCGGCCTCGGGGAGGTTGATGTTCGTCACGCCGCCGATCGGGTCGACGCCGTTACAGCCGAGTAGCACGGTCTTGACGGCGATGTGCTCGAGGATGAGAGTCGCGAGCGGATCGACGAGCGAGTGCTGCAGCGGCCTCAACGTGCCGCCGAGAACGACGATCGCGATCCGAGGCGATGCGGGCTCGAGCTCGAGCGCTGTCTTCAGCCCGTTCGTGAAGACGACCACGTCGTTGAGCTCGCCGCGGGCGGCGATCGAACGAGCGGCCGCCGCGGCGGTCGTCCCGACGTCGATCAGGACCGTCTCGCCGTCCCTGATGAGCGCGGCGGCGGCCTGGCCGATCGCCACCTTCTCCGCCGTGAAGCTCCCGACGCTGTCCTCGAACGGCTGCTCCTGATGCTGAATCATCCGGGGAATCGCACCGCCGCGCACGCGGTGCACCTGACCGCGCGTCGCGAGCGCGTCGAGGTCGGTCCGCACCGTCACCTCGGAGACGCCGAACCGTTCGCTCAGCTCTCCGACGCGGACGAACTCGCGCTCCTTGATCAACGCGAGCATCCGCTCTCGCCGCAGACGGCCCGGCACCGGCGGCTCTCCTGCGCCGCGCTCGGGCATCCTCGCTTCGCGCGGTGACGATCCAGAGTCCGCGTGGCCCACGGTGCGGCCCGTCCTCCTTTCGTCGCGATTGCCGGCGGCCTCGCGGAGCGGGGCGGCGGAGGCTTCGACTCCTCGTCGGCCCGACCGAGGTCTCGCCTGCGGAGCCGAGGATACGTGGCGGTCCGGACCGACTCCGGCCGGATCCGCGTCGACCGGAGCGCTCACGCCGGCATTCGAGAGCCATGCGCGCAGCGACGCCTCGCCGCTTCCCAGCTGCAGTCGTGCCCACCAGTGCAGGTCCCGATCCGGCTCGATCCGCCAGCCGGCGCCGGCTTCGACCGCTCCGCGAAGATCGTCGCCGGTGCCCGACGTCGGCTCGAGGGCAGCGTGCCGGAGGCGAAGCGGTCCGTCCGGCCAGCCCTGATCGTTGATCCAGACGCCGAGGTTGGGCACCAGCTCCGCGCTCGCCTCGACTCCGACCCAGACGCCGGCGTCGGGATCGGCGGCGAGAGCCGCGCGCCTCGGTGCGCGCGCGACGAGCTTCAAGGCGAAGCCCGGCTGGTCGGGGAAGACGGCCAGGTCGACGACGGCGCCGTCGGCGGCCACGGTGGTCGGCCAGCTGACGTGTCCGGCACGCGCGACACGAGCAGCGCTCGGCGACGGCACGACGACCGCCTCCGTGACGCCCGGCAACAGGATCCGGGCGCCGGGCCCGACCGCGAAGAGAGGGTGCATCGCCCACAACGCCCAGAAGCCCTCGTCGCCCTCGTTCGTCACCGTGTACGAGGCGGTGATCGTCTCGCGCTCGACGTCGATGCGCCGTGTGAAGCGATAGGGCAGGCATGTGCCACGAGCCTCGACCTCCACGAAGGTGGGCTCTGCCCGGACGACCTGCCACGGGCGCGACCACAGCTCGCCGTGATCGGCCAGGGGCACTCCGGCCCAGCGGCCGTCGAAGGGATAGCGGCCGGGGCTGATCGTCGGAAAACACTCGTCCCAGCCGTAGGCAGCGGCCGTGTCGTACACGGGCCCCGGGGGGTGGTTCGTGCCGGGCTCGGCCGGCTGTGCCAGCCATTCGCGCGCGCTCGGCCGGTGGAAGAGGCTGACGATCTTCCCGCCGGAACCCGGTGCGATCCCGACACGCGCGGCGTCGGAGCCGCATTCGAGCAGCCCGCTCACGGTCCGAGCACCGGTGTGCGCGGCTGCGCCGGGGTGACGACGTAGAGCTCGTCCAGGTCGATCGGCTCCGCCGGGACCTCGAGGCTCGCCAGCTGGGCGGCCGCTTCCTCCGGGACGACGTCGTTGAGGAACAACCCCAGCGCCGTCTCGACGCTGGCGCGGACCTTCGTCGCTCCGGGCGCGCGGTGAACCGGATAGAGCTCGAACGCCAGATGCCAGTCCGGCTGGTCGCGCGGAGCCTCCTGCGCCACCATCATGTATGGAAGCTGGAAGTCGAAGAGCGCGTCGTAGCGACGGGCGACGTCGCGCAGCGCCACGGCGAGGTCCCTCTGCTCGGCGGGCTCGAGATCCGCCAGCCGGCCGAGCCCGTGGCGGCGCGCGCGCACGGCGACCTCGTACGGCCACCGCGCCGCAAAGGGCACGGCGGCGACGAAGCTCGCGCTCGACGAGATGACCCGAGACGAGCGCGCGTCGGCAGCCGTCGCGGCGCAGGAGAGGCAGCTGCCGTGCAGCTCGCGATGGCGGCGGTGCGCGGCGTCCCTGGCCGCGATGAGCGGCGGGACGTCGTCGATCGCGTAGATCTGCCCGTGCGGGTGCGCGATGGTGGCACCGACCTCCGCGCCACGGTTCTCGAAGACGAAGACGTACTGGTGCACGGGATCTGCCCAGAGCTCCTCTGAGCGATCTGCCCAGATCGCGAGCACGCGCCCCAGCTCGGCCGGCGAGAGCATGCCGAAGGACGCGTCGTGACGATGCGTGTACAGGACGACCTCGCAGCGGCCACGGGCAGGAGCGGTCGTACCGTCGAGGAGCGGCGCGGGCGGCGGGTCGGGCCGGAACGACGGGAAGCGATTGTCGAAGACCGCCGCCTCGTACGGGAACGGTACTTCGGCGCCGCCGGGGCAGAAGGGGCAGCCCTCGGGCTCGTTCGTCTGGACGGGAGAGTCCAGCGGGCGCGTGTTCCGCGCCGGCGCGATCCCCACCCACGCCTCGGTGAAGACGTCGAGCCGCTTGTGGATCGCGTCGCCCTCATCCGACTCGTGCTCCTCCGCTCCGAAGCCACCGCACAGCTCTCCGTACACGAGCACGCGCCTCCCGTCCGGGCGACGGAGATCGTGCCTTGGCAGTGGTCTCATGCAAAACCACCCCTGGTTGAGCGCTCCGTCGGCGCCTGCCCGCGGTGAGTCCCGGCTCGGCACCGCCCGAGCTTCGAAAACGCGCCCATTATCGTCGAATACGAAGATAATAGGAAATTCCCGACAAATCGCACCTCTCGTCATGTCAACCGGTGACACCATTCGCTTCGACGGGCAGGTCGTGCTCGTGACGGGCGCCGGGCGGGGCCTCGGACGCGCGTACGCGCTGACGTTCGCCGAGCGAGGTGCGCACGTCGTCGTCCACGACGCGGGCGTCGAGCGCGACGGCCGAGGGGGCGATCCCGCCGTCGCCGCGGCCGTCGCGCGGGAGATCGGCGACCGGGGCGGCAGCGCCCTGGCGAGCGTCGAGGATGTCGGCGATCGTGCCGGCTGCGAGGCGCTCGTCGCGCGGACGCTCGAGCGGTTCGGCCGGCTGGACGCGCTCGTCCACAATGCCGGAGTCATCTCGTTCGCGGCGATCGCGGACACCGACGACGGTGCGTGGGAGCGGATGACGCGCGTGAACGTCGCGGCGCCGTTCTGGCTCTGCCGCGCCGCCTGGCCGACGCTCCGGCAGCAGGGCCACGGGCGGATCGTGCTGACGGTCTCGGGCGTGGCGATGTCGGTCGAGCGCGCGCTGGATGATCTCGCCGCCTACAGCGCCGGTAAGGCGTCGCAGTTCGGGCTGATGAACGCCCTCGCCGCCGAGGGAGCCGCGCACGGGATCCTCGCCAACGCGATCTCGCCCGTCGCCGCGACCCGGATGTCGCGCGAGTCCGCGGCCCCGGGCTCGCTCACGCCCGAGCACGTCGCGCCCGCGGTGGTGTTCCTCGCCTCGCGCCGCTGCTGTCTCAGCGGCGTGGTCGTCCGCGTGGCGGGAGGCCGGATCTCGACCGGATCGTATGGTTACGGACCGGAGGTCGACGTCGGCGCCGGGCCTGCGTCCCCGGAGACGATCGCCGCCCTCGTTCCGGACCTGCTCGAAAGGAGGCTCGACTCGTGAACGCCAGACTGCTCGGCAAGACCGGGTACCACGTCTCAGAGATCGGCTTCGGCGCCTGGGCGATCGGAGGCGACTGGGGCGAGACCGACGACCGGGAGTCGCTCGCGGCGATGCACGCTGCCGCGGACGCGGGCGTCACCTTCTTCGACACCGCCGACGTGTACGGCGACGGGCGCTCGGAACGTCTCGTCGGACGGCTGCTGCGTGAGCGGGACGAGCGGTTGCTCGTCGCGACGAAGTTCGGGCGCCGCGTGCCGCTCGACCTCGCGAGCTACACGTACGAGAACTTCCGCGGCTGGCTCGAGCGCTCACGAGAGAACCTCGGGGTGGACGCCGTCGATCTCGTGCAGTTGCACTGCCTCCCCTGGGAGACGTACTACACCCCGTCGGTGTTCGAGGCCTGCGACCGCCTGATCGAGGAAGGGCTGGTCCGCGCCTACGGCGTCAGCGTCGAGAAGGTCGAGGAAGCGCTGAAGGCGATCGAGTACCCGCGTGTCGCGACCGTCCAGATCGTCTTCAACGCCTTCCGGCAGCGTCCCGCCGGCCTCTTCTTCCAGCAGGCCCGGCGGCACGACGTCGGCGTGATCGCGCGCGTGCCGCTCGCGTCGGGCCTGCTGACGGGAAAGTTCAGCCGCGACACGCACTTCGGGGCCGACGACCATCGCACGTTCAACCGCCATGGTGAGGAGTTCGACGCGGGCGAGACCTTCGCGGGCGTCGACTTCGAGCAGGGGCTCGACGCTGTCGAGGCGTTGCGGGCGCTCGTCCCCGAAGGCGCGACGCTCGCCCAGCTGGCCCTGCGGTGGATCCTCGGCTTCGACGCGATCTCGACCGTGATTCCGGGCGCAAAGACGCCCGAGCAGGCCCGCGCGAACGCGGCTGCCGCGGAGCTGCCGCCGCTGCCGGACGCCACGCTGCGGGCGATCGAAGACCTGTATCGCCGGCGGATCGCGCCGCAGGTGCACCACCGCTGGTGAATGCCCGGCCCGTCCGCTCGGCGTCTGTGCGGACGACAGTTTCACTTGCGAGATCTGTCGTTTCTTGTTATACACGAACATTGTAGTTGTGATCTAGAAAGTCACTTCGCCTCGGGTCTCGGGCGTTGTGCCGCTGGGCGAAGGACGAACGTGGGGAAGGAGGTCTTGACTTTCGACGTGTCGGCTGCGCCCGCTGTCAGCCGCCTTGGTGTGCGGCCCCGCGGACGGGCGTGCCACCGAACCCTGCTGTGAAGGAGGTCGAAGTTCATGCACATCAACGACCTGCCCGACCACGACCTACCCGGGATCGACCTGAGTTCCGGCTTCGATCGTGGGGCGCTGCTGCGCCGGCTCGCACTGGGGGGAGCCGCGCTCTCGCTGCCGGGGCTCGTGGGCGCGCAGGACGCCCTCGGGGCCGTCAGCAAGCTCCAGAGCACCTATCCGACGCATCCGAAGTGGAAGTTCGTGTTCGTCAACCACGTGACGACGAATCCATTCTTCGTCCCGACCCAGTACGGCGCGGCTGACGCCTGCTCGGCCCTCAACTGCTCCTTCCAGTGGACAGGCTCGGCAACGAGCGACGTCGGCCAGATGGTGAACGCGCTCAACGCTGCGGTGACCGCGAAGGCCAGCGGCATCGCGGTCTCGGTCATCGACAAGGTCGCCTTCGAGACGCCGATCAAGCGCGCGCTGGCCGCGGGCATCCCGGTGGTCTCCTACAACGCCGATGGGGCAACGACCGGCACGCACGCCCGCATGGCCTACATCGGCCAGGATCTGTACGTGTCCGGGCAGCACATGGGCGACCAGATCGTCTCGCTCGTGCCGAGCGGCGACGTCGCGCTGTTCATCGCCACTCCCGGCTCGCTCAACATCCAGCCGCGCATCGACGGGGCGATGGCCGCGATCAAGGCGTCGAAGAAGCCGATCAACGCGAAGGCGATCGCGACCGGAGCCGCCGTGAACGACGAGCTCGCGGCGATCGACGCGTACTGGCTCGGTCACTCGAGTCTCAAGGGGATGTTCGCGGTCGACGCCGGCTCGACGCAGGGCGTCGCCCAGACGATCCAGAAGCACAGTCTGCAGAGCAAGGTCAAGGGCGGCGGCTACGACCTGCTCCCGACCACCCTGCAGCTGATCGACGGCGGCTTCCTCGACTTCACGATCGACCAGCAGCCGTACCTGCAGGGGTTCTACCCGGTGGTCCAGCTGTTCCTCTACAAGCTGTCGGGTGGGCTCATGGCTCCGTCCGACACGAACACCGGTCTGAAGTTCGTCACGAAGGCGACGGTCCACCCGTACCTGACGACGAAGACCCGCTTCGAGGGCAGCTCGTCGGCTCAGAAGTACCCGGTCGCGTAGGAGCCGTATGGCTCCGGCCGGGACGGGAAGCGACACCCAACGACGCGCCGGCCTCGGCCGGCGCGTCGTTGGGTCGTTCGTCCGGCGCCGCGAGGCGAGCATCCTCCTCATCGCGGCCGCGCTCTTCGTCGTCTTCTCGTTCATGAACTCTGCTTTCTACTCGCCCGACGCGATCAGGACCATGGCTGACTTCGCCGCGCCGATCGCGCTGATCACCGCCGGGGAGGTGATGGTGCTGATCTGCGGCGAGATCGACCTCTCGGTCGGTATGGTCTTCGCCCTCTCGCCGATCATCATGTACCTGGTGTCCGCGTCCCCGCCCGATGGGGCCGGGCTGCCGATCTGGCTGGGAGTGATCCTCGGGCTCGTCACCGGAGCCGCGGTCGGCGTCGTCAACGGCATCCTCACCACCGTGTTACGTCTGCCCTCGTTCGTGGCCACGCTCGGCATGCTCTTCTTCCTGAACGGCGTCAACCTGATCGCACTGAACGGCTTTCAGGTGCTGACCCCCGGCGGCCACACCTTCCGACTGATCACGGGCAACTACATCCCCCAGCTGCTGTTCAACGCCGAGTTCTTCTGGGCGGTCGGCGCCGTGCTCGTCGTGCAGTTCATCCTCAGCCGCACCCGCTGGGGGCTGCACACGATCGCTGTCGGCGGGAACATGATCGGGGCGAGCGAGGCCGGCGTGAACGTGAACCTGGTCAAGATCGGCAACTTCGTGCTCGCCACCACGCTCGCGGGCCTCGCCGGCATCCTCGACTCCGTCCGGATCACGTCGATCCTGCCGCTCCAGGGCGGGACGGGCGTCATGTTCCAGGCGGTGGCCGCTGCCGTCATCGGCGGCACGGCGCTGATCGGCG
>JBEKEH010000093.1:0-13430 GCA_050013935.1 Gaiellaceae bacterium | reverse complement strand
CTCGCGTTCGCGGTGCTCTTTCTTTCCTTCCTCGCGCCGGTCGTGCTCGAGCCGCTCTTCAACCGCTTCCGGCGGCTCGAGGACGAGCGGCTCGCCGCGGAGCTGCACCGGCTCGCCGAGCGCGCGGGCGTGCCGGTGCGCGACGTGCTCGTCGCCGACGCGAGCCGGCGGACGACGAAGGTGAACGCCTACGTGTCCGGGCTCGGGAGCACGCGCCGCGTCGTGCTCTTCGACACGCTGCTCGCGGCCGCCGGCAGGCCGGAGGTGAAGGTCGTCGTCGCGCACGAGCTCGGCCATCGCCGCGACCGCCACGTCGCGAAGGGGACGGTGCTCGCGATGGCAGGGGCGGTGCTTGCGGTGCTGGTGCTCTGGGCCGTCCTCGGTACGAGCGTCGCGTCGCCGCGCGAGCTGCCGGCCGTGCTCCTGCTCTTCGCCGCGCTCGAGCTCGCCGCGCTCGCGCCGGGCGCGGCGCTCTCGCGACGGTGGGAGCGCGCCGCCGACCGCTGCTCGCTCGAGCTGACCGGCGACGCCGGCGCGTTCGAGCGCGCCCAGCTCGGGCTCGCCCGCAAGAACCTGTCCGACCTTGCGCCGCCCCGGCTCGTGTATCTGCTGCTGTTCAGCCACCCGACGCCGCCCGAGCGCCTCGCCCTCGGCCGTGCCTGGGCGGACGCCCACTAGGCTTCGGGGATGCACGCGCACGAGCGCTCGCGGCGGGCGCAGGACAGGCGGTCGCTCGCAATCGCGCTGGCGCTGAACGTCGCGTTCATGGCCGGCGAAGTCGCGGCGGCGGTGCTCGCCGGCTCGCTTGCGCTCCTGGCCGACGCCGGGCACATGCTCACCGACGCGGCGGCGCTCGGCGGCGCGCTCGTCGCGTCGAGGCTCGCGACCCGGCCGGCCCGCGGCCGGTGGACGTTCGGGCTCGGGAGGGTCGAGATCCTCGCCGCGCAGGCCAACGGCGTCGCGCTGCTCGTCGTCGGCGTGCTCGTGATCTACTCCGCCGCGCGGCGCCTTGCCTCGCCGCCCGCCGTGCACGGCGGGATCGTCGTCGCGGTCGCCCTCGCCGGCATCGGCGTCAACCTTGCCGCGACGCTCGTTCTCTCACGTGCCGACCGCCGGAGCCTCAACGTCCGCGGCGCGTTCGTCCACGTCGCCACCGACCTCGTCTCGCCGGACGCGGACTGCCACGGTGCGCGCCGCCGGCTGCAGCGGCTGCTCGACGACCGCTTCGGGCTGCACCACTCGACTCTCCAGGTCGACCATGTCGCCCGCCGCGAGCAGGACGTGCGGCTCGGCTCGCTGCACCACTAGCATCAGCCCGTGGCCGAGCTGAGCCTCAGCGGCAAGACCGCGATCGTCACCGGCGCCTCGTCCGGGTTCGGGCGCGCGATCGCCCGCTCGCTCGCCGCGGAAGGCGTCCGCGTCGCCGGAGGCGCGCGCCGTGTCGAGCGGCTCGAGACCCCGGTCGCGCTCGCGCTCGACGTCACCGATCCGGCGAGCTGCGAGCGGTTCGTGACCGAGGCGGTCGCGCAGCTCGGCGGCATCGACATCCTCGTCAACAACGCCGGTCTCGCGCTCGGCCGCTACCTGTTCGACGAGTCGAACGAGGAGGACGAGCGGACCGTGTTCGAGACGAATGTGCAGGGGCTCGTGCGCATGACGCGCCTCTGCCTGCCGCACATCCGCGACGGCGGGCACATCGTCAACATGGGCTCGATCGCCGGCCGCCAGGCGTACGAGAAGGCGGCGAGCTACGTCGCGGCGAAGTTTGCCGTGCGCGGCTTCACGTACGCGCTGCGCGAGGACCTGCTCGGCCGGCCGATCCGGATCACGACCGTCGACCCCGGCCTCGCCGAGACGGAGTTCTCGATCGTGCGCTTCAAGGGCGATACGGAGCAGGCGGCCGCCGTCTACCGCGGCGTCGACCCGCTCGTCGCCGAGGACGTGGCCGACTGCGTCCTCTTCGCGCTCACGCGGCCGTGGCACGTCAACATCGACGAGCTGGTCGTGAAGGCGCGCAACCAGTCGTCGGGCGGACGGATCATCCGCGAGACGTAGTGATTCCGCAGCCGCCCTGGCGGGTCGTGATCGTGACGCGGATCCCCCCGGTGGTGGCCGGCTTCCTCGCGGCCGTGCGGGAGGTCGGTCACGAGCCGGTGGCTCTGCTGACGATCCGCGACGTGGGCGCCCGGTACGGGACCGAGTTCACGACGGACGCGCTGCTCGCCCAGCTTCCACCCGAGCTCGACGTGCTCATGCCTGCACGGCGGGCGGCGGTCGCGCCGCTGCTCGCCTCCGTCGAGCCCGACCTCGTCGTCTGCATGGGCTTCCCGTGGAAAATCCCGGCCGACGCGCTCGCGGTGCCGGCGCTCGGCTGGCTGAACGGCCACCCGTCGCTCCTGCCACGCCACCGCGGGCCGGTGCCCGTCGCGTGGGCGATCCGCGACGGCGACGCGGAGATCGGGATCACCTTCCACCGCATGGACGCGGAGCTCGACACGGGGCCGATCGTCGCTCAGGCGCCGATCCCGCTCGGCGAGTACGTCGAGCCGGACGAGCTCTACGGCCGCGCGGGCCTCGTCATCCTCCAGACGCTCGTCGAGGCGCTCGGGAAGCTCGCCGCCGGCGAGCAGGGTGCCGTCCAAAGCGGCGGCGACTACCAGGGCTTCTTCGGCGACGGCGACGCCTGGCTCGACCTGGGCCGTCCTCGCGAGGAGCTGCACCGGCTCGTCTGGGCGTGGCGGTACACGTTCCCGGGCGGCACGCTGTTCGGCGCGCACGTCACGCTCGACGGCGAGACGGTGCGCGTGCTCGCGTCGTCGCTCGTCGAGGTCGAGGGCGCTCGTCGGGTCGAGTGCAGCGACGGACCGCTGTGGCTCGTCCGCACCGAGCCGCTCAGCCCGGACGAGGCCACGCGTGCCAGCGCTCCGGCTCCACCCAGGCGCTGAAGCGCGGCCGGTCGCGCTTCCGGTACGGCTTGCCCGTGTAGCGCAGCGCAAGCCGGTCGATGTCGTGCAGGTCGGGGTCGGGCTCGAGCGAGACGACGCGGCCGAGCAGGCTCACGTGGTGGTACCAGTTGCCGTCCGCGAGCACCGTGAGCGAGACGCGCGGGTCGCGGCGCAGGTAGCCGAGGCGGAGGCGGCTGTCCTCCATGTTCAGCAGCACGCGCCCGTTCTCCCAGTCGTACCAGGTGGCCGCGGTGTGCGGCGAGCCGTCGGGACGCAGCGTGGCGACGACGGCCGGGTTCGGCTGCGCGAGGAACGCGTCGATCTCCGGCGGGACGGGTACGCGTGGCACTAGGGCGCCGCCTGCTTCTCGGCCCAACGCTTGAGGCCGCGGTACGACTGCCAGAGCGGCATCGCGTGGGTGTACGCCTCGACGTCCTCGCCTGCGTCGGCGAGTTCGGTGCGGGCGTACGCGACGAACTCCTCCTCCGTCGCGCCTCCTTGCACGAACTCCGCCCAGTCGTAGAGCTGGAGCCGGAGCTCGGCGAGATGGCGCGCCGGATCGTCGGCGACGCCGAAGTGGATGAGCGCGAGACGCGCCGGGTCGCGGCGCTCGATCTCGTCGAGCGTGCGCTGCCAGGCTTCGACGTCGATCTCGGGCGGCGGCGTCGGAGGCAGCGGGGAGCGGCCCGGCTGGACGCGCACGCCGGCAGCGTCGCCCGCGTAGAGCGTGCCGTCGCGGTCGAGGTAGCAGACATGGTGCGACGCGTGCCCGGGGCTGGGGAAGCAGGCGAGCCCGAGCACGCGCTCACCGACGACGTGCACGTTCTGCTGCGGCACCGGCGCGAGCTCCCCCCAGAGCGTGTCGAACGTGTCGCCGTACAGCCGGCGCGCGCTGCGCTCCAATCGCTCCGGGTCGACGAGGTGGGGCGCGCCGATCTCCGAGGCGTGGACCTGGAGCCCGGGATGCTCGCGCACGAGCACGCCCGCCGCGCCGGCGTGGTCGAGGTGGATGTGGCTCAGCAGCAGGTGGCGGACGTCGGCGAGCTCCAGCCCGCGCGTCTCGAGCCCGGCCTTCAGCGCCGCGATCGCCGCGCTCGGGCCGCAGTCGAACAGCGCCGGCCCGTCCTCCGTCTCGAGCACGTAACAGGCGACCACGCGCTCGGCGCCCTGCTGGTGCAGGTCGATCGGCTCGGGCCCGGCCACGGGCGGGATCCTATGCCGCCGCAGGGACTATCTTCTGCTGATGGCTTTCCGCGGCGGGATCGATCTCGGCGGGACGAAGATCGACGCGATCGTCGTCGACGACGCCCACCAGGTGCTCGGCACCGTGCGGCGGGCGACGCCGACGGAGGGCGGGCCTCCCGACGTCGTGCGCGAGCTCGCCGCCGCGCTGCAGGAGGCGGCGGCCGCGGCCGGCGTCGAGACGTCGGCGCTCGCGGGCGTCGGCGTGGGCGCGCCCGGCAAGGTCGACCGGGAGCAGGGCACGCTCTCGACGGCGGCCAACCTTCCCAACTGGTCGGCGCCGTACCCGCTCGCGGCGGAGCTCGGCGGGAAGCTCGGTACGCGCATCGAGCTCGGCAACGACGTGCGCGTCGCGGTCGAGGCGGAGCGCGTGCTCGGGGCCGGGCGGAGCCATCCCTCGTTCCTCGGCGTCTGGTGGGGAACCGGCGTCGGCGGGGCGGTCGTGCTCGACGGGAAGCTGTGGCTCGGCCGCGGCTCCGCCGGCGAGCTCGGGCACGTCGTCGTGCGGATCGACGGCGCGCGCTGCCAGTGTGGCCGGCGCGGCTGCCTCGAGGCCTACGCGGGCCGCGGCGCCATGGAGCGGCGCGCGCGGAAGGCCGAGCTGGACGGCGAGAAGACGAAGCTGTTCGAGATCATGCGCAAGCACGGCCGGACGCGGCTGACCAGCGGCGTCTGGGCGACCGCGCTCGTCCGCGGCGACAAGCTCGCGCAGAAGCTGATCGACGGCGCGGTCGAGGCGCTCGGCGCCGCCATCGGGTCGGTCGTGAACATGCTCGACGTCGAGGCCGTCATCATCGGCGGCGGGCTCGGCACGCGCTTCGGGCAGCCGTACGTCGAGCGCATCGCGGCGGCGGCCGCGCCGCATCTCTTCGTCGCCGACCGGCCGCCCGCGTTCCTGGCCGCGGAGCTCGGCGACCTCGGCGGCGCGCTCGGGGCCGCGCTGCTCGTCGACGACCGCGGCTGACGCGCCGTGGGGCGCCGTGTCCCGTTCCCCGTGCTTGCGGTCGGGGCCGTCATCGTGCTCAAGAGCGCGCTCGGCGCCGCCGTGCTCGGCCGGTACGGCTGGCAGCGGGACGAGCTCTACTACGCCGTCGCTGCGCGGCACCTAAGTGGACGCGGCCATAAGTTCGTTCGTGTCTGGCGGTCCGCAAACCAAGCAGGCCTAGGACGCAGGGAGGCCGCATACCCGTAGGTATGCGGCCGACCGAGGACAACGGCATGCGCCGCGTTTGCGGGCCGCCAGACGCACAACCGTACTTGTGGCCACGTCCACTAAGCCTCGGCTACGTCGACTTCCCGCCCGTGACCGCGCTGCTCGGCGCCGGCGGGCGCGTCCTCTTCGGGGAATCGCGCATCGGCCTGCGCATGCTCTCGCTCGTGGCCGGAGCCGGCGTCGTCGTCGTGTGCACGCGCTTCCACGTTGTCGCGCGCGTGCGAATTCCTTACGGCGTGGACAACGACGAGGAGGGTGCACCGATCGCGTCGTGCACGCTGCGCGGCGGCCTTGACGCCGTCTGGCCGGAGCTGCTGGATCCGCGGTACTAGTGGTCTGACCGCTAGCCCGGCTCGCCCGCGGCGAGCGGTACCCGTGCGACCACGTCCCAGCAGTAGAGGTGCGACGTCTGGCGGAGCAGGAGAAGCGAGACCGCGTCGACCGTCAGCTCCGCGGTCGTCTCGAGCGCGAGCACTTCCAGGTCCTGCGCGAGCGTGCCGGAGTCAGCGTCGGCTCTCGCATACGCGAACGAAACGTGCGGCCAGAACGGCGTGCCGAGGTCGGGCACCTGGTCGCCGCCTCGCACCGCGGAGTCGGCCTCCTGGAGCAGACGGCGCAGGGCTGCGAGCGGCTCGGTCGGCGCCGCATCCGCCGTCACGCCTTCGTCGACGAGGCGCGCCGGCCCGAGGGTGACGGGAATCGGGACGATCTCCGCGCAACGCGCCTCGACCTCGCGCACGAGCCGGTCGCGCATGCCGGCCGGGACGCGTGAGGCGCGCCCGACCCCCTGCGTCGTCAGGTGCAGCCACTCGGGCGGCACCGGGTCGAGGAAGGGCAGGTCGAGGACGCGTGTGAGGCGGCCGGCGATCGCCGCCGGCGGAGCATCTCGCCCGAACAGCACATGCCACGCGAGGACCGGCTCTCCGTGCTCCCAGAGCGGCGCCGTCACCGCCCAGTGGTCGCGCGTCCGCACGCGTCAGCCGGCGGAGCCGGAGCGTTCGCGCGCCGCGGCCACGATCGCGTCCGCCTCGGCGCGGTTTCCCCAGCCGCGCGTCTGGGTCTGCTTCGACGGCTCGAGGTCCTTGTAGCGCTGGAAGAAGTGCTCGATCTCGTCGCGCAGCTCCGCGTTCACGTCGTGGATGTCGGCGACGCGTGCGAACGACGGGTCGCCGAGCGGCACGCACAGCAGCTTCTCGTCCGGCCCCTTCTCGTCGCTCATGTGGAAGACGCCGATCGGGCGAACGCGGATGCGGCAGCCGGGGAACGTCGGCTCGGAGACGAGCACGAGCGCGTCGAGCGGGTCGCCGTCGTCGGCGAGCGTGCCCTCGACGAAGCCATAGTCGGCCGGATACGTCATCGAGGTGAAGAGACGCCGGTCGAGCACGATCCCGCCGAGCTCCTCGTCCCACTCGTACTTGTTGCGCGACCCCATCGGGATCTCGACGAAGACGACTTCCCCGGTATCGCTCACTTTCGCGACCTCACGTAGTGGGCGCCGCGCTTCTCGCCTCGGCGCACCAGGCGCCCCTCCTGGACCAAGTCGTCGAGAAGTCGAAAGGTCTCGACCCGGTCGAGCCCCGTTGCAGCGCGGACCTTCGCGTTCGTGAGCGTTTCCTTTTCCGCCAGCTCCATTACGAACTGCTTGAGATCGGTTGAAGACATGCGGAAGGCGGCCGGCGCTCGCACAGCCCGTGCGAGGTGGTATGTCGCTCCACCGCGCTCACCCACCTGCTCGAGGAATCCAGTATCGCGAAGGCGCCGAAGGCTCTGCCTAGCGTCACGACTGTCGACCCCAAGCAGATCGCGCACGCGAGCATTCGTGAGAGCCTCGCCTCTAGCTGCGTGAATCAGCGGTATTCGGTCGGCAGGTTGCACCTGCCCCCGCCGTTCGACCTCCATGACCCAGGCTCGCTCCTGAGGGCTGATTGGGCCGCGAATCGGGAGGGTCACGTTCACCGAGTGCCCGAGGTCTTGGAAAACAGGCGGATCGAGGAGCGCTTCCGCCATCGAGTCTTGCATCACGTCTACACCACGGCCCGCGTCCTCCGCCAAGCGTAGTCGTCTCAGAGCGGAGAGAACGCGGATGTTTCGGGCCGATTGAGTCTCGCGAATATTCTGCTCGGTTACAGGTTCAGGTAGCCCGCCGGGCGAAATGATGGTCACTCCGTCGGGTCTAAGCTCAACGCGCACTGCGCGACCGAGTTCCTCATACGATCGGTGTGCTACGGCGTTCGCGACCGCCTCACGCAGAACGACCTCCGGGATACGCGGAAGTTCGTACCGCCGAGCGCCCGTCACGATGAGGTCGGTGCCAAGCTCATCCATTACGAAAGCTGTGACGCCCTCAACCTGCTGGTGTACAGGGCCGGTGAACTCGACGCGCCGGTCGTAGTTCACGCCTTCGTCCGGAAACCGCAGCACCTCGACGAGTGCTTTTCCAAGACGCTCGCGCGGCTCGGGGAGGAGTAACAGTGCGCCGGCGACCGTAAGGTGCGCGCCGCCGTTAGCCCGTGCGAGCTTATGCTCCACCAACCGGTCGACTGACGCTACTCGCCACCGAAATGCTCGTCGAAGCTCATCGACAAGCTCAGGGTCTGCTTCGCGGACAGAGACCCCCGAGTCGTTCTCTTCGAATCTCTCAAGGGCGCGGGACGTGACGAATGAGAGAAGTTCGGCCCCGAGCAGCGGAACGGATCGAGCGCCACGTCGAACGAGAACCTGGCCGTCAGCGGTTTGAGCGAACCCTTGCGATCTTTTGGCCACCGAGACGATGGTCACAGGCCGACCGTCCACTTCGAGCTCCCTAATCCGATATCGGCCAGGGTCATGCACGGTTAGTGCGGCTTGGTGGATGGCGTTCTCGACGCCATCGGTGAGCGCTCGTCCGATGACCTCGCCGTCGTCCCTAACCCCGATCAGAATGACGCCCCCTTCGGTATTCGATAGGGCGGTCACCGCTCTTGCGATCGGATCCTGACCCGTCCCCGACTTCCGCTCGATGTAGTCGCTCTCGGTAGGGAAGGCTTCGTCGAACTCGGCGCGCGACATCCGCGCCGGTGCACGGTCGGAGGAGGGGTGAAACGGCGGAATCCCAGCTTTTGTCATTGTTGTACAAGCGATTTTAGCAGTTGCACAACTATGACATAATGGTTCGGCGGACCTGCCTCAGGCGCCGTTTCTCACCGCGAGAGGATTGTCACGCGTGCGCGGCGGTACGGACGAGCGCGGCTTCGAGGTCGCCGATCAGATCCTCGGCGGACTCGATGCCGACCGACAGCCGGATGAGGTTGGGCGGCGCCGCGAATGGTGCGCCCGCCGTCGCCGCGTGCGTCATCCGCGCGGGCACCTCGATCAGGCTCTCGACGCCGCCCAGCGACTCCGCGAGCTGGAAGAGCTTCGTGCGCCCGACGAGCGCGACCGCCTCCTCCGCCGACTCGGCGAGGAACGAGACCATGCCGCCGAAGTGGCGCATCTGCCGCGCGGCGATCTCGTGGCCGGGGTGCGTCGGCAGCCCGGGGTACAGCACGCGCTCCACGCTCGCGTGCCGCTCGAGCCAGAGCGCGACGGCCATCGCGTTGTCGGAATGCTTCCGCATGCGCAGTGCGAGCGTCTTGATCCCGCGCAGCACGAGCCACGAGTCGAACGGGCCGGGCACGGCGCCGAGCGACTTCTGCAGGAAGTAGAGGCGCTCGGCGATCGTCGGGTCGTTCGTCGCGACGAAGCCGCCGATCACATCGGAGTGGCCGCCGAGGTACTTCGTCGTCGAGTGCACGACGATGTCGGCGCCGAGCTCGAGCGGGCGCTGGAGGTACGGCGTCGCGAACGTGTTGTCGACGACGACGAGCGCGCCTGCCTCGTGTGCGGCAGCGGCCGCGGCGCGGATGTCGATGATGTTGAGCAGCGGGTTCGACGGCGTCTCGATCCACACGATCCGCGTCTTCTCGTCGAGATGCGGGCCGAGATTCGCGAACTCGGCCGCGGGCAGGTACTCGAAGCGGTACCCCTTCGGCTCGTAGACCTGCGACGTCATCCGGTAGACGCCGCCGTACACGTCGGCGATCAGCACGACCCGCTCGCCCGGGTCGACGAGGTGCATCAGCGTCGTCACCGCGCCGAGCCCCGACGAGAAGGCGACGCCGAACTCCGCCGACTCGAGCGAGGCGAGGCACTGCTGCAGCGCCGTGCGCGTCGGGTTGGCGACGCGCGAGTAGTCGTAGCCCTTGTGCTCGCCGACCGCGTCCTGGACGTAGGTCGAGGTCTGATAGATCGGCGTGATGATCGCGCCGGTGGCGGGGTCCGGCTCCTGCCCCTCGTGGATCGCGCGCGTCTCGAAATCCATCCGTCGATTCTACGGGCGCTCGACGCGCTCGGCGCCGACGAAGCGAGCGAGGCTGCGTAGTGGCCGCACGAGCGACACGGGCCGCACGCCTTGCTCCCACCAGACGCCGTTGACGTGCAGCGCACGCGTGCGCCGGTCGAGCACCGGCTCGATCCGGCCAACGATCCGGTCGCCACGCAAGATGGGGAGGACGTAGTAGCCGTACTCGCGCTTCGCCTTCGGCACGTACATCTCGAGCCGGTAGCGGAAGCCCCACAGCGCCTCAGCGCGGTCGCGGTCGTGCACCAGGCGGTCGAACGGCGAGAGGAAGGTGACGCGGCGCGGGACGGCTCCGTCGCGGGCGTCCGGATGCGCGAGCCAGCGGCCGTCCTCGAAGCGGACGCCGAGTGCGCGGAAGCGTTTCTCCGCGAGCAGCTTCTTCGCCTCTGGCCACGACACCTTCTCCGTCTCGGGGTACCAGCGCTCGGCGAGGTCCCAGAGCCGCTGCCCGTTGCGACGGCCGACGATTGCGACCTCGCCGCGGTCGGCGAGCAGCTCGAGCATGAGACCCATCTTGCGGGTGCCCCACCAGACGTGGTGGTCCCGCCGCATGCTCGCGTGATCGTCGATCTCCCGCGAAAGCAGCGGCCCGCCCCGCTCGAGCTCGCGGAGGACGTAGCGGCGGAAGGCGGCGTTCGCGGTGAGGAACTCCTGACCGCGGCGCCCGCCCGGCTCGCTGCCGCGCTTCCGGCGCATCCGCGCACGGAGCAGCGGCAGGTCCTCGATCGGCCAGACGAAAGCCCGCCACTCGACGAGCTTCCGCTCCTCCCAGAGCAACCGGTCGAGCTCGACGCGCTCGTAGGCGCCGAGGCGGCTCCAGAGCACGAGGTGCTGCGGCGGGGCGACCGTCGAGATCGGGTCGAGCTGGAGGAAGCCGAGCCGGCGAACCGTCTCGAGGACCCCGGCGGCCGAGCCGTCGAGGAGCTGTGCCCGCACCGCGATGCGGCGCGCTTCTGCGAGGCTCACCTCGGTGGACTTCACGAGCTTCGTACTGTCTCAACTCCCACCGCCGCCGGGTCGCGTGCTCGACGTCGGCTGCGGCGACCGCGGCGGCGTCGTGCCGGCGCTCGTCGAGGCGGGCTACGACGCGTTCGGCATCGACCCGCGCGCGCCCGCGGGGCCGCGCTACCGGCAGGGGGACTTCCGGGACGTCGAAGAGGAGTTCGACGCGGTCGTCGCCGGACGGCTGCTCCACCACGTCCACCCGCTCGGCGGCGGGCTCGAACGGCTCGCCGAGCTGGCGCCGCTGCTGCTCGTCGACGAGCTCGCCTGGGATCTGATCGACGCGGGCGCGCAGGATTGGTACGAGGGCCAGTACCGGATGCTGGCGGCGGCCGGGTCCGAGCCGAAGGGGCCGCGGTCGCTCGACGAGTGGCGCGCGCAGCATCCCGACATTCATCCGCACGACGTCCTGCTCGACGCCCTCCGCGCGCGCTACGACGAACGCGCGCTCGAATGGGGCCCCTACTTCCACCGCTGGCTCGGCGGGCCGAGCAGCGAGGCGCTCGAGCAGACGCTGACCGGCGCCGGCGCGTTC
Organism: Gaiellaceae bacterium; assembly: GCA_050013935.1. Classification (GTDB taxonomy): domain Bacteria; phylum Actinomycetota; class Thermoleophilia; order Gaiellales; family Gaiellaceae; genus Palsa-739. The sequence continues at coordinate 2,115 of JBEKEH010000093.1, read as the reverse complement.
CCGGCGATCGGGTGGCACTGGGCAGGCGTCCGGCGGATGCGCTGACTTTCCATCATGGAAACTCACCCGCAGTCCCCGCTCGACGCCCGGGAGGCGCTGCGGGAGGTTGCCGAGCAGCGGCGGCTCGCGGCCGACCTCCTCGTCACGCCGCGCTGGTACCACCCCGTGCTCGGCCTGCTCGCCGGCGGCCTCTGCGCCTCCGCGAGCTCGCACTCGGTCCCTGTCATCGGCGCTGCCTTCGCCGTCTACGTCGTCGGGATCGCTGCCCTCATGACCGTCTACCGCCGCCGCAACGGCGTCTGGGTCTCCGGCGTTCGGCGGGGCCCGGCCGGGCGGGTCACCGTCCGGCTCGGCGGGCGATTCGACGAGACGCTGCAGGCCGAGCTGCGAGACGAGTTGTGAGCTTCGACGAGCTGATCCACGCGCCGACGCGGCTGCAGATCTGCGCCCTGCTCGCGGCAGTCGACTCGGCGGAGTTCGCCACCGTGCGCGACGCCGTCGGCGTCTCCGACTCCGTCCTCAGCAAGCACGTCCGCTCGCTCCACGAGGCGGGCTACGTGGCCGTCCGCAAGGCACCCGTCGGCCCGCGCGTGCGCACGTGGCTCTCGCTGACGAAGTCCGGCCGCCGTGCCTTCGACGGACACGTCGCCGCGCTGCGGCAGATGCTGGGCGACGACGCCGTCGGCGCACCGACCGCGGCCGCAGCGCGCTGAGCGGCGGCTACGCCCGGGCGCCCGAGACCACGTCGACGACGTGCTCCTCGGCGCCGTCACGGTAGCCCGCGCCGAGCCGCTCCTCGAGCATCGCCGTCAGCTCGCCGTTCCCGGCGAGCTGCTCCGTGATGTCCGCGCCGCCGATCAGCTCGCCCTTGACGAAGACCTGCGGGATCGTCGGCCAGCCCGAGAGCTCCGACAGCTCCTGGCGGATCGCCGGGTCGGGGAGGATGTCGACCGTCGTCACCGGCGCCCCTGCCTCGCGCAGCGCGCGCAGGGCGCGGTCGGAGTTCCCGCACATCACGAACTGCGGCGTCCCCTTCATGAACAGCGCCACCGGCTCGTTCTCGATCACGTCCCTGATGCGGTCGGAAAGCTCGCTCACGTCGTCGTCCCCCTCGTCTTGATCCGAAGCTCGTGGATGGTGCCGTCGCGCAACGGCTCGGCCAGCGCCCTGTTGACCAGGCGGTGCTGGTCGAGCAGCGGGAGCCCGTCGAAGCTCGGGCTCGCCACGGTCACCTGGAAGTGGTCGCCGCCGCCGGTGCGGTCCTCGACGAACAGCTCCGCCGCGTCGGGAAACGCGTCGCGGAGCAGGGACTCCAGGCGCTCGGCCACCACGTGCTCATGCTAGTGGACGAGCCGTGGCGTCCGGTTGAGCGCGGCGCCGAACCGTGTTAGCGGTCGGACTCTGACGCTCGGCGTACCCTGTTGGCGATGGAGGAGATCGGACTCTTCCCGCTCGGGATCGTCCTGCTCCCGACCGAGCGCGTGCCGCTGCACATCTTCGAGCCGCGCTACCGCGAGCTGGTCCACGAGTGCCTCGAGCACGAGCGCGAGTTCGGGCTGCTGTTTGCCGACGAGAACGGCGTGCGCGAGCTCGGGACGCGTGCGCACGTGACCGAGGTCATCGAGCGCTTCGCCGACGGCCGCCTGAACATCCTCGTCGAGGGCGGCGACCGCTTCCGCGTCGAGCAGCTGACCCAGGGCCGCTCGTTCCTCACCGGACTCGTGGAGCCGGTCGCCGACGAGTCGGGCGAGGTCGACCCGGCGACCGCCGGCAAGGCGGCCGGCTCGTTCCGCGCGCTCGCCGCGCTCGCAGACGCGGAGACGGACGAGATCGACGAGGGGTCGCCGCAGCTCTCCTTCGAGCTCGCCTCGCAGGTCGAGCTCGCGCCGGAGGCGAAGCAGGAGCTGCTCGAGCTCCAGTCCGAGCAGAGCCGCCTCGAGCTCGTCGCGGAGCTGCTGGACAGCGCACGCATCGCGCTGATCGCGACGCGCGAGCTCGGCGAGCGCGCGAAGAAGAACGGCTCGCGCCTTCCCCCGTGAGACGTGCTGCGCACTTCTCACGGGGATGGGGTCGGCTTCGCGGAGCGGCCGCCGGCCGAGCCGGCGGCCTCTGAGG
>JBEKEH010000092.1:0-13476 GCA_050013935.1 Gaiellaceae bacterium | reverse complement strand
CGCCGTGGGCTGGCCGCTCCGCCTCGTGCAGGCCGCGGTCGCGGTCGCGGCCGGGCTCGTGGTCGCACGCGTCGCGCGCGCCTCTCGGCACGCACTCTGGCTCGTCCCCGGCGCGGTCGTGCTCGCGCGGCTCCTGCTCGACCCGCTCGACAGCTACTACTACTTCGTCGGCATCGAGGGGCCCGCGCTCGTCGCGCTCGCGCTCGTCGCCGCCTACGGCCTACCGTTCCCCCGCCGCCTTGCCGGCGAGCCGCTCGCGTAGAGCCGCCTTCACCGCCGGCCATTCGTCGTCGATCACGCTGTACCACGCCGAGTCGCGCCGCTCGCCGCCGCGGACGAGCATGTGCTTGCGGAAGACGCCCTCGAACTGAGCCGGGAGCGCGGCGAGCGCCGCCCGCGCACGCTCGTTCTTCGCGTCGGTCTTGAACTCGACGCGCAGAAAGCCCTCGCGCTCGAACGCGTGCTCCATGAGCAGCAGCTTCGCCTCGACGTTCGCGCCCGTCCCCCACGCCGGTGGCACCAGCCACGTGTTGCCGATCTCGAGCACGCGGTCGTCCTCGCGCACGTTGAGGTAGCTCGTGTGGCCGAGCGAGGTGCTGTCGACGACCGTCGCGAAGCCGAGCGCCGCCAGCGCCGACTCGAACCAGCCGCGGAACGCGTCGCGGCTCTCGTCGCCGCGGACGCGCATCCAGCGCCAGATCCGCTCGTCCTGCGCGGCCTCCCACAGCGGCTCCTCATGGCGCGGCTCGAGCGGCTCCAGCCGCACACGCTCGCCCGCGAGGGCTACGTGAAGCGCCAGGTTCCCCCGTCCTCGAACGAGCGCAGGATCCGGCGGGCGACGACCATCTTGTGCACCTCGTCGGCGCCGTCGTAGATGCGGGCGCCTCGCGCCATTCGGTACATCACGGCGAGCGGGGTGTCGTCGGTCACCCCCAGGCCGCCGTGCACCTGGATCGCGCGGTCGATCACGTCGTTCAGCACGCGCGCCGCATAGAACTTGATCAGCGAGACCTCGACGCGCGCCTCGTCGCCCTCGTCGAGGCGATGGGCGGCCTGCAGCGTCATCAGCCGGCAGGCCTGGATCTCGGCAGCCGAGTCGGCGATCCAGTTCTGCACCGTCTGCTTGTCGGCGAGCGCCTCGCCGAACGCCTTGCGTTCGAGCGAGTACGAGCACATCAGCTCGAACGCGCGCTGCATCTGGCCGAGCCAGCGCATGACGTGGTGGATACGTCCCGGACCGAGCCGCTTCTGCGCGATGCGGAAGCCGTCGCCCGGCTCGCCGAGCGTGTTCGCCACGGGCACGCGCACGTTCGTGAAGCGCGTCTCGCAATGCGTCCCCCAGCCGCGCCCCTCGTGGCCCATCACGGAGACCTTGCGCACGAGCTCGTACCCCGGGGCGTCCGTCGGAACGATGATCATCGACGCGCGTCTGTGCGGCTTCGCGTCGGGATCGGTCACGAGCATGACGATCCCGAAGCTGGCGCCGTCGGCGCCCGACGAGAACCACTTGTGCGCGTCGATCACCCACTCGTCGCCGTCGCGTACTGCGCGGCCGCGCAGCAGCGTCGGGTCGGAGCCGGCGACCTCCGGCTCGGTCATGCCGAAGAAGGAGCGCATCTCGCCGGCGACGAGCGGCGCCAGCCAACGCTCCCTCTGCTCGGCCGTCCCGTACAGGTGCAGAATCTCGCCGTTGCCCGCGTCGGGCGCCTGGCAGCCGAAGATCAGCTGCGCGATGAAGCTGCGGCCGATCTCCTCGTTCAGATACGCGTACTCGATGAAGCCGCTGCCGCTGCCGCCGGCCTCCGGCGGCAGGTGCGGCGCCCAGAGGCCCGCCTCCTTCGCCTGCTGCTGCAGCTCGCGGATCAGCGCGTCCGCCTCGTCGTTCTCCTGGAAGAGCCGTGGCTCGTTCGGGTAGACGTGCTCCTCCATGAAGGCGCGCACCCCCGCGCGCCGCTCGGCGATCAGATCCGGGATGACAGCGATCACGGCTGGAAGCGATGATCGCAGACGTGCGTGAGGCTTTCCAGGCTGCGGTCACGGAGGCGCTCGGCCGCGAGGTCGAGATTTCCGAGCCCGTGCTGCTCGCCGGCGGCGCCTCGAAAGAGGCATGGGCGGTCGACGCGGACGGCGAGCCGTTGCTCGTGCGCCGCGCCGCCGTCGGGGTGATCCACCGGCACACGCTCTCGCTCGCGCACGAGTTCGAGGTGCTCCGGGCCGCGTTCGAGACGGGCGTCAAGGTGCCGCGGCCGTACGGCTACGTCGCCGACCTCGCCGGGCGCGAGGCGTTCGTGATGGAGCGGCTCGAGGGCGAGACGATCGGGCGGCGGATCGTGCAGAAGCCGGAGCTCGAGGCTGCGCGCGGGCTGCTCCCCGCTCAGCTGGCCGAGGAGCTCGCCAAGGTGCACGCGATCCCGGCGGAGCGCCTGCCGTTCCTCACCGCAGCGGCGATCGAACGGATGGTGGAGGAGCTCGACGAGGTCGACGAGCCGCACCCGGCGATCGAGCTCGGGCTCTGGTGGCTGCGGGAGAACCGGCCGCCCGCACGGCAGCCGGTCGTCTGCCACGGCGACTTCCGCATCGGCAACGTCGTCGTCGACGAGCACGGCCTGGTCGGACTGCTCGACTGGGAGTTCGCGCACCTCGACGATCCCGTGCGCGACCTCTCGTTCGGGCTCGTGCGGGCGTGGCGCTTCGGGATGGACTCCAGACGGCTCGGCGGGATCGGTGACGTCGAGCCCTACCTCGAGCGCTACAACGAGCTGACGGGCCTCGAGGTGCGCCCCGAGGAGCTCGACTACTGGGAGCTGGCCGGCAACGTCGCGTGGGCTATCGGCTGCCTGACCCAGGCGCAGCGGCATCTCAGCGGACTGGACCGGAGCGTGGAGCTCGCGATCCTCGGCCGGCTCGGCTCCGAGGTCGAGTACGAGATCTGCCACCTCCTCGAGCGGGCGGCGGCGTGAGCGCCGCCGCCCGCGCCCGCGACCTGACTTCAGTCGGGTCGCTGCCTTTCCGGAACAGCTGCGACCAGGCTGAAGCCTGGTCGCCGGAGAGCGCATGAGCGAGCGGCCGACCGCCCAAGAGCTCACAGAGGCGATCCAGGAGTTCCTCGGCGGCGAGATCCTGCCGACGCTCACCGACCACCGCCTGCGCTTCCGCATGCTCGTGGCGATGAACGCGCTCGGGATCGTCTACCGCGAGCTCGCGGCGCTGCCGGCGGAGGACGACGCGGAGCAGCGCGAGCTCGCGCGCCGGATCCGCGCCGGCGACGTGCCGCCGGGAACGCTGGCCCGTGTGAAAGCGGACGTCGAGGCGCGGTTGCACATCGCCTCGCCGCGGTATCTCGAGCGGTACGGTTAGGGCGCATGCCGGACCTCACGGGCAAGGTCGCGATCGTCACCGGCGCCGGGCGCGGCATCGGGCGCGCCCACGCGCTCGCGCTCGCCGCGGCCGGCGCGAAGGTCGTCGTCAACGACCTCGGCGGCACGCTCGCAGGCGAGGGCTCCGACCTGTCGCCTGCGCAGCAGGTCGTCGCGGAGATCGAAGCGGCCGGCGGCACGGCCGTCGCCGACGGCGAGAACGTCGCCGGCTTCGCCGGCGCGGGCCGTCTCGTCCAGCACGCGATCGACGCATTCGGCCGGCTCGACATCCTCGTCAACAACGCCGGGATCCTGCGCGACCGGATGCTCGTGAACATGACCGAGGACGAATGGGACGCCGTGATCGCCGTGCATCTGAAGGGCCACTTCGCCACCACACACCACGCCGCCGTGCACTGGCGCGAGCGCTTGAAGGCCGGCGAGGAGGTGCGCGCAAGGGTGATCAACACGTCGAGCCCGTCGGGCGTCTTCGGCAACGTCGGCCAGACGAACTACGGCGCCGCGAAGGCCGGCATCGCGGCGTTCACGATCATCGCCGCGCAGGAACTCGGCCGCTACGGCATCACCGTCAACTGCCTCGCTCCGAACGCCCGCACGCGGATGACGGAGGACACGTTCGACGTGGGCGCGCCGCCGGAGGGCTTCGACCCGCTCGACCCGGCGAACATCTCGCCCGTCGTCGTCGCCCTCTGCGCCGACGAGGCGCAAAGCATCACCGGCCAGTGCTTCCACATCTGGGGCGGCGCCGTGAACGCGCTCCGGTCCTGGGACGCCGGCGAGCTCTTCCAGAGCGAGGACGGCTGGGACGCCGACGGGCTGCTCGCAGCGCTGTGCGAGCGTTACCCGGACGGCGTCGCGCCCGAGGGGATGGTCGCCGGCATGCAGAAGGCCGGCGGTCGCTCACTGCGCGCGCAGTGACTCCCGCACGCAGGCGCCTCTACCTGATGCGCCACGCGCAGGTGCGCTACTTCGAGGGCCTGGCGCCCGAGGAGGTCGTGCTGACTGACGAGGGGCGTCGCCAGGCGCAGGCTGCGGCCGAGGCGCTGGACGGCGTCGACTTCGACCGGGTCGTCACAAGCGGGCTCGCACGCACGCTCGAGACAGCGCGCATCGTCTGCCCCGCCCGTGAGCCGGCGACACGCCATGCGCTGCGGGAGATCGAGAGCGGCGACATCCGCGGCCTCGACCCGGATGCCGTGCAGGCGATGATGGCGACCGCCTTCCGCGGCGCCGTCCCGCTCGAGACGCGCTTCCTCGGCGGCGAGACGATCGGCGCACTGCTCGACCGCGTGCTGCCGGAGCTGGACGCGCTGCTGGCCGACGGCGGCTGGGACGTGCTCCTGCTCGTCCTGCACGGCGGCGTGAACCGCGCGATCCTCAGCCGCGCCGTGACCGGCGGCCGAGCCTTCCTCGGCGGCTTCGAGCAGGCGCCCGGCTGCATCAACGTGCTCGACGTCGACGCCGACGGCGTTTTCATCGTCCGCGCCGTCAACCACACGCCGTACGACCCCGCCCACGTCACCGCGCCTCGCGCGACGACGATGGAGCAACTCTGGGAGGATTACCTCGTCGCCCGGCGGCGAACCGGCGGCGGCCTGCCTGCGTAGGTCAGGTCTGTACGGCACGGCGTCGATTCCATAAGGTTCCCCCACCGGATGGGTCTCCTCTCGCTGCAGCATGTCTCGCTCCGTTTCGGCGGCATCGTCGCCCTGGACGACGTCTCGTTCGAGGCCGAGGAGGGGACGATCGCCGGCCTGATCGGGCCGAACGGCGCCGGCAAGACGACGGCCTTCAACGTCATCACGCGCCTCTACCGGCTTGACTCGGGCGACATCATCTTCGACGGCCGTTCGCTGCTGCACACGCCGGCGAGCCACATCGTCCGGCTCGGGATCGCGCGGACGTTCCAGAACGTCGAGCTGTTCCGGACGATGACGGTGCTCGACAACGTGCTCGTCGGCGCGCACACCGAGTCGCGCTTCCAGCCTGAGCGCGCCGTCCGCCGCCGCGCGCTCGAGACGCTCGAGTACGTCGGCATCGACGCGTACGCGGACCGCCCGGCAGCCGGGTTGCCGTTCGGGACGCTGAAGTGGGTCGAGCTCGCCCGCGCGCTCGTGTCGAAGCCCCGCCTGCTGCTGCTCGACGAGCCGGCCGGCGGGCTCAACCACGAGGAGGTGGAGCAGCTCGCGGCGTTCATCCGGCGCTTGCGCGACGAGCTGAAGCTCACCGTCGTGCTCGTCGAGCACCACATGAACCTCGTGATGAATGTCTCAGACCACGTGCACGTCCTCAACTTCGGTCGCACGATCGCGGACGGCGCGCCGCAGGACGTGCAGCGCGACCCCAAGGTGATCGAGGCCTATCTCGGCGGCGAGCTCGAGGCGGCTGCGCACTGATGGCGCCGCTGCTGGAGCTCCACGACGTGACCGCCCGCTACGGGCAGGTGCTCGCGCTGCACGGAGTCTCGCTAGAGGTCGACGAGGGTCAGATCGTCGCCGTGCTCGGCGCAAACGGCGCGGGCAAGACGACGACGCTGCGCGCCGTCTCGGGGACGGTGCGGCGCGACGGCGAGATCCGCTTCGCCGGCAAGACGCTCGCCCGGCACGGCCCGGAAGCGGTCGCACGTCTCGGCGTCGCCCACGTGCCCGAGGGACGCGGCACGTTCGCCGAGCTCACCGTCTGGGACAACCTCCGCCTCGGCGGGTTCACGCGCCGCGACTCGCTCAAGGACGACTTCGTGCGCGTGCTCGAGTACTTCCCGTGGCTCGAGGAGCGCCGCAGCCAGCAGGCCGGCACGCTGAGCGGCGGCGAGCAGCAGATGCTCGCGCTCGCCCGCGCGTTCATGCAGCGCCCGCGGCTGCTCTTGCTCGACGAGCCGTCGCTCGGCCTGGCGCCGCTGCTGGTCACCGAGGTCTTCCGGATCGTCAAGGAGCTGAACGACACGACGGGCCTGACCGTGCTCGTCGTCGAGCAGAACGCGCACATCGCGCTTCAGGTCGCGCAGACCGCCTACGTGCTCGAGGTCGGGCGCGTCGCGCTCTCGGGCCCGAGCGCGGAGTTGCAGGAGCACGAGTCGGTGCGCCGGAGCTACCTCGGTTACTGATGGTCGAGCTCGCGCGCCGATTCACGATTCGCGAGAGACGTCCGCGGCAGGCCCGCACCGGTGTCTCGGTGCCCGTGCTCGCCGGTCTCGCCGCCGCGTGCGTGTTCCTCGTAATCGGCTGCCTCTCGAGCGGCATCTTCGCCCAGCAGACGGTGGCGGGCCTGGCGCAGGGCGTGATCTTCTCGAGCCTCGCGCTCTCGCTCGTGCTCATCTACCGCGCGACCGAGGTGATCAACTTCGCCCAGGGTGAGATGGCCATGGCAACGACGTACACCGCCTACCAGCTCACGCGGTGGGGTCTCGGCTACTGGCCCGCGTTCTTCCTCACGCTCGTGATCGCCTTCGTCTTCGGCGTTGTCGTGCAGGTCGCGGTGATCCGGCCGGTGCAGCACTCGGTGATCGCGGTCGTGATCGTCACGGTCGGCCTGTTCCTGCTGATCGACGGCCTCGTCACGTGGCGGTTCGGCGCCGACCTGAAGTTCATGCCCGCGCCGTTCGGCAATGCGGTCTACCACGTCGGCGACGTGACATTCGCGCGGCAGGATCTCGGGACGCTGATCGTCTCGATCGTCTCGGTGCTGCTGCTATGGCTGCTCTTCAAGTACACGAAGCTCGGGCTCGCAATGCGTGCCGCCGCGCTGCGGCCGGCCGCGGCGGCCCTCGCCGGCGTGCGGGTGAACTGGATGCTCGCGATCGGCTGGGGCCTCGCCGCCGTGCTCGGCGCCGTCGCCGGGCTGATGACGGAGCCGACACAGTTCCTGCAACCGACGATGATGCAGGCCGTCCTGCTCTACGCATTCGCCGCCGCCGTCCTCGGCGGCCTCGAGAGCCCCGCGGGCGCGGTGATCGGGGGCCTCGCACTCGGCGTCTTCCTCAACCTCACCGGCCAGTACGTCGGCTTCGCGACCTCGGAGCTGCGGCTGCCGATCGCCTTCGCCGTCCTGCTCGGCGTCCTGCTGCTGAAGCCGACCGGCCTCTTCGGCCGCAAGAAGGTGCGGCGCGTATGAGGTGGCGCATCCCCGCCGGCCTGCCGGTCGCGCTGGTCGTCGCGGCCGTGCTCGCAGTGCTGCCGTTCGAGCTGAGCGGCTACCACCAGGTGCTCGCCGCGCACGTCGGCATCTACTTCATCGCCATCCTCGGCCTCAACATCCTCACGGGCTACACGGGGCAGATCTCGATCGGCCACGGCGCGTTCATGGCGATCGGCGGCTACACGACCGCCGTGATGTCGCACTACCACCACACGAATCTCGTCCTGACGCTGCCACTCGCGTTCGCGCTCGCGTTCGCGTGCGGCGTGCTCGTCGGGATCCCGGCGCTGCGCTTCTCGGGCGTCTATCTCGCGCTCGCGACATTCGCGCTCGCCGTCTCCGTGCCGCAGCTCGCGCTGAAGTTCTCGAAGTTCCTCGGCGGCAGCAACGGCCTCGAGACCAGCAAGACGGTGTCCCACGCCTGGCTCTACGCCGCCTGCTGGTCGTGCGCCGCGATCCTCTTCGTCGTCGCCTGGCTCCTGCTCCGCGGACGCACCGGCCGCGCGTTCCGCGCCGTCCGCGACAGCGAGCTCGCGGCCGTCTCGACGGGCATCTCGCTGCCGATCTACAAGACGCTCGCCTTCGGCGTCTCGGCGGCGTTCGCGGGCGTCGCCGGCTCGCTCTTCGTGATCGAGACGAACGGCTTCGCCCAGCCGAACGAGTTCGGCGTGATCCTCTCGCTCCAGATCCTGATCGGGGCGGCCGTCGCGGGCCTCGGCTCGCTCCGGGGGGTGCTCGTCGGCGCGCTCTTCATCGGGCTCCTGCCGGAGATCTCCTCGAGCGCGCCGCTGATCGGCTCGGCCCATGGCCAGGACGTCGTCTTCGGGCTGATCGTGATCGCGATCATGATCCTGCTCCCGAACGGGGTCGCCGGCCTCCTGGCCCGACTCGCCCGGCTGCGGGCCCGGGCTTGAGCGACAGTGCAATCTTGACTATCAAATCGGATCCGAGAGCGTCATACTCGGCAGTTCCACGATTTTCGAATCGGGTTTATCCCACGCGTAGGAGGGTCGAATGGGTATGAAGGGCAGGAGGATTCTGGTGGTCCTCGCCACAGCCGCGCTCGTAGCCGTCGTGTCGGCTACAGCCGCGTTCGGGGCGCACCGGACAGATCCGGGCATCACCTCGACGCAGATCACGATCGGCGGCACGTTCCCGCTGACGGGACCGGCGGCGCTGTACAGCACCATCCCGCTCGCTGAAAAAGCGTACTTCGACTACGTCAACGACCACGGCGGCGTCAACGGTCGCAAGATCAAGTTCGAGATCCTCGACGACGCGTACGATCCGTCGAAGACGGTCCCGCTCACGCAGCAGCTCGTCGAGCAGGACAAGGTGTTCGCAGACTACGGGAGCCTGGGCACCGCGCCCAGTCTCGCGGTGTGGAAGTACCTCAACCAGCAGAAGGTGCCGCAGGTCCTCCTCGCGACCGGAGACTCGTACTGGGGCTTCTCGTACAAGACATACCCGTGGACGACCGGCTTCCAGCCCGACTATCCGGGTGAGGCGAAGATCTACGGCAAGTACATCCTCAAGAACCTGCCGAACGCGAAGATCGGCGTCATCTACCAGAACGACTCGTACGGCAAGAACTATCTCGCAGGTCTGCGCGTCGGCCTGGGGCTCGCCAAGGCGAAGACGATGATCGTCAGCGCGCAGTCGTACGACGTGACGCAGACGAGCCTGACGCAGCAGATCCTGGCGCTGAAGGCCTCGGGTGCCGACACGTTCGTCGTCTTCGCGACGCCGTCACCGACGATCACCGCGCTCGCCACGGCGGCGGCGGTCGGCTGGGCTCCGACGCAGACGTTCGTGAACAACGTGTCCGCGGTGTCGGTGTTCATGCAGCTCGCGGCGTCGCATGGCGCCAAGATCGACGGCGCCATCTCGACCGGCTATCTCGTCGACGCGACCGTCCCGAGCGAGGCGAACCTGCCGGGAATCGCGCTCGGCAAGCAGATCCTCGCGCAGTACGCACCGGGGCTCGACGTGAAGAACCAGCTCACGTTCTACGGGCTGGCGGACGCGTGGACGATGGTCTACGCGCTCAAGAACGCAGGCAAGACGCCGACGCGGGTCGGCCTCATGAACGCGCTCCACAACCTCGACCCGAAGAAGGCGAAGAACCCGTTCCTGTATCCGGGGGTCAGCCTGCAGACCTCGTTCAAGAACGGCAGCCACGACAACTTCCCGCTCGAGGCTGAGACCCTCGTCAAGTGGAGCGGCGGCGGCGCCGGCGGCTGGACGCCGTTCGGCACCGTCTACCAGGGCGCGCGCTAGCCACGGGCTCCATCCGATCGCAGAGAGGGGAGCTTCGGCTCCCCTCTCTCCTTGAGGCGATACTTCACGCGTGAAGGCGCACGCCGTGGTCGTGGGCGGGGCGCTCGGCGCGAGCGCGGCGCGTCCCGCTAGCCCGGCTACCTGTTCCTCCTCGAGCCGTAAAGCAGCCAGCGGTTCTGTGGAGGGGGAGCACCTGCTCCCCCTCTGCTACACCCGCAGGAGCCGGCGCAGCAGGCCGGCGAAGCCCGTCGGCAGCACGAGCATGATCGCGACGAGCGCGACGCCGTAGACGACGGACGGCGCCTGCTTCGAGACCTGCTGCGCGTAGATCGGCAGGAACTCGACGAACGCTGCGCCGACGAGCACGCCCCAGAGCGAGCCGAGCCCTGCGACCACCGCGCCGATGAGGATCGTCAGCGAGAGCAGCAGCGGGAACGTGTCCGGGTTCGCATAGCCGGCGATGAGGGCGAGCAGCGCGCCCGCCACGCCGGCGCACGCGGCCGAGGCCCCGAACGCGAGCGTCTTGTAGACGGCGAGGTCGACACCGCACGACACGGCCGCCGTCTCGCTGTCGCGGACGGCGCGAAAGGCGCGCCCGACACGGCCGCGTAGCAGCGCCCAGACGAGGACGAACAGGACGGCCGCGCTGCTCCACGTCACCTCGTACAGCCAGCGGCCGGTGTGGACGTCGAGCACGATGCCGGTCGTGCCACCGGTCTGGCCCGGGAACCGCTTCGCGATCGACGGCACCGAGACGGCGACCGCAAACGTCGCGAGGGCGAGATAGAGGCCCGACAGGCGGAGTGCCGGCACGCCGAAGACGAGCCCGACCGCGCCGGCGATCGCACCGGCGAGCGGCAGCGTCCAGATGGGATTCAGGTGTGGCAGGCCGAGCGTCAGCGAGGGGTTGACAAGCGTGTTCTCTGTGAAGAGCGCGGCCGTGTAGCCGCCGACGGCCATGAAGGCGCCGTGCCCGAGCGAGATCTGGCCGGTGTACCCGGTGAGCACGTTCAGACCGAGGATCGCGCACGCGTAGACGCCGACGTACGCCCACTCGAGCTGGTGATAGCCGCTCGTCAGCAGCGGCAGGACGGCGAGCGCCACCGCCGTGGCCGCCGTCGCGACATAGCCGAGCGCGGGCCTCATACCCTGCGCACCGCCGGACGGCCGAACAGCCCGCTCGGCTTCACGAGCAGGACGACGAGCAGGAGCGCGAGCGCGATCGGCAGGCGCAGCTCCGCGGTGGCGGCGTGGACGTACGTGCCGAGGAGGTTGAGCAGCACCCCGAGCGTGAGGCCGCCGGCGACCGCGCCGAGCGGGCTGTCGATGCCGCCGAGCACCGCCGCCGCGAACGCGTAGATGAGGATCGCGTCCATCATGTTCGGCTGGAGGAACACGACCGGCGCGACGAGGATCCCGGAGATCGCGCCGAGCGCGGCGGCGAGCCCCCAGCCGAGGGCGAGCATCCAGCCGACCCGGATGCCGACGAGGCGCGCCGCCGCAGGCTGCGACGCCGCGGCGCGCAGCGCGAGCCCGAACCGCGTGAAGCGGAAGAACGCCCAGAGGACGGTGACGGCGGCAAGCGCGACCGCGATCGTGCCGAGGTCCTCGAGCGAGAAGGCGACGCCGCCCACGTGGATCGGCCGGGTCGGGAACGGGCCGCGGAACGGCCGGATCTGCGCCGACCAGATCCAGCCGGCGAGCCCGTTGAACGTCACGAGCAGCCCGATCGTCACGATCACGGTCGTCACAGCCGGCGCACTCTCGAGCGGGCGGATCACCGTCCGCTCGAGCAGCACGCCGCCTGCGAAGGCGATCAGGATCGCAAGCAGGTACGCGCTCCAGCGGCCGTAGCCCTGCTGCATCAGCTCCCAGGCGACGTACGTCGTGAACATCGCCATCCCGCCCTGCGCGAAGTTGATCACCTGCGTCGCGCGGTAGATGAGGACGATCGCGAGCGCGAGGCTCGCGTAGATGCCTCCGCTCGCGAGGCCGCTGATGGTCTGCTGGGCGAACTGCCCGCTGAGCAGCGAGCCGGCGAACAGGAAGACGGCCGCCGCGGCAAGAAGCACCTGCGATCGCCGCACACGCCGGCGGAGCGGGGTCTCGAGGTCGAGCGGAGCCACGACCGCGGCAGCTTATGCCGCCTCGCGAGAGGGCGTGGCACGGGTCGGCGATAATCGCCGGCGTGAGCTTGCACCCGACGGCGGCGAAGGTCCAGGCCCGGCTCCACGAGCGGGGCCTCGACGTCGAGGTGCACGAGCTTCCGGACTCGACGCGCACTGCGCGTGACGCTGCCGCCGCGTGCGGGTGCGAGCTCGGCCAGATCGTCAAGTCACTCGTCTTCGTCGTCGACGGCGCGCCGACGATGGTGCTCTGTGCCGGCGACCGGCGCGTCGACGCGGCGGCGCTCGGAGGCGATACGCGGCCGGCGAGCGCGGACGAAGCGCGCGAGGCGACCGGCTTCGCGATCGGCGGCGTGCCGCCGCTCGGCCACGAGCGCGAGCTGCCGACGCTCGCCGACGCCTCGCTGCGGCGGTTCGAGCGCGTCTGGTGTGCCGCCGGGACGCCGAACGCGGTTTTCGAGGTCGAGCTCGAGTCGCTGCTCGCCGCGCTGCCGGCCGTGCAGGTCCGGGAGCTCGGCGTGTGACCGAGGTCCCCGCCCGGGCTGACGCGGTCGTCGTCGGCGGCGGCGTCATGGGCGCGAGCGCCGCCTTCCACCTGCGCCGGCTCGGTGTGCGCGACGTCGTCCTGCTCGAGCGGGACGCGCTCGCGTCCGGCTCCACAAGCAGGTCGGCGGGCGGGATCCGCGCCCAGTTCGCGGACGAGCTGAACGTCCGTATCGCGCTCCGCTCGCTCGACGAGTTCGAGCACTTCGCCGAGCTGACGGGAGCGGACATCGCCTTCCGCCAGCACGGCTATCTGTTCCTGCTCGACGCGCCGGGGGACGTCGCCGCGTTCCGCGAAGCGCTCGCGCTCCAGCAGTCGCTCGGCGTGCCGTCGCGCGAGCTGGCACCCGCCGAGGCGGGGGAGCTCATCCCGCAGCTCGAGCTCGACGGGGTACTCGCGGCGACGTACTGCCCGCGCGACGGCTATGCGACGCCGGAGGCGGTCGTGCAGGGCTACGCCACGGCATCCGGTGCGACGGTGCTGCAGAGCTGCGCGCTCACGGGCGTCGACGTGCGCGGCGGCCGGATCGCCGCCGTCGAGACGGCGCGCGGCACGATCGCGACGGACACGCTCGTCTGCTGCGCCGGGATGTGGTCGAAGGAGGTCGCCGCGCTCGCCGGCGTCGAGCTGCCGGTCGAGGGTGAGGCGCGCTCGATGTGGTTCACGCCGCAGGACGGCGGGCTGCCGGAGCGGCTGCCGCTGACGATCGACTTCGCGTCCGGCTTCTACTTCCACCGCGAGGGGCCGGGGCTCGCGTTCGGCGGGCGCGAGCGGGCGCTCGAGGACGTCGCGGAAGCGGCGGCGCGGCGCCTGCCGGTCCTCGCGGAGCTGCCGGTGCAATCGTCGTGGTGGGGCTGGTACGACGTGAGCCCGGACTGGAATGCCCTCGTCGGCGAGGTCTCCGGGCCGTCGCGCTTCCTCTACGCGACGGGCTTCTCCGGGCACGGCTTCCAGCAGGCGCCCGCGGTCGGCGAGCATCTGGCCGAGCTCGTCATCGGCCGCGCGCCGGCGCTCG
>JBEKEH010000091.1:0-13550 GCA_050013935.1 Gaiellaceae bacterium | reverse complement strand
CCTCGAGCGGGCGGGCGAGGTCGACGATCTCGCGCGTGACCGGGTCGGCGTCGTAGGACTGGCGTAGCTCGGCGCCGGGCTTGAGGCATTCCTCGAGCGTCTGGCCGGGCCCTTCCGGGATCAGCTTGGCGACCTTGTCGACGACCCCGTAGGGGACTTCGAGCACGCGGCCGGCGTCGCGGACGGCCGCGCGGGCGGCCATGGTGCCGAAGGTGATGATCTGCGCGACGCGGTCGCGGCCGTACTTCTCGGCGACGTAGTTGATGACGCGCTCGCGACCGTCGACGGCGAAGTCGATGTCGACGTCGGGGAGCTGCTTGCGGCCCGGGTTGAGGAAGCGCTCGAAGAGGAGCTCGTAGCGGATCGGGTCGACGTCGGTGATCTCGAGGCAGTAGGCGACGAGGGAGCCGGCGGTGGAGCCGCGGCCGGGGCCGACGCTGATCCCGTTGCGCTTCGCGAACGAGACGAAGTCCCAGACGATCAGGAAGTAGTCGGTGAAGCCCATCTCCTTGATCGTCTTCAGCTCGAACTTGAGCCGCTCGTCGATCTCCGTAGTGCGTTTCTCGTACCGTTTTTGCAGGCCTTTCTCGCAGAGCTCGACGAGGTAGTCGAACGCGTCGCGGCCCTCGGGCACGGGGAAGTGCGGCAGCAGGATGCGGCCGAGCTCGATCTCGACGTTGCAGCGCTCGGCGACCTCGAGCGTGCGCCGGAGCGCGTCCTCGTGGCCGGGGAAGTCGCCCGCCATCTCGGCGGCCGTCTTGAAGTAGAACTGGTCGGTCTCGAAGCGCCAGTGGTTCGGGTTCTTGAGCGAGTCGCCGGACTGGATGCAGAGCAGCGCCTCGTGCGCGCGCGCGTCCTCGTGGCGGAGGTAGTGGACGTCGCCGGTGGCGACGAGCGGCAGGCCGCGCCGCTCGGCGAGCTGCGCGAGGACGGGATTGATCCGCTGCTGCACGTCGAGGTGCGCGTTCTGCATCTCGACGTAGACGCTGTCGCGGCCGAAGATCGTGGTCAGGCGGTCGAGCTCCGCCTCGGCGTCGGCGGCGCGGCCCTCCTCGAGCGCCCTGCAGACGCGGCCGGAAAGGCAGCCGGAGAGGGCGACGAGCCCGGGCGCGTACCGCTCGAGCAGCTCCCAGTCGACGCGCGGCTTGTAGTAGTAGCCCTCGAGGTAGCCGAGCGAGGAGAGGCGGATCAGGTTGCCGTAGCCCTCGGTCGTCTCGGCGAGCAGGGTGAGGTGCGCGTTGCCCTTCTTCTGCGCGTGCCGGTCGTCGGCGACGTAGACCTCGCAGCCGATGACGGGCTTGATCCCCTCCTTCTTCGCCGCCTTGAAGAGGTCGATCGTGCCGGCGAGCGAGCCGTGGTCGGTGAGCGCGACCGCGGGCATCTCGAGCTCCGCCGCGCGGGCGGTGAGCTCGGGAATGCGGCAGGCCCCGTCGAGGATCGAGTACTCCGAGTGGACGTGGAGGTGGACGAAGGGCGGGGTCTCTGGCACGGGAACCCGATGCTACTCGCCCTTCAGGACGGGCACGGAATGCGCGTTTTCGCACGTGCTCCCGGGTCAGGCGGTGAGCAGAACAGCGTTCGGAGTGCCGCCGGCAAGGCGGCGGTCGGCGGTGACGAGCGTCGCTCCCTCGGTCTCTGCGAGGACGACGTAGCACGCGTCGTACACGCTGAGCGAGCGTGTCATGGCGATCGGGAGCGCGGCCTCCACGAGGAGGTCGAGCCGCTCGCTGCGAACCGGAGCCGCGAGAGTGGCCGCGAGGACCTCGGCCGCGCGCTCCCGTTGCATGCGACCCGCGCGCACGAGCGTGACGAGGGCATTGGCGACCTCGATCAGCGCGAGCTCCGGCCACGCCGCCTCGGTCTCGCCAGAATCGACCCGCTGGAACCAGGCGAGTGCGGCCCCGTCGTCGTCCGCGAATGCCCGGACCGCGACGCTCGCGTCGAGAACGACGCTAGAGGCCGGCGTCACGGTGCGCGCGAATCGACGCGAGCGCCTCGTCCACCGCCTCCGGCGAGAGGTTGATCTCCTGCCGGAGCTCCAGGAGTCGCTCGAACCACTTGCTGCGCCGCTCACGCCGGGTCGCCTCGCCCTCGAGGATCGCGAGCACCTCGGCGTTGACCGACCGGCCGGAGCCGTCCGCCCAGCGCTTCAACGCCGCGTAGATCTTCGGCGGCACGTTGCGCACGTAGAGGGTCGCCACTCCGCTCATGCTAGCACCGTGCAAGCATAGCCGCGAGCATGGGAGAAGCGTGCCATCGCAGGTGTCACGCCTTCTGCCGGACTTCGTCAGGCGCTCAGGCGAACGCGAGCCCGATCGCGTACGTCGTGCCGCCGACGATCACGCCGGCAAGGGTCATCTCCAACCCGCTGGCCCACCAGCTGCGGAGCGTGAAGAGCGACTTGGCGGCGCCGACGAAGAAGTGGGCGACGAGCGAGACGATCCCGGCGAGCACGATCGCGACGCCGCCGGTGAGGAAGAAGAACGGGATCACGGGGATGATCGCGCCGACGCCGGTGCTGATCCCGGCGGCGAGGGCCGACTCGACGGGGTTGCCGGCGGCCTTGCCGCCGCCGAGCTCCTCGACGGTGAGCAGGCGCAGCATCGCGTCGGGATCCTTGGCCTGCTCGGCGGCGAGCGCGTCGGCGGTCTGCTCGTCGAGACCCTTGAGCTGGTAGAAGAGCGACAGCTCCTCTCGCTCCTCCTCGGGGTGCTCGGCGATCTCCTGGCGCTCACGCTCGACGTTGGCGGCGGCGACCTCGAGCTCGGAGCGCTCGGCGAGAAAGGCGCCCGTCGCCATCGAGAGCGCCGAGGCGACCGCGCCCGCCACGCCGGCGGTGAGGACGAAGCTCGAGCCTCCGGTCGCGCCGGAGACGCCGGTGACGATCCCGAAGACGGCGGCGAGGCCGTCGTTGGCGCCGTAGATCGCACCCGAGATCCAGCCGGAGCCGGACTCGTGCCACTGCTCGCGGCCGAGGATGCGGTCGAGCCGCGCTTGCGCGGGCGGCGGTGCCGGCGCCGGCGGCGGCGCGCCGGCGGGCGGCCCGGCGAGCATCTCGTTCACCGCGATCGAGTGCGAGCGCTCGTCGCGGCGGATCTCGTGCAGGAGCCGGTCGGTCTCCCCGTCGCCGGTGGGTCGCAGGTAGAGGTCGTCGACCTCGTCCGTCTCGGCCGCCTCGCGCGCCGCGAGCAGCCGGTCGAGCGGCGCGAGCCGCGCCTGCAGCCGGAGCCAGCGCGAGAGCTTGACGGTGCTCGGATCGGGGACGGCGATCCCGAGCTCGCGCAGCCGCGCTTCGAGGCGCGCCCGGTGGCCGCTCTCGGCCGCGGCCATCCTGCGCAGGATCGCGGCCCGCTCTGGATCCTTCTCGCGCTGGGCGATCAGCTCGTAGACGGCGCCGGCTTCGATCTCGCCGCGCCATGCCTGGAGCAAACGACCGCCGGCGTCCGGCATCGAGCTCGATCCTCCGCCGCGCTGCGCGCGCTCAGTGCGCGAGGTTCAGTTCTTCCGCCGCCGTGCCGTCGGCGGGGACCGCCGTGTCGGGCTCGGCCGGCGGGGCGTTCCGGGCGTCGATTACCGCCTGCTTCTTCAGCTTCTTCTCCGCCCGTTTTTCCCGGACGCGCTGCTCGCGCTGCATCTTCGCCATCGTTTGCTGTCGCTTTGAAGCCATCCATGTCCTCTCGATCGGGTTGGACCACGGTAGCTGCCGCGCCGGGCGACGCCGCAGAAAACGCTCAGTAGCGGTCGATCTCGATCAGCCGCTCGTCGCTGATGCCGAAGTGGTGTGCGACCTCGTGCAGCATGACGTGCCTGATCTGCCGGCCCAGCAGCCCGGGATCGCCGCCGTAGAGGCGTTCGAGCGGGCCGCGGTAGATCGTGATCTTGTCCGGGAGCGCGCCGCTGTAGCCGCTGCCCCTGCGGGTCAGCGGCACGCCCTGGTAGAGGCCGAGCAGCGGCTGCCCTGCCGGCGGCTCGTCCTCCACCACGACCTCGACGTTGGAGATGCGGGCGCGCAGCTCGGGCGGGAGCGAATCGAGAGCATCCTGGACGGCGCGCTCGAAGTCCGGAGCGGCGTCGTCCGGCTCGGTCACTTCCCGCGCGACGTCTTCTTCTTCTTCGCCTTGGCCTTCGCCGGCGTCGCGTTGCCGGCGGCCGCTGCCCGCGCCTGTTGCTTCTTCGTCGCCACATCAGCCTCCTCGCTAGCGGGACCTGGAACGATTGATGGTACCCCGGCGTGCGGCCGCTAGCCCGTCGGCTGCGGCGTCTTGCGCAGGTACGGCTTCACGGTCTCGTAGCCGGGGAACCGTTCCGCTGCCTCCTCGTCGGAGACGGCCGTCGTGATGATCACGTCCTCGCCCTGCCGCCAGTCCGCCGGCGTCGCGACCTTGTACTTCGCGGTGAGCTGCAGCGAGTCGATCGTGCGCAGGATCTCGTTGAAGTCGCGGCCGGTCGCGGCGGGATAGGTGAGCGTCAGCTTCACCTTCTTGTCCGGGCCGATCACGAACACCGAGCGCACGGTCATCGTGTCGCTCGCGTTCGGGTGGATCATCCCGTACAGGTCGGCGACCTTCCGGTCCTTGTCGGCGATCAGCGGGAAGTTGAGCCGGTGGCCGGTCACGTCCTGGATGTCGTCCGCCCACTGTTCGTGCCTGTCGAGCGGGTCGACGCTGAGGCCGACGATCTTCGTGTTGCGCTTCTCGAACTCGCCCTTCAGCGCCGCCACCCGGCCGAGCTCGGTCGTGCAGACCGGCGTGAAGTCGGCGGGATGCGAGAACAGCACGCCCCACGATTCGCCGAGGAAGTCGTGGAAGTGGATCTCGCCTTCCGTCGACTCGGCGGTGAAGTCGGGTGCTTCGTCACCAAGCTGGATTGCCATCTGCTCCTCCTCGTTGCCTGATCCGCGGGATTCTGACCGGCCGCTGCCGGCTCGGACAAGAATACTTTACTTTATGTAGTGCCGCCTGCGCGGCTAGTGCACGGGGGCCGGGCAGGCGACGCCGGAGCCGCTCTTGACGATGACGCAGTCCTGCGCGATCACCTTCGCGTCGTCGTAGGTGCGGTTGAGGCTGAGGACGTTGCTCACGACCTGCGCGAGGTACCGGTGCCCGTCGCTGCTGACGTCGAGCTGTATGCCGATCCCGTCCGCGAGGTCGAACGTGAGATAGCGGCCGTAGGGCACGAGGTCGGCGATATTGGCGCTGAAGCGGCCGTTGGCGGCCCGGTAGGCCTGCTCGGCCTTGTCGATCAGGTTCATCGCGCCGATCGTCTGGGTCGCCCTTGCGTTGGAGGTGGGACCCGAGCTGTGCTTCTTGAGCAGGGTCTGCCCGGCGATCAGGATGAAGAACGCGATCAGCACGAAGGGCAGGTAGCGGCGGAAGTTCGGCGGCACGCGGCCACAATATGCGAGTCGGCGCGGGCGCGCCGGGGTATCGGCAGATCGGTAGTTATCGCTGAGCCCGGCGCCGGAGACGCACCGATGCCCGGCCGTGCGGCGCCCGGGAAGCTGCACGGAATGGACGTGCGCGACGCGCGGGCCTGCTTTCCCGGCCTGGAGGGCAAGGTCTTCCTCGACGCGGCCACGGTCAGCCTCGCGCCGGTGCAGGCGCGGGAGGCGATCGAACGCTTCCTCGAGCGCGCCGTCCTCTGCCCCGAGCGCGACGCGTCGACGCACCACATCGCGATGGACGAGCTGCGCGGCGGCGCGGTGCGCGAGGCGGCGACGCTGCTCGGTGCGGGCGAGGACGAGATCGCGCTCGTCGAGAGCACCTCGCACGGTCTGAGCATCGCGGCGCGCGCGCTCGGGCTCGGGCCGCGCGACAACGTCGTCACCGACGACCTCGAGTTCCTCCAGGTGGCGATCCCGTGGTTCAAGCTCGTGGAGGAGGGCTCGCTCGGCGAGGTGCGCGTCGCGCAGAACCGCAACGGCGCGGTCACCGTCGAGTCGCTCGCCGAACGGGTGAACGCGCGCACGCGTGCGGTGGTCGTCAGCTCCGTGCAGTGGTCGAACGGCTACCGCCTCGACCTCGCGGCGCTGTCGGAGCTCTGCCGCCGCGAGGGGATCTTCCTCGTCGTCGACGCGGTGCAGGAGCTCGGCGCGCTGCAGCTCGACATGCGCCGCACACCGGTCGACCTGCTCGTCGCCGGCGGGCACAAGTGGCTGAACGCGCCCTTCGGCTGCGGCGTCCTCTACGTCCGCCGTGAGATCCAGGCGCAGCTCGGGCAGCCGTCCTGGGGCTACCTGGGTCTCGAGCCGCCGTACGGCGGCTGGGGCACGTACTTCTCCACCCCGTCGATCAGCCCCGTGCGCCCGTACGAGTTCGTGGCGACGGCGAAGCGGTTCGAGCTGAACGGGACGTCGAACTACCCGGGCGCGGTCGGGCTCGGCGCCTCGCTCGCGCTCGTGAACGAGATCGGCGCGGCGCAGGTCGAGCAGCGAGTGCTCGGCCTGGCGGCGCTCGTGCGCGAGGAGCTCGAGGCGGCCGGCGCCCGCGTCGTCAGCCGCCCGGAGCCGGAGACGCGCTCGGGGATCACGACGTTCACGGTCGCCGGCGATTCCGCCGAGGACGAGGCCCTCCTGCAGCGGCTGCTCGAGCAGCGGATCTACGCCTCGCGCCGCTACACCTCGCGCGTCGGCGGGATCCGCGTCTCGACGCACTACTACAACGACGAGGGCGACGTCGAGCGGCTCGCCGCCGCCGTCCGCGCCGCGCTCCCGCGCCGGCACGCGCTCGCCTGAGCCCGCGATGGCGTTCCGGACGATCATCGAGCCGTTCCGGATCCACTCCGTCGAGCCGCTGCGGATCACGACCGAAGAGGAGCGGCGTGCGGCGATCCGCGCGGCGGGCTACAACCTGTTCGACCTGCACGCTGCGGACGTGCTGATCGACCTCCTCACCGACTCGGGCACGGGCGCGATGTCGCGCGACCAGTGGGCCGCGATCCAGCACGGGGACGAGAGCTACGCGGGCTCGCCCTCGTGGTACCTCTTCCTCGACAGCGTGCACACGCTGTTCCCGTTCCGGCACGTGATCCCGACGCACCAGGGCCGGGCAGCGGAGAAGATCCTCTTCACGGCGATCGGCGGGCCGGGCAAGGTCGTCCCGAACAACACGCACTTCGACACGACGCGCGCGAACGTCGAGTTCACGGGGGCCGAGGCGGTCGACCTGCCGATCCCCGAGGCGCTCGAGCCGTCGCTCGTGCATCCGTTCAAGGGGAACATGGACGTCGCGGCGCTCGAGCGGCTGCTCGCCGAGCGCGGGCGCGACGCGGTGCCGGCGGTGATGGTCACGATCACGAACAACTCGGGCGGCGGGCAGCCGGTCTCGCTCGAGAACCTCCGCGCCGTGCGCGCGGTCTGCGACGCGCACGGCGTGCCGCTCTACCTCGACGCGTGCCGTTTCGCCGAGAACGCGTGGTTCATCCGCCAGCGCGAGCCGGGCCAGGCGGAGCGGTCAGTGGTGGAGATCGTGCGCGAGCTGGCGTCGCTCGCGGACGGGATGACGATGAGCGCGAAGAAGGACCCGCTCGCGAACATCGGCGGTTGGCTCGCGATGAACGACGACGCGCTCGCCGAGCGCTGCCGGAACCTGCTCATCCTCACGGAGGGCTTCCCGACGTACGGCGGGCTCGCGGGCCGCGACCTCGAGGCGATCGCGCAGGGCCTGCGGGAGGCGGTCGACCACGAGTACCTGCGCTACCGCGTCCGCTCGACCGCGTACCTCGGCGAGGCGCTCACCGCGGCGGGCGTCCCGATCGTGCAGCCGCCCGGCGGCCACGCCGTCTACCTCGACGCGCGGGCGCTGCTGCCGCACATCCCGCCGCTCCAGTACCCGGGCCAGGCGCTCGCGGTCGCGCTCTACGAGACGGGCGGCGTGCGCGGCTGCGAGATCGGCACCGTCATGTTCGGCCGGCACCCGGACGGGAGCGAGCACCCGGCCGCGATGGACCTCGTCCGGCTCGCGATCCCGCGCCGGACGTACACGCAGAGCCACATCGACTACGTGATCGAGGTCTGCACCGCGGTCGCGGCAGGCCGCGCCGAGCTGCGCGGCCTGCGCATGACCTTCGAGCCGCCGACACTGCGGCACTTCACCGCCCGCTTCGAGCCCGTTTAGCCGAACGGCCCGCCTTCCTCGGTGAAGGGCTGCACGACGTAGGCGCTGCCGGGCGTGCCGCCGATCGCGAGCACGCGCGCGGGCTCGTCGCCGGTCGTGAGCTTGCGCTTGACGCCCGGGGCGACGCGGGCGAACACGCCCGGCTCGAGGCGGTGCTGCTCGCCGCCGACGTGCAGGGTCGCGGAGCCGGAGAGGACGGTGTAGACCTCTTCCTGCCCGTCGTCGCTGTGGTCGTGCTCGGGGTAGTGCTCGAAGTGCGGCGGGAAGTTCTCGACCTGCATCCCGAAGGCCGTCACGCCGAGCCCGGCGCGCGCGCGGCAGAAGCCGCCGTTGTTGGGCGTGTCGAACTCCTCGACCCGCTTGACCGTCACATCGGACATTGCTGTTCCTCCTTCGTGGGCTGGGCTGTCGACGGTAGACGAACGGTGAGCTTCGAAATCGACACCGTGCAAGGTAATATGTCCTGAACAGACATCTTGATATGCGCTCATCGTCGCCTTCAATATGTACGATGTGTTAGTGGTCAAGCGTACGTCCCTCAATCTCGAGCTCGACCTCGTCGCGCAGGCACGCGCGATCCTGGGCACGCGCGGCACGACCGACACGGTCACGCGTGCGCTCGAGGAGATCGTGCGCAGGGAGAAGCTGCGCGCACTCGCCGCGGAGACCTTCGAGGATCTGACGCCGGAGGCGCTCGCCGAGCTTCGCCGGACGCGAACGTGGGAGTAGAGCTCGCAGACACGAGCGCGTGGACGAGCCGGCGCCGCGATCCGGCGGTGTCGGACGAGTTCGAGCGGCGGCTGGAGGCGGGCGAGATCGCGACGTGCGCCATGGTCAAGCTCGAGCTGCTGTGGGAGACGCAGGACAGCACGATCTTCCGCCGCCGCCGCGGCCTGCTCGACGCGCTGGACGAGATCGCGATCGACGAGCGCGTGTGGACTCGCGCGACGGAGGTCTTCGAACGGCTGGGCGCAGACGGCCCGCTCCACCACCGCCGCGTGAAGATCCCGGATCTCCTGATCGCCGCGGCCGCCGAGCTCGCCGGGGTGCCGGTGTGCCACTACGACCGCGACTTCGAGCTGATCGCGAAGGTCACGGGCCAGCCGGTGCGCGCGATCGCGCCACTCGGCTCGCTCTGAGCCGGGTGCGCACGCGTCAGCGTGCGCGGGCCTGATGCTGCGCCTCGACCGCGAGCCGCAGCGCCTCGTCCTCGGGGAGGTCGGCGCGAGCCCCCGCGCGGTCGAGGACGTCGAGCCCGAGGTCGCGCCGCAGCGCCTGCTCGATCACGTCGCTGTCACGCCGGCCGGTGCGCGCGGCCTTGGCGCGCACCGCGCGGAGGACGCGCTCGTCGAGGGCGACGGTCGTGCGCAATTTCGGCATGACGACATCATGGCATCGACAGGCGGCCTTTCCACGTCGTCCCGGGCGGACAGGGTGACGCCGGGCGTGGCTACAAGGGCCTCTTGGCAGCGCTCTGGTGCAAGAGGACGATCGGCTCGTGTGGGAGACGGTCGATCCTCAGGGCCGGCGCGTGGTTCTGACCCGGCACCGCTGGCTCCACATCTGTTCTCGGCACGGCGAGCTCGAGGTCAAGCCAGATGTCCTGCTCGAGGCGGTCGCTCGGCCCGACCGCCGCGCGCCCGGACGCGAGCGTGGCGAGGAGTGGTTCTACCTCGAAGGGGCCGGGCCGAGCCGCTGGATCAGGGTGGTCGTACACTACGAGGGCGCCCGCGGCCTGATCCTCACCGCGTTTCCTCGGAGGTCGTTTCCATGACCGTCAAGATCGCCGGCATCGAGTTCGACAACGTGCTCTACGACCGCGAGGCGGACGTCCTCTACCTCCAGGTGGGCGAGCCGCCCCGAACCGCTGCCGACTTCGACGCGTCGCCGGAGGGGCACTACCTTCGCTACGACGATCACGGCGTGCTCCTCGGCATCACGATCGTGAACGCTCAGCGCATCCTCGACCGCGAGGGCCGGATCCTCATCACGCTGCCGGAGCGGCAGGTCGAGGCCACGGATCTCGGCGACGTGCTCGCGGCAGCCTAGGCTACGGCCTTCGCGCGGAGGCGCATGCCATGACGGTGAAGCTCGCGGGCATCGAGTTCGACAACGTGTTCTACGACCGCGAGGTCGACGTGCTCTACCTGCACGTGGGCGATCCGGCGTCCGCGGTCGATGGGGACGAGTCCGCCGAAGGCGACGGCCTTCGCTACGGCGCGGACGGGAGCCTGGTCGGCATCACGATCCTGAATGCGCGCCGTCGGCACGAGCGCGAGGGCAAGATCGTGATCACGCTCCCGCAGCAGCGCGTCGAGGCGACCGACCTCGGCGACGCGCTCGCTGCAGCCTAGACGCGGGGCCGGTGCCGCTCGACGATCGCGGCGAGCGCAAGTCCCGCCGGCAGCGTTCCGTAGGCGCGCCCGCCGTCGCCGCCGAGACGCGACGCGCAGAACGCGTCGGCGACGGCGGCGTCGCCGTGGCGTACGAGCAGCGAGCCCTGGAGGCAGAGGGCGAGCCGCTCGACGAGCCGCCGCGCGCGCAGCTCGACGTCGGCGGGATCGGCGAGCTCGTGGCGCAGCTCCGCGACCGCGGCGTCGAGCTGCGCATCTGCTCCGGCGGCGAGCTCGATCTCCGCGAGCAGCGCTGCGAGGCTCTCCGGCTGGCGCGCGACCGCGCGCAGCACGTCGAGCGCGTTGACGTTCCCTGCGCCCTCCCACACCGAGTTGACCGGGCTCTCGCGGTAGAGGCGCGGCAGGACGCTCTCCTCGACGTAGCCGTTGCCGCCGAGGCACTCGAGCGCCTCCGCGACGAGCGGAGGCGTCGACTTGCACACCCAGTACTTCGCGACGGCGGTGGCGAGGCGGCGGAACGGGGCGTCCTCCTCGTCGTAGGCGCGCGCGAGCCGCAGCGCCAACACCGTCGCGGCCTCCGAGTCGAGACACAGGTCGGCGAGCACGTTCAGCATCAACGGCTGCTCGCTCAGCACCCGGCCGAACGCCGCCCGGTGCGCCGCGTGGTGGGTCGCCTCGGCGACCGCGCGCCGCATCAGTCCGGTCGAGCCGAGCACGCAGTCGAGGCGCGTGTGGGCGACCATCTCGATGATCGTGCGGACGCCGCGCCCCTCCTCGCCGACGCGCCGCGCCCAGGCTCCTTCGAGCCGGATCTCGGCCGATGCGTTCGAGCGGTTGCCGAGCTTGTCCTTGAGCCGGTCGATGTGGAACGCGTTGCGCTCGCCGTCGGGCAGGACGCGCGGCACGAAGTAGCAGGTGAGCCCGCCGGGAGCCTGCGCGGTGACGAGGAACGCGTCGCACATCGGCGCCGAGCAGAACCACTTGTCGCCGCGCAGCGTCGCCTCGCCGTCGCCGGCCGGCCGCGCGACGGTCTCGTTCGCGCGCACGTCGGAGCCGCCCTGCCGTTCGGTCATCGCCATGCCGCAGAGCGCGCCCGCCTTCTCCGCGGCCGGGCGCAGGCCCGGGTGGTAGACCGTCGAGGTGAGGAGCGGCTTCCACTCGTCGTAGAGCTCCGGCTCCTCGCGCAGCGTCGCGAGCGACGCAAACGTCATCGAGAGCGGGCAGCCGACGCCGGCCTCGACCTGTGCGAACGTGAGGAAGCCGGCCGCGCGCGCGACGTGTACACCGGCGCGCACCTCGCGCCACGGCGCGGCGTGCAGCGCGTGCTCGACGCCGAGCCCGAGCAGCCGGTGCCAGGCGGGGTGGAACTCGACCTCGTCGATCCGGTTGCCGAAGCGGTCGTGGGTGCGCAGCTGCGGCGGATGCTCGTTCGCGAGCCGTCCCCACTCGAGCGGCTCGCCGCCGAGCAGCTCGCCGAGCCCGTGCAGCGCGTCGTGCGCCCAGCCCGCGCCCTCGCGCGCGACCGCCTCGACGAGCGGCCGGTTCTCGCCGTAGAGGTCGTAGCCCTCGAGCGGAGGCGGTTGGTTCGCGGGGCGCGAGGCGATGGTCGCCACGGGGACATTGTCCACCGCGCGGGCGGGGTTCGCTACTCGCCTTGCCGGCGACGTTCGCTCCAGTCGCGCTTCGCCTCCTCCTCCATGCAGTCGAGGCGCGTGTAGTAGTCGGGGAACTCGTTCAGATGGGCGAGCGCGATCTTCGCCGTCACGTGCGGGTCGTCGCCGCTGACGTTGGTGAGCAAGTCGTGGAGGCCATGCTCCAGCTCGACGTCCATGCCGCTGCGGAGCTGCTCGACGTCGAACGGTGCGGTCTCCCAGTCGATCCCGATCTCCGCGCCGATCTGGCGCGCCTCCTCGGGGGTGAAGCTCTTCCGTTCAGCCACGGTCGTCCTCCTTCGTGCCGTGCAGCGCAGGTGCTGCACGTCAGCACCTACAGTGTGCCGCGCGGCTCGTGGGGTCGCGACCCCGCCGTCGAAGAGAGGTGGCACCCCGGTGATGCACGGCTACAACAACGGCTGGAACTGGTACTGGATGGTGCCGACGATGCTCGTGTTGGTGGTGCTGATCGGCGCCGTCGTCTACGCCGCGGTTCGCCTCGCGAACCGCGACTCGCAGCAGCGGTAGCGCGCGTAGGGCTCCGTCGCGGGTTACGCACGTAGCTCGACAAAGCCGGCCGCAGCGAAGTCGCCGTCGAACGCGAACGCCTCACGGATGGCGAGCCGGCGCATCAGCGCGAAGCTCGTGGCGTCGGCGAAGGAGTACTCGCGCTCGTCGTGACGGCGCAGCCATTCCCACGCGTCGTGCTCGTCGTCGTGCCCGACCGGGAGCACGCGCAGTCTCGGGGTTTGCTCGAGCCGGTCGATCAGCGCGACCGCGGTTCGATGTCCGAAGCGCCGCCGGACGAACGTCCAGGTCTCTCCCCGAACCCCGTTCGATGTTGCAAGCGCAGCTTGGGCGTGAGCAGCGAAGAGCTGGGACGCCTGCGCGTGATGCCGATCGGCGTCGATTGCCAGAGCGATCCAGAACGATGTGTCGACGAAGATCACCGGTCGAGGTCGTAGACGACCTCGTCGATGCGCGACGAGTCGTCCGGCGACCCGCCCGGGATCATCCCGACGATCTCCCAGAGCGGATCCTGCTCGAGCGGCGGCAGCGGCCGTAGCCGCTCGCCGACGTAGCGCCGGATCAGCGCCGCCTTCGACACGCCCTCCCGCGCCGCCTGGATCCCGAGCTCGGCGTCGAGCTCCTCCTCGATCATGATCTGGAGCCGTTTCACGTCCCAATCTTACATCAGTTCCCCTGACTGATGTAACTCTGAAGCGCGTCCTGCACGTCGCCGACGCTAGGCCAGGAGGAAGCGCGGCGCTAGACGCTCTTCCGGAGGTGGCTCAGGTGGACAGCGCCGACGAGGATGTCCCGGTCGCCGTGGATTTTCGTGACGGCGGTCCCGGTGTGATCGTTACATCGCTGCGACGATAGCGGCTTCCTTGGTCGTGGTGTGCGCCGTGTCGTTGTGTCGGCGAGCG
>JBEKEH010000090.1:0-23920 GCA_050013935.1 Gaiellaceae bacterium | reverse complement strand
GTCAGCGTGATGGTGCGCAGTGGCGAGATAGGGGAGCTGCAGGCCGGCGGCGAACGCAAGCGCGCCGAGGCGGCGGCCTGCGCCGGGGAGCGACGTGAACGCGATGCCGCCGGAGCGGGCCCGCTCGCCGAGCAGGCGTACGAGCCGCGAGCTGACGTCGGCGATCTCCCGGTGACGCGCGGCGGCGTCGGCCGCGTCGCGATCGAAGAGCGCCTCGACCTGTGCGCGGATCGTGTCCGGCAACTCGGCGCCGGACGCGCGGTACGCGTGCACGAACAGCGCCGCGACCGCGTGCGCGAGCTTCAGCGTGGAGCCGTGCCCGCCGCCGACGGAGCTCTCGCCGCGCGTGATCGCGTCGAGGAACTCGCGAGCCGTGGCGCCCGGCGCGTCCGTCCACGTCGTGCCGATGTCGAGCGCACCGTGGTCGTCGGAGCCGCCCGTCAGCGCGATCCGCCCCGCGTGCGCCGGCGCGATCCCGTGCCGCTCCGCGAGCGTGGCGAGGTATCCGGGCGTCGCCGCGGCGGCGAGCCTGCAGGCGAGCTCGTTCGACTCGCGCGGCCGTGCGCCGTTGCGCCCCTCCCACACCCCGAACAGCAGCATCATCCGCTCGACGTGCGCGACCGTCAGCGGACGCCCCATGCGGTAGAGCGGATGCGCAAGCGCGTGCGGCAGCCGCCGCTCGCGCAGGAACGACACGAGCTCGTACACCGACGGCCGGTACGGCTGGAGGTCGCGGTGATCCTCCTCGGTCAGATCCCACACGAGCACGTGCAGCGTGACGTCGTCTTCCGGAAAGCGCGTCGTCACCTCCACCGAGAGGAAGGCGTCCCGCTCGTGTGCGATCCGCAACGCCCCTTCGACGGTGTTGTGGTCGCTGATCGTGACGAACGTCATCCCGCGCGCCTTGCAGGTCCGGTACACGCGCTCGGGCTGCGTGTAGGACTCGCCGAGACGCGCGCGACGGAGCGCGTAATTCCCGCTGTCCGTCGAATGGATCGAGTGGACGTGCAGGTCGCAGCGGTTCACTCCTCATGGAGTAGCGCCTGACGCGGACGAGTCCTGCCGTTTCGGGGCCGGTTTCACCCGACCGTTACGAAGGTGTCACCACCGTGCCCCCTGAGCGGCCCTTCCGCGCCTCTCAACCGGCGGGCGCCGCGCCGAAGACCTCGCGGTAGAGCGCCTCCCAATCGCCGGCGATCCTCTCCTGGGCGGAGCGCAGGCCGATTCGGCCCGTGCAGACCAGGTCGTGCAGCCGGTTCTCCAGCTTGTCCTTCACGTGATAGCCCGGGTTCGCGTCGGCCCGCTCGGGAAAGAGGTTTGCGATGTCGTTCGAGCCGCCGAGCTCGAGAGACACGATGTGGTCGATCTCGAGACGAGATCCGTACGCCTGAGGAGTCATCCGGTACTCGCTCTCGACCTGATGCTTCTCCGACTCGGGGACGTTCCGGATCGAGCTCGTCCTGAAGCTCGCCGAGCAGAGGACTGCCCTGCTCAGCTTCGAGTAGTACGCGCCGGGGGAGCAGCGCCGATCGGGCTCCGCGCCGAGCTTGCAGCCACTCGTCCTCGTGCGTGCCTCGAGGAGCACGGTCGATCCGACGTCGACCGCCGGAGCGCCGCTCGACGTCGAACCGCTGAGCCACACGGCGACGCCGCCGTGATGCGAGCAGGTTCCCGAGCGGTGCTGCGAGTAGCTGTACGTCCCGTCCCGGCACCGTGCGGTCGCGCCCGGAGGCGGCGATGCGACGGCAGGGCCGACAAGCACGAGCAGCGCGACGAGGACGACGGCGAAGCTGCCGAAACGTGCGCAGGCCCGCGCAGCCTGCACGAGTCACCCCCTCGAGCCGCAGTGGCCGGAAGAGACAAGTATCGCACCGCAGCGGCACCGTCAGGCGACCGCTCTCCTCCGCGACATCGGTCCCGAGCTCGACGCACGCTCCATCTCACCTCCGGCGGCGGCGCCGGGCCGCCCCCGTCGCCGCCACGAAGCGTCCCACGTCGCTGATCGAGAGGAGGCCGACGACCAGATCGCCCTCGAGCACGAACGCGCGCCCGGGCGGCGTCCGCGCCAGCCCGCCCATGGCGTCGACGAGTAGCTCGTCCTCGCGGAGATGGGGAACGTCGCCGAAGGCCAGCATGCACTCGCGAACCGTCGTCCGGCCCCACTCCTCCCGTGGCACAGGCGCGACGGCTGCGAACGGAAGCAGGCCCAGCACGCGCCCGTTGCCGATGACGGGATAGGTCGTGAAGCGGTGGGCGCGGACGACCTCGTCCATGAACTCCGCGACGGACATCTCCGCGGCGACCGAGACGGGGTTCCGGACCATCAGGTCGCGCACGCGCAGGCCGCCGAGCGCGTCGCGAAGCAGCCCGTACCGGCCCTCGGCTGCCGCCGCCTGGAGCAGGAACCAGCCGACGAAGGCGAGCCAGACGCCGCTCCAGATGCCCTGCGCGATGAACAGGAAGACGCCGAGGCCGACGAGCAGGTAGCCGAAGCCGCGACCGACGTCCGCCGCGATCCTCGTCGCCCACGAGAAGTCGCCCCGGGTGCGCCACAGCAGCGCGCGCAGA
This sequence comes from Gaiellaceae bacterium, assembly GCA_050013935.1. Lineage (GTDB taxonomy): Bacteria > Actinomycetota > Thermoleophilia > Gaiellales > Gaiellaceae > Palsa-739. The sequence continues at coordinate 21,352 of JBEKEH010000090.1, read as the reverse complement.
ACGCGCCCGCCGTCCAGCGGCAGCGCCGGCAGCATGTTGAACGCCAGCAGGATCAGGTTGATGTACCCGAGCCACGCCGCCACACCGTCGACGGCCGTGCCGAGACCACCGGCGGCCGCGACGCCGACGAACGCCCCGCCGAGGAGCGCCGAGACGAGCGGCCCGGCGAGCGCGATTCTCAGCTCGGCCGCGGCCGATGGGAACATTCCCTTGAACTGCGCGACGCCGCCGAAGAGCCAGAGCGTGATCCCGTCGATCTCCATACCCTCGCGCCGGGCCTGTGCGGCATGACCGAGCTCGTGGAGCAGGAGCGAGCCGAAGAAGACGACCGCTGCGACGACCGCCATCGCGAGGTACGTCCTCCGCGACAGGTGCGGATCCTGCGTGGGAAAGACGGCGCTCGCAAGCGTCCAGACGATCAGCGTGAAGACGATCAGCCAGCTCCAGTTGACGCTGATCCGGATGCCGGCGATTCGTCCGAGTGTGATCTCGGGATTCACGCGCGCTCACTTTCCGCGGCGGCTGAGAGCCGTCGGAGCGGGATCGAGCGTGCGGCCCTGGCGGCGTCGCACGCCCGTCCTAGGGCTTGTAGAACAGAACGTCGCTTAGGGTGCACCGTTCTGGGATGCGTGCGAGCAATCGGAAGTGCTCGCAGTTCGATGATCTGATGTCAGTGTCGATGCCACGCTGCCGGGCGTTTCCCTTACAGCGCTAGCCGAAGCCGAGGATGAACTTCGCGTCGTCGGACATCCGGTCGGGCGTCCACGGCGGGTCGAAGATCAGCTCGAGGTCGACGTCCTCCACGCCGGGGACCTCGTGCGCGGCCCGGTCGATGTCCTGCGCGATCAGCGGCCCGGCGGGGCAGCCCATCGAGGTGAGGCTGTAGGTGATCTTCACCTTCGGGCCCTCGATCTCGACGTCGTAGAGCAGGCCGAGGTCGACGATGTCCATCCCGAGCTCGGGATCCTCGACCTGGCGGAGCGCCTCGAGCAGCTCGTTCTTGCTGGGCATGGGAGCAGTCTAGTGCCCCTTCAGCGAATGTTGCCGAGCTTCTGGGGCGCGAGCACCAAGCGATGCAAGGACGCAGGGAGCGCTCGTAGCCGTAGCTACGGGCGCGATCGAGGACGCGGCAGCGCGCAGCGTGATCGCGTTCCAGAAGCCGGAGGACATTTGCTGAAGGGGCACTAAGGGGTCCGACCCCGTCTACGATGGCTTCATGCTGGCGAGCGGCGGCTCCGCGGTGATGAACGGCGTCCTGCTCGCCTCCGCGGTCGTGCCGGTCCTGATCGTGGGCGTCCTCTGCTGGGTCTTCTTCCGCGCCGCCCGCCGCCACGACGAGCGCGAGCGGCAGGCCGCCGGCAAGCACGCGCCTCAGTAGCCGAGTAGCCGCACTTCCTCGCGCCGCACCGCGCTCGAGTTGTTGGCCGGCTCAGGAGGCCCTGAAAAGAAACGCGGCCCTCAGACTTGCTCCTCGGTTGTCGGTGAGTGCGCTTCGTCGCCGGACGAACCAGCGAGCCCCACACTCGCTCGACGATCCTCGAAGGGTCCAAGGGCCGCAAGCCCAAGTCTAGACGAGGTCTGGGCGCAGCTCACGCCGCGAGCGGAACAGACTGAGGTCGCGTGCATGCGCTCGGTCGGGCACGAGCAGTACCCCTCGCGGCTCGAGCCGCAGAAACACCCAACTATCTAAGCGTTGTGACGGGACCGGGGCCCCGCCCTCAGCGCACCCCGGCCGCTTTCGGGCGAACCTACGCCTTCGGGCCGAGCCCCAACAACTTGCGAAGCTTTGCGATGAGGCTGCTCATGAGCAGACTCTACGCTTCGCGCCCCGTTTCGCCAATCGAAATCGATCGACGCTGCTAGTGGACGCGGCCACTAGAAGCCGAGCAGTCGCACCTCTTCGCGCCGTTCCCGGGCGAAGAAGTGGATGCCGTCGACGAAGCGCACCCAGTTGCAGAGGGTGCACATCAGCAGCGAGTGGGTGCGCGCGCTGTCGGCGAGGAAGCGGACGCCGCGAAGCAGGTCGCCGTTCGAGACGCCGGTGGCGGCGACGATCACCTCGCCCGGTGCGAGGTCCTCGGTGCGGAAGACGCGCTCGTAGTCCTCGATCCCCAGCTCGCGCAGCTCGTCGATCTCGCGCCGCGAAGTCGGCCAGAACTGCGCCTGCAGCTCGCCGCCGAGGCAGCGGAGCGCCGCGGCAGAGAGGATCGCCTGGCGCGTGCCGCCGATCCCGATCGCGAGATGGTCGTTCGTGCCCCGGATCGAGGCGGAGATGGACGCGGTCACGTCTCCGTCCTGGATCAGCTTGATCCGCGCGCCGGCGCCGCGGATCTCCTCGATCAGGTCGTGGTGGCGCGGCCGGTCGAGCACGATCGTCGTCACGTCGTTGACGCGGCGGCCGAAGGCCTCGGCGATCGCCCAGATGTTTTCGCCGACGGGACGCAGCAGGTCGATCGAGCCTCGCGCACGCGGGCCGACCGCCATCTTGCGCATGTACATCTCCGGCAGCGTCATCAGGTGCCCCGGCTGGCCGGCGGCGATCATCGACATCGCGCCGTTGCCGCCGCGCGCGACGAGGCCGCGCCCCTCGAGCGGGTCGAGCGCGAGGTCGACCTCGGCGCCGCCCGAGCCGATGATCGCTCCCGGGGGCAGGCTGCCGGCCTCCTCGTACGAGCCGATCACGATCCGGCCGCGGATCGGCAGCAGGTCGAGCATCGCGCGCATGCCGCTCTCTGCCGCCGCCTCGGCCGCCGCCTGGTCCGCCCGGCCGAGCCAGCGTGCGGCGCCGAGCGCGGCCCGCTCGGTCGCGCGCAGGTACGACTGGCAGAGGCACGGCTCCTCCTGCCCTGCCGGCGCCTGCTCGGCGGCCGGGCCGGTCTCGAGCTCGCTCATACGCGCTCCCGGGCCCGCTCGGCGGCCGAGAGGACGAGGTCGGCGACGGCGCCGGTCGCACGTTCGGCGTCCTCGTTCTCGATCACCGCCACGCCCTCGCGCTCGGCTCGGTCGACGATGAGCTCCTGGAGCAGGCGGATCTCGGCGAAGCGGTCGAGGTACTTCGCCATCGGCCGCTCGGCGCCGACCTCGCGCGTGAAGAAGTGCTGCGCGTGCGCGGTCTCGTCCCCGATCTTCAGCACGCAGGCGGTGACGAGCGCATTCCCGTCGAGCGCCGGAAGCAGCCCGGGCACGAGATGCACGCCCTCGAGCACCATCGACCAGCCCTCGTGCAGCGCCCGCTCGATCGACGCCTGCACGCCTACGAGCACCTGGCGAGATTGCTCCAGGAACCCCGCGACGACCGGGTCGTCGGCGCCGGGGAAGGCCTCGCCGGCCTCGAAGCTCGAGTAGTGGATCGACGGCATGAACTCGTGCGAGAAGAACGCGCGCATAGTCTCGCGGATGAAGTCCGTGGAGGTGACGCGCGTGATGCCGAGACGGTACGCGATCTCGGTGGCGACGGTCGACTTGCCCGTGCCGGTCGCGCCGCCGACGAGGATCACGAGCGGCAGCTCGAGCTCACGCAGCTCCTGGTAGCGGCGCAGCTGCCGCACCGGCTCGGTGCCCTCGACCTCGCCGAGGCTCTCCACCGCCAGCACGCCGAGCCGGCCGAGTTCGACGACGTCGCTGCCGCGCGCCGCGACGTCGTCCCCGACGCGCCGCGCGAGCGCGTACGCCCGATCGGGCGCGACGCCGACCGCCGTCAGCGCGCGCGCCATCAGGCCGCGCGAGTACGGCAGCCCGTGCTCGCCGCCGAGCGGCAGCGGCATGATCCGCCGCGGCTGGGTCATGCGCGCAGCTCCGACGGCACGAGGCCGAGCACGAGCTCGTCGAGGCCCTCTGCGACGACGTCGTTCGCCGCGAGCACCACCTCCGCGCCACGCGCGAGCGCGGCCTCGGCCACGACGTCGATCGCGGCGGCCTTCAGCTCGACGAGATAGACGTCCGCATCGACCCGTTCGAGCTCCGCCAGCAGCGCGTCGCGCTGCGCGAGGTTGCGCGAGACGTGGACGACGTCGGCGTCGAGGTGCGCGGTCGGCGCCGGACCGGTGGTGAAGACCGCGGTGCGGCGGCCGCGCAGCGGTGCGGCCGGCCGCAGGTGCAGCTCGGCGCGGACGACCTCCACGTCCTTGACCGCGCGGATCGCGTCATGATCGGCGCCGCCGGTGTCGACGACGAAGTCGGAGACGAGCAGGCGGTAGGCGTTGAGCCCGTCACGAATGTCGTGGTCGCCGTTCGTGACGAGGATGCGCGCCTGCGCCGCGACCGGCGGCAGCGCGGCACCGCTCCCGTCGAGCACGAGCAGGTCCGGGTCGAGCGCGGCCGCGACGCGGACGCCCTCGAGCACGTTCGAGTCGACGGTCGCGCCCGCGAGGCCGCCGCCCGCCCGCCGGCAGCCGACGGTCGGCACGCCGGCGAACGCCGCCGTCTCGAGGTAGTCGGACGCGGCGTGCCGCCCCGCGCGGGCGAGTGCGACGAGCTCCTCCAGCGACGGCGCAGCGGTGCGCACCTCCGGCTCCGGCGGTCCGCCCCGCCCCATCGAGACGACGACGACGTCGCGGCTGCGCGCGAGCAGGCGGGCGACGTGACCGGTCACCGCCGTCTTGCCGACGCGCTTGCCGGTGCCGATCACGGCGAGCGAGGGCAGCGGCGCCTCGTGCAGCGCGGGCGGGTCGAAACGAAAATCGGCGCCCTCGTACGGCAGCCCGAGCGCGAGCGCGCGGGATGCCCAGAGAAAGCGCTCGCGCGGGCCGAGCACAGGCTCATCGGAGAGGTCGAAGACGAGCTCCGCCTCGACCTCGTCGAGCGCCGTCACGAGCCGCACGCCGTAGTCGCCGCCGCCGTGCAGCTTCTCCGTGCCGCCCACGAGCAGCGCGCCCACAACCTCGTACGGCAGCGCTGCGAGCGCGTCCCGCACGACCGGTGCGTAGTGCTCGCCGTCGATCAGCACGAGCGCCCTCACCGGGACGTCACCTCGTCCTCGATGCGTGCGGTGTACTTCTCGAACGTCTTCGTCTCGGTGGAAAACTGGATGATCCGCTCCTGCTCGTGGAACGGGTACCTGCGCCAGACGTCGACGTGCGTGCCCTCGACCTCGACGACGTTATAGCAGGGACGGCCGTTCCCTCTCAGGCGCGAGGACGAGACCGTGCCCGCGTTCACGACGAACAGATCCTCGAGCCGCCACGCGTAGGGAACGTGCTTGTACCCGCAGAGGACGAGGTCGACGCCGGCGCGCTGGAGACACTCGAGGGCGTCGCCTGCGTCGTTGACGATGTTCCGCTCGCGCCCGGTTCCGGGCACCGGCAGCAGATGGTGGTGGAGCACGAACACGCGCAGGTCTGCGGGCGCCGCGAACTGCTCCTCGATCCACGGGTAGCGGCCGCGGCCGATCTGCCCGTTGTCGAGATCCGGCTCGGTCGAGTCGACGGCGACGATCGTCGCGGCGCCCACCCGCAGCACGGAGTTGCGATCGCCGAACAGCTCCTCGAAGTGGACGTAACCGACGTTGCGTGAGTCGTGGTTGCCCGGGATGATGACCATCGCCTCGCACTCGATCCCGTCGACGTACTGCTTCGCGAGCGCGTATTCGTCCTTGAAGCCGTGCGAGGTGAGATCGCCGGAGATGACGACGACGTCCGGGGCGAGGTCGTTCACCTCGGCGATCGCGCGCTCGAGCAGGTTCGGCAGGAAGAACTGCTGCCCGCAGTGGAGATCGGACAGCTGGACGATGGTGAACGGTCGCCCGTTCCTCTCCGCCGGCATGCCGCAAGCCTAGAGGACGGCGTGAACCGGGTAGTAGAGCGCAGCGGCGACGAGGGCCGCGGCGGGCAGCGTGAGCAGCCAGGCGACGACGATATTTCCGGCGACACCCCACTTGACGGCCGAGAGGCGGCGCGTCGCGCCCGCGCCCATCACCGAGCCGGTGACGACGTGCGTCGTCGAGATCGCGAAGCCGAAATGCGTTCCGAGATAGAGCGTCGAGCCGGCCGCGACCTGGGCGGCGAAGCCGTGCTCCGGCTGCAGCTTGTAGATGCGCTGGCTGAGCGTGCGGATGATCCTCCAGCCGCCGGCGTACGTGCCGGCGGCGATCGTCAGCCCGGCCGCGACCTTCACCCAGTCCGGGATGTAGAAGTGCGAGATGGAGCCGTTCGTGTACAGCGCGAGCGCGATCACGCCCATCGTCTTCTGCGCGTCGTTCGCACCGTGCGTGAACGCGACCCAGGTACCGGACGCGAGCTGCCCGTACCTGAAGCCGCGGTTCGCGACGCCGGGGGTCAGCCAGAAGAACGCGCGGTAGATCAGCAGCATGAGCAGGAACGCGCCGCCGAAGCCGACGACCGGCGACACCGCTCCGGGCAGCACGACCTTCTCCCAGACGCCGTGCCACTGCACGCCGCGCGAGCCCGACTGCGCCATGGCCGCGCCGACGAGCCCGCCGATGAGCGCGTGCGTCGAGCTGGACGGCAGGCCGAGCCGCCACGTCACGAGGTTCCACGCCGTCGCACCGATCAGCGCGGCGAGCACCGTCTTGTCGTTCGCGAGCCCAGTGTCGATGATCCCCTTCCCCACCGTCGTCGCGACCGCGGTGGTCACGAACGCGCCCGCGAGGTTCGCCGCGGCGGAGACGGCGACCGCCGCGCGCGGCGACATTGCACGCGTGCCGACCCACGTCGCAATGTAGTTCGCCGTGTCGTGGAAGCCGTTCGTGAAGTCGAACCCGAGGCCGACGACGATCACGAGCGCGAGCAGCATCGAGCCGCTCACGGACGGCTACCTGTTCTTCACGAGGATCGCCTCGAGGACGTCGGCGGCGTTCTCGCAGGCGTCGACGGCCTCCTCGAGCTGCTCGTGGATGTCCTTCCAGCGGACGAGCGTCAGCGGGTCGAACCTGCCGGTGAACAGCTCGGCAATCGCCTCGTGTGAGATGAGGTCGCCCTCGTCCTCGAGCTCGCGGAGCTCGATCAGCTGCCGGCGCGAGTCCTTGAAGCCCTCGAGCCGGTTGATCGCCTCGCAGAGCTTCTTCGCCGAGCGCTGGATGATCTCCGCCTGGCGGCGCGCCGGCTCCCGCACGTCGCGCACGCCGTAGTGGACGACCTTCCCCGCCGCCTCGTCGATGTGGTCGCAGATGTCGTCGAGGACGCCCGCGAGCCGGTACATGTCGTCGCGGTCGAACGGCGTGACGAAGGTCCGGTTGAGCAGGTCGACGACATCGTGCGTGAGCCGGTCGCCCTCGTGCTCCAGCTCCTTGATCCCCCGCGCCCGCTCCTCGCCCTCGTCCGGGAAGCGCTCGAGCAGCTCGATGAGGGCGTCCGCGATCGCGACGGCGTTCGCGGCGGAGCGGTTGTAGAGGTCGAAGAACTCGCGCTTCTGCGGGACGAGGCTGATCCGTGGCATGCGCCGGGTGGTCTACCAGTTCGACGCGATTTCGAGGCGGACAGCCGTCGCCGGTACCCCTCCGTCGCCGTCCGACGCTGCCGGTACCGTGGTCGGCAGATGGGGCTCGACACCCCTGTTTTCCAGGTCTATCAGGGCACCGAGCCGCCGCGCTTCGCCAGCCAGGCGGAGCTCGAGTGCGCGAAGGTCCTCGACTACTACGGCGTCCCGTGGCTCTACGAGCCGACGACGTTCGTCCTCGAGCAGGACGGAGACGGGCGCGTCGCCGAAGCCTTCTCGCCGGACTTCTACCTGCCCGAGCAGGACCTGTACGTCGAGATCACCGTCATGAAGCAGTCGCTCGTCACCCGCAAGAACCGCAAGCTCCGGAAGCTGCGTGAACGCTATCCCGAGGTCAAGATCAAGCTCTTCTACAAGCGCGATCTGGAACGGCTCGCCCAGCACTTCCACCTCGACCTGGCCTCCTAGGAGCGACGCCGCGGATCCTCGGATCGGGGAGGTCTACCTGTCGGCCGAGGCGCTGGCCGCCCGCGTGGGCGAGCTCGGCGCGGAAATCGGCCGCGACTATGCGGGCCGGGAGCCGATCCTCGTCGGCTCCCTGAAGGCGTGCCTCGTCTTCCTCGCCGACCTCTCGCGGGCGATGCCGATCCACCACGCCCTCGACTTCGTCGAGCTCGCCGGCTACGGCAGCGCGCAGATGGGCGGCCACGAGCAGATCCGCGTGCTCAAGGACCTCGACGCGGACATCCTCGACCGGGACGTGCTCGTGGTCGAGGACGTGATCGACACCGGACTCACGCTCAACTACCTCGTGCGCACCTTCGAGCTGCGCAGGCCGCGCTCGATCGCGGCGGTGACGCTGCTCGACCGGCCGTACCGCCGCCTCGTCGACGACCTGCCCGTCCGCTACGTCGGCTTCGTCGTCCCGGACGAGCTGTTCGTCGGCTACGGCTTCGACCTCGACGAGCGCTGGCGCCAGCTCCCAGACCTGTGCCTGCTGCGGCTCGAGGACGTCGACGCGGAAGGACTTTTAGGCTAGTCTAACTTTCGTGGGAGTCACCCGGGCCGAAAGCCTCGAATCCGCCCGAGTCCGCGGTCAGCGCGCGCTTCAGGGCGTGGGCCCGCTCCGCCTCCTCCCCTTCCTCGGCCCGGCCTTCATCGCCTCGGTCGCCTACATCGACCCGGGCAACTTCGCCACGAACGTCGCCGGCGGCTCGCGCTACGGTTACACGCTCGTCTGGGTGATCGTCGCCTCGAACCTGATGGCGATGCTCGTGCAGGGGCTGTCTGCGAAGCTCGGCGTCGCCACCGGCCGCAACCTTGCCGAGGTCTGCCGCGACGAGCTGCCCCGCTCGGTGACGCTCGGCCTCTGGGTGCAGACCGAGCTGATCGCGATCGCGACCGACCTTGCCGAGTTCCTGGGGGCAGCGATCGGCCTGCACCTGCTGGTCGGGATCGGGCTGCTGCCGGCGGCGTTCGTGACGGCGGTCGCGGCCTTCCTGATCCTCGGCCTGCAGCGGTTCGGCTTCCGCCCGTTCGAGGCGACGATCGTCGTGATCGTGCTCGTGATCGGCGTCTGCTACGTCGTCGAGCTGTTCAAGTCCCATCCGAACCTGGGCGCAGTCGCCCACCACGCGGTCGTGCCGGGCTTCCAGGGCGGCGGCTCGGTGCTGCTGGCGGTCGGGATCCTCGGCGCGACCGTGATGCCGCACGTGATCTGGCTGCACTCGGCGCTGATGCAGGACCGGATCCGGCCGGAAAGCGACGAGCAGGCACGGCGGCTGATGCGGTTCACGTACATCGACGTGCTGATCGCCATGACGATCGCCGGCCTGATCAACGTTGCCATGCTCGTGATGGCGGCGAGCACGTTCTTCCGCAGCGGCCTCCACCACGTCGAGTCGCTGGAGGGCGCGTACCGGACACTCGCGCCGCTGCTCGGCGGTGCCTCGAGCGCGCTGTTCGCGCTCGCGCTGCTCGCCTCCGGCCTGTCCAGCTCCGCCGTCGGCACGCTCGCCGGCCAGGTGGTGATGCAGGGGTTCATCCGGCGCCGCATTCCGATCGTCGTGCGCCGGCTCGTGACGATGGTGCCGGCGTTCGTCGTGATCGCCGCCGGCGCCGACCCGACGCGGACGCTCGTCCTCAGCCAGGTGATCCTCTCCTTCGGCATCCCCTTTGCGCTGGTGCCCCTCGTCCGCTTCACCTCGAGCGGCAGGGTGATGGGCGTGCTCGTGAACGCAAAGGCGACGACGGTCGCCGCATCGGCCGTGGCCGTCGTGATCATCAGTCTCAACGTCTACTTGCTGCTGCAGACGTTCGGCGTCGCGTAGCCGTCGGCTACGGGAGATACCCCAGTGGATCAACGGGCGTTCCGTTGACCCTGACTTCGAAGTGCACGTGCGGGCCGGTGCAGTAGCCGGTGCAGCCGGAGTAGCCGATCACCTGGTTCTGCTCGACGTTCTCGCCGCAGCTCGCGGCGATCTGGGATTGGTGCGCGTACGCGGTGGCAATGCCGTCGTGGTGGTCGATCACGACGAGGTTGCCGTAGCCCTCCATCCAGCCGCAGTAGATGACGGTGCCGGCCGCGGCGGCGTGGATGGGCGTGCCGGTGGGCACGCCGATGTCGATGCCGGGGTGCAGCGTCCCCCAGCGCATGCCGAACGGGCTCGTGATCGGGCCGGACACGGGCCAGATCAGGCCGGCGGCCGAGGGGGTCGCCGCGGTCGTCGTCGAGCCGGTGCTGCTTCCGTTCTGGGCGGCCTGGATCTTCGCCTCGATTGCCGCGCTCGAGGCCTGGATCGCCGCCGACTCCTGAATCTCGGCCTGCTCCTGCGCCTTCGTGGCGACGAGCGTGTGCGACTTGCCCGCCCGCGCAGTCGCGAGCCGGTCGCGGCTCGAGAGCAGCTCGCCGCGCAAGATCGCCTGCTGCTGCGCGCGCGCGTCGATCACCCGGGCCTCCTGCTGCACTCCCTGCCGCACCTTCGCCGTCTTCGCGCGGGCGGCAATCACGGCGCGCTTCGCCGTCCCGACCTGCGTGGCGACTCTCTTGTCCTGCGCCGCGATCGCGCCGAGGTAGTCGAGCTGGTCGAGCACGTCCTGGAAGCTCCGCGCCGCGAGCACGACGTCGAGCGTCGACGGGTTGTTCTGCTTGTAGATGTTGACGAGCCGCTGGTCGAGCCGCTGCACCGAGATCGTGTACTCGCGCCGCAGGTAGCGGAAGCGGATCGTCTGCAGATGGAAAAGCTCGTTGAGCTTGTCGAGCCGCTTCTGGTGGAGCGCGAGATCGGCCTGGAGCGCGGAGAGCTTGCTCGAGACGTCGCCGACCTGCGTCTCGAGCGAGTGGATCTGCGTCGTCAGGCCTCCGATTTGCGAGCTGAGGTGAGACTCACGCGCGTGTGCCTGCGCGATCTTGGCCTGGACGGCTGCGAGCTTCGCGTCGAGGCTCGCCTTCTGCTGGCCGAGGTTCCCGCCGTCCCCCGCCAGTGCAGGCGCCGCCGACCCCAGTCCGAGGACAAGCAGAAGCAGAACGCACCGCGCCATGCGGGTGGCCTAGGACGCAGGGAGGCCGCATACCCGTAGGTATGCGGCCGACCGAGGACAACGGCATGCGCCGCGTTTGCGGGCCGCCAGACGCACAACCGTACTTGTGGCCGCGTCCACTAGGAGTCAGCGGCTGCTGGAGATCGGCTCGTGGCGGGCCTCCGCCCGCGGCTCGAGCGCGCGCAGCGTCTCTGCGGCCCGCCGCCGCAGCGGCCCGACGAGCTCGTGGTAGTCCCCGTCGGAGACCTTTCCCGTGCGGTGGTCGAACTCGAGCTCTTTGAGCGCCCCCAGCGCCCGGTCGCGCTCCTCGACGAGCTCGAGGTGGCGCCGCTCGAGCTCGCCCCGCTCGTCGAGAAGGTCGCTCGCCGGCGCAGGCTCGCGCAGGAACGGCCGCGCCACGAAGACGACGACGAGCACGGCGAGCAGCGAACCGAGAGCAAGGGCGAGCGCCATCAGATCCTCACGGCGGCGGTCCCCGGCTCGTAACGCTCGGCGAGCCGCCGCTGCTCGACCGCGTCAGGCCACAACGCGACGAGCGAGCCGAAGACGAACAGGAAGCCGGCCGCCCAGACCAGGTTGACGAGTGGCTTCACGAGCACCTTGAGGAAGAGCGTCCCGTTCTTGTCGAACTGGTCGGCGATCGTGAACACGTCGCCGAGGTTGCGCGGGTCGTGATAGATCGCGACGTCGTTGCCGAAGTCGTCCTCGACCGGGAAGAAGCTCTTCCCGGGGTGCAGCGTCGATAGGTGCGAACGGCCGCGGTAGACGTCGACCGTCGCGCTCGTCGTCTGCGCGTTCGACTGCTGCGTGTTCTCGAGCGACCTGTACGTGAGCGTGTAGCCCGCGATCTCCATCGACTGGCCAGGCTTCAGGCCGCGCTCGCGGATCGTCTGGTACGCGCTCGAGCCGGCAATCCCGATCGCGAGGAGGAGAACCGACGCGTGGACGACGTAGCCGCCGTAGCGGCGCCTGTTCTTGGCGACGAGGCGCCTGAGCGAGCCGGTGGCGCGCGTTCCACGCACGAACTCGAACACGATCGACGCCAGCACGAAGGCGGAGAACGAGTACGTGAGCAGGCCCGGCGTCGAGCTGCCGAGACCGACGGCGATGAGCGCAATCCCCGTGACGAGCGCCGCGACGGCTGGGATGACGAATGTCTTCCCGAGGGCGCGCAGCGACGCCCGCCGCCACGCGACGAGCGGCCCGATCCCCATCAGCAGCAGCAGCGGCAGCCCGAAGCTGTGCAGGAAGAAGTTGTAGTACGGCTTCGAGACCGAGCGCGTCTCGCCGTTCACCGCCTGGGTCAGCAGCGGGAACATGACCCCCCAGAGGATCGTGAGCGCGAGCGCGACAAGCAGCAGGTTGTTGTAGAGGAACGTCGCTTCGCGCGAGACGAGCGACTCGAGCTTCGTGCGCGCGCGCAGCAACGGCAGGCGCAGGTAGATCAGTCCGACCGAGAAGACGACGCAGATGACGATGAAGCCGAGGAACCAGCCGCCGATCGAGCTTTGCGAGAACGAGTGGATCGAGTTGACGACGCCCGAGCGCGTGAGGAAGGTGCCGAGGATCGACAGGTTGAACGCGAGCGCGACGAGCACCATGTTCCAGACCTTCAGCATCCCGCGCTTCTCCTGGATCATCACCGAGTGTAGGAACGCGGTTGCCGCCAGCCACGGCATCAGCGCCGCGTTCTCGACCGGGTCCCAGGCGTAGTAGCCGCCCCAGCCGATCTCGACGTATGCCCAGTGCGCGCCGAGCAGCTGACCGACGCCGAGGAACGTCCACGCTGCGAGCGTCCAGCGGCGCGTCGCGACGATCCAGCGCTCGTCGGTGCGCCGCGCGAGGAGGGCGCCTATCCCGAACGCGAACGGGATCGTCAACCCGACGTAGCCGAGGTAGAGCATCGGCGGGTGGGCGAGCATGTACGGGTTCTGCAGGCTCGCCACCATCCCCGCCCCGTCGCCGGGAGCGACCGCCTTGTCGAACGGGCTCGAGACGAAGCAGAGCATGAAGGCGAAGAAGAAGGCGACGCCCCCGAGCACGGGCACGACCCAGGCGATCAGCTCGCGCGAGCGGCGGTTGAGCCACACGGCGAGGGCTGCGTAGCCGCTGAGGATCAGCAGCCACAGCAGCAGCGACCCCTCCTGACCTCCCCAGAAGGCGGAGAGCGCGTAGCCGAGCGGCAGCGAGCGGCTCGTGTGCTGAGCGACGTAGACGAACGAGAAGTCCCGGCGCGCGAGCGCTGCGAGCAGCACGGCGGCGGCGACGAGCGTCGTTCCAAACGCCGCGAGGAGCGCGTTCTGCGCCGACAGCGAGAGCCGGCGGCGGCGTGCGTACGCCGCGTACGAGCCGGCCACGAGCGCGTACGAGACGAGGCCGAAGCTCAGCAGGAGCGCGACGCGGCCCAGCGCAGCCAAGCTACGTCTTCTTGCTCTTCGCCGGCGTGTACTTCGAGGGGCACTTCGTCACGAGCGAGCTGTTGTCGCCGACGAAGACGCCGTTGCGCAGCCGCCCGCTGAGCACGACATGCCGTCCCGTCCTGAAGAGGGGCGGCACGGTGCCGTGATAGACGACGAGGACGCGCGCTGCCGACGTGCCGCTGTCGTCCTTGAGCCGGAAGCGCAGGCCGCCCGCGCTGTGCGCGTCGCCCGTGGGCTTGCCGACGACGATACCGACGACGGCGACGTGCCTGGTCGTTCCCGCGAGCGTGCTCGGCGAGAGCTGGGTCGTCGCGTTGCCGGCGATCGCGGTGTAGAGGATGAAGACCGCGAGGACGGCGGCCACCGAGAGCGCGATGACGAGGCGGGCCGGGCTCCGCTTCACGGCGGCATCTTACCCGCGGTCCCCGGGCGGGACGTTAAGAAGGCCTGGGCTCGGTCGCCTCGACCCGGCGGCCCGGGACGCGGTAGCCGTGGTCGTGGCAGAGCGAGCCTGGCGAGTCCTCCGTCAGCGCGTCGCAGTAGCCCTTGCCGTACGCGGCCCGCATGAAGGCCGCGACCACGTCGAGATTCCATTCGGAGATGTCGGCAGCCTCCCGCCAGAGGTCGGTCAGGCGGAGGTCGATGTCGAGCTCGAGCAGGTCTATCCGCGAGGGGTGCTTGGCCATGCGGAAAACGTAGAGAGGGCGTCGGACGGCATCTGCGGACGCTCCGCAGCCCGCCCCGGGCCGACACCGATGCCGCCCCCCGCCCCGCGATCAGATGCTGTGACCATGCGTATTCGGCTGCTTGCCGCCGTCGCCGTGCTCGGGCCCGGCCTGATGGTCATGCTCGCCGACACGGACGCGGGCAGCGTCGTCACCGCAGCCCAGTCCGGCGCCACGTGGGGCTACCGGCTGCTGCTCGTGGAGGCGTTGCTCGTGCCCGTGCTGTACGTCGTGATGGAACTCGTGGCGCGGCTCGCGATCGCCACCGGGAAGGGCTTCACCGAGCTGATCCGCGAGCACTTCGGCGGCCGCTGGGCCGCGGTGGCGGCGGGAGCGCTCGCGGTGAGCGTGCTCGGGGCGCTCGTGACCGAGTTCGCCGGCCTCGCCGGCGTCGGCGAGCTCTTCGGCGTTCCGCGCGCGGTCACCGTGCCGCTCGCGGCGGTGCTGCTGCTCGCGCTCGTGCTCTCCGGCGGCTACCGGCGCGTCGAGATCGTCGGCATCGCGCTCGGCTCGCTCGAGCTCGTCTTCGTCGTCGCGGCGGTGCAGGCGCGGCCGAGCGTGCACGCGGTCGCCGGCGGCTTCGTCTCCGCGCAGCCGCTCGGCAAGAACGGCTATGTCGCCCTCGTCGCCGCGAACGTCGGGGCCGTGGTGATGCCGTGGATGATCTTCTACCAGCAGAGCGCACTCGTGCAGGGGCGGCGACGCAGCCTGCGCGCCGTGCGGCTCGACGTGGCGCTCGGCGCAGTGACGACGCAGGTCGTGATGGCGGCGGTACTCGTCGCCGCGGCGGCGACGCTGCACGGCTCCGGCTCGCTGCACACGGTCGGCGACCTCGCGGCGGCGCTCGCCCCTGCGCTCGGCGGCACGGCCAGCCGCGTCGTGCTCGCGCTCGGCGTCGGCGGCGCGGCGCTCCTCGCTTGCATCGTCGTCTCGCTCGCTGCGGCCTGGTCGGTCGCAGAGGCGCTCGGCCGGCCGCGCAGCCTCGACACGAAGATCCGGCGCGCGCCGCTCTTCTACGGGCTCTACACCGCCGTGGTCGCCGGCGGCGCGGCACTCGTGCTCGTGAGCGGCTCACTCGTGCGGCTGGCGATCCGCGTCGAGATTTTCAACGCGCTGCTGCTCCCGCTCGTGCTCGTCTTCCTCGCCCTGCTCGCGTTCCGCGCGCTGCCGCGGCCCTACGCCCTGCGCCGGCGCCATCGCCTCGCACTCGCGGCCGCCGCCGGCCCGCTCGTCGTGATCGCGCTGCTCTGGGCCGGCATCGCGCTCGGCCTCTGACGCGTACCCTGCCGCCGTGGGAGTGATCAGGTTCGGCCCGGCGCGCATCCCGTCGCGCGAGAGCCCAAAGGAGGCGGTCGAGCTCCTGCTCGCGCGTGGGCTGTCCGCGTGCGAGATCGACTTCGAGGGGAAGTTCTGGATGGACTACGAGTTCGCGGAGCGGCTCGGCGCGCTCGCGCGCGAGGCCGGGATCGCGCTCTCGGTGCACGCGCCGCTCGCCGGCTTCATGGGTCACGCCGAGCGCGGCAAGAAGCTGAACATGGCGACCGGCATGCTCGACCACTCGGCGGGCATCGCTGCCGCCTGCGGCGCCGAGCTCGTCGTCTTCCATCCCGGCTTCCTGCTCGGCCGCACGCGCGAGGAGGCGCTCGACTCGGTCTGTGAGCAGCTCGGAGAGCTGCGCGAGCGGCTGGAGGAGAAGAACCGCGCGGTTCCGTTCGGGGTCGAGGTGATGGGACGGGTGCGCGATCTCGGCTCGCTCGACGACGTGATCACGATCGCGTCGCGGCTGGGCTGGGTGCGGCCGGTGCTCGACTTCGCGCACATGCACGCGACAAGCGACGGGGCGTTCATCGGCGTCGATCCGTTCGCGTCCGCGCTCGAGGCCGCCGACGGCGTGCTCGAGGCGGGCGCCCCGTTCCATGTCCACTTCTCCGACATCGCGTACGCGAACCGGAACGAGACGAAGCACCTGCCGTACGGCGAGGGGACGCTGCGAGCGGAGCCGCTGCGCGACGCGCTCGCCCGCTTCGAGCGGCCGGCGACGGTGATCAGCGAGTCGCCCGACGAGGAGTCGACTCAGGCGATTCGCGCTGTGCTGCTCGGCGCGAGCTCGGCGCAGCGCGCCTCGTAGAGCGCCGCCTCTTCGTCGCGGCTCCGCTCGCGGAGGAACTCGATCAGGGAGTACAGCACTTCCCGCTCCGGGGCCCGCAGTCCGTACGCCTCGAGCGCCTCGACGGCCTCGCGCAGCAGCGCCTCCGCCTCCTCGTCGCGGCCCTGCGCCGCACGCACGACGCCGAGCGCGAGCTTCGTCGTCGAGAGCGAGACGCGGTCCTCCGGCCCGACGGTCTCGCGCGCCTCGAGGGCAAAGCGCTCGGCCTCGTCGACCCGCCCCTTCCGGACGAGCAGCATCGCCAGGTTGCGCTGCGCCTCACAGAGAGAGCCGCGGTCGTGCAGTCCCTTGAGCGTACGCACCGAGTCGCGCAGCAGCTTCTCCGCGCGGTCGAGGTCGCCCTCGGCGAGCGCGGTGCGGCCGATCATCATCGTCACGACGGCCTCGCGCGTCGTGTTGCCGGTCTCCGCGTAGAGCTCGCGGGCGGCCGTGAACGCCGCTTCGGCCTCGGCCGGGTGCTCGTTGAGCAGGTCGAGCCAGCCGCGCACGCTGAGCGCGGAGGCGCGGGCGAGGACGCTGCCTGCGGCCTCGGCGAGCTCCGCAGCGCGCTCGACGAGCGGCGCCGCCTCCGCCAGCTCGAGCCTCAGGGCGTACGCGGTTGCGAGGCCGTGGGTGACGATCGCCTCGAGATCCTTGCGCTCGGCCGCGCGCGCAGCCTCGAGCGCGAGCTTCGCCCAGCGCTCGAGCTCGTCGCTGTCGCCGAGCCAGCCGGCCACCTGCGACGCGATCCAGAGCGGCTCGAAGCGGATGTCGGGCGGCTCCTCGCGCAGCACCTCGACCGCCTGCTCGACGAGCCGGCGCGCGGTGACTGCGTCCGCGCGCTGGTGCAGCGTCCCCTCGGCCAGCGCGGCCAGCGCGCGGCCCTGGAGCCGCCGCTCGCCCGCCGCCGCGGCGGCGGCTGCGACCTCTTCCATCTCGACCACGACCGCGGTCATGTCGGCGAGCCGCCACGCAGCGCGCGCAGCGAGATAGCGGCGCTCGAGCGTCGGCGAGAGCTCGACGGCGCGGAGCAGGAGCTTGCGCGCGCTGCGATAGGCCTCGCGCGACATCGCGCGCCGGGCCGCATGGGTCAGCACCTCGGCGGCCTCCTCGTTCAGCTCGGCCGGCGCGGCTCCGTCCAGCTCTGCGAGCAGGTGCGCCGCCTGGTCGAGATGGAAGGCGCGGATCTCGACGAGCTCGTCGCCGGCCCGCGCGCCGAGCCAGCCGGCGAAGCCGCGGTGCAGGTCGGCGCGGGCGCTCTTCGAGAGCCCCCCGTACGCAACCTCGCGGATGAGCACGTGCTTGAACTTGAAGGCCGACTCGCCGCTGATCGTCGCCCGCGGCTCGCGCACGACGAGATCGCGCAGCAGCAGCTCGTCGAGCGCAGCGCCGGCGTCCTCGATCTCGGGCGAGAGATGCGCGAGCGCTCCGCCCATGAAGATGCGCCCCATCGCGGCTGCGCGCTGCAGCAGGATTCGCTGCACAGACGGCAGCCGGTCGATGCGCGCCGCGATCAGCGCCTGCAGCGTGTCGGGAATCCGCTCGGCGCCGCCGCGCGGCCGCTCGGCGAGCATCCGGATCGTCTCCTCGACGAAGAGCGGGTTTCCCTCCGTCTTCGCGAGCACGGTCTCGATGTCGACCGGCAGCTCGAGCTCGGCGGCCAGAGCCTCGGCGAGCTCCACGCTCTCCTCGTACTGGAGCCCCTCCAGCTCGATCGCCGTCGCGCGGACGCGGCCTCCGCCCCAGGTCGGGCGGACGTCGAGCAGCTCGGTGCGCGCGATGCAGATCATGAGCAGCGGCGCCTCGCGCACCCAGGCCGCGAGGTGCTCGATCAGCGCGAGCAGCGGCTCCTCGCCCCAGTGGACGTCCTCGAACACGAGCACGAGCGGCTGCGCCTCCGCGAGCTGCTCCGCCCACGCGCGCGCGGCCCAGGCGATCTCTTGCTGGTTGCGCTCGCCCTCGACCGCTTCGAGGACGCCGACGGCGAGGCCGAGCAGGTCGGCGACCGCTTCGTCCTCGCAGCAGGCGCGGAGCTTCTCCTGCGCCTCGTCGAGCGGGTCGTCGTCGCTGATCCCGGCCGAGGCCTTCACCATCTCGGCGAGCGGCCAGTAGGTGACGCCCTCGCCGTAGGGGAGGCAGCGGCCCGAGAGGACGGTCGCGCCCTCGACCCCGGCGGCGAACTCGCGCGCGAGCCGGCTCTTGCCCACGCCGAGGTCGCCGTAGATCGTGAAGAGCGACGCGCGCCGGTCGCGCACGGCGCGCTGGAACGTGTTCTCGAGCAGCTCGAGCTCCGCCTCGCGGCCGACGAGCGGCGCCGCGAGCCAGCGCACCGGTGCGCCGAACTCCACCGCGCAGAGCACGCGCTGCGCCGCCACGGGCTCGCGCCAGCCGCGCAGCTCGAGCGGACCGACCGGCTCGAGCTCGACCCGGTCGCGGACGAGGCTCGCCGTGCCGGGCCCGACGAGGATCTCGCCCCGCTGCGCCTCCTGCTGGAGGCGCGCAGCGAGGTTGACCGCCTCGCCCGTGGCGAAGGTGGACTCGCTGTCGTCCGCGACGACCTCGCCGGACTCGATGCCGACGCGTGCCTCGAGGCCGAGCTCCCGCACCTTCTCGAGCGTCGCGAGGCCGGCGCGGACGGCCCGCTCGGCGTCGTCCTCGTGCGCGAGCGGGATGCCGAAGGCGGCCATCACCGCGTCGCCGGCGAACTTCTCGACCGTGCCGCCGTGCGTGACGATGCAGTGCGAGACCTGGTCGAAGAAGCGGCTCACGCGCCGCCGCACGACCTCGGGATCGGCGTCCGAGACGAGCTCGGTCGACGCGACGAGGTCGACGAAGAGGACGGTTGCCAGCTTGCGCTCCACGCGCTGAATGGTAGTTGGCCGGGCGTCGCCTACCGGGGCCGCGTCCAGGGCGGTTTTCCATAGCATCAGGGCTGTGCTCGACCCCAAGGTGTTCAAGGCGTACGACGTCCGCGGGATCTATCCCGGCGAGATCGACGAGGAGGGTGCCTACGCGGTCGGACGCGCCTACGTCGAGCAGTTCGAGCCGAAGCGGATGGCGGTCGGGCGCGACATGCGGCTCTCCGGCCCGCAGATGCAGGCCGAGGTGATGCGCGGCGCCGCCGAGGCCGGCGCAGACGTGGTCGACATCGGAATGATCGGGACGGAGATGCTCTACTTCGCCGTCGGCGAGCTGGGGCTGGACGGCGGCATCACCGTCACGGCTTCGCACAACCCGAAGGAGTACACCGGGATGAAGATCGTGCGGCGCGGCGCGCTGCCGGTCGGCGGCGAGTCGGGGCTGTTCGACGTGCGCGACAGAGCCCTGTCCGACAGAGCCACGCCCGGTGCCAGGCACCGGACGGGGCCTGCGGGGACAGTGACTCCGTACGACATCTGGCCGGCGTACGTCGACCGGGTGATGTCCTTCATCGACGTGTCCGAGGTGCGGCCGCTGCGCGTCGTGATCGACACGGCGAACGGCATGGCCGGGGCGATGCTGCCGCCCGTGCTGGAGCGGCTGCCGATCGAGGCGGTGCGCTGCTTCTTCGAGCCGGACGGGTCGTTCCCGAATCACGAGCCGAACCCGCTGCTCCCGAAGAACCGCGAGTTCATCGTCGCCAGGACGCTGGCGGAGGGCGCCGATCTCGGCGTCGCCTTCGACGGCGACGCGGATCGCTGCTTCTTCGTCGACGACACGGGCGAGTTCGTGCCGGGCGACTTCGCCACGGCGCTGTTCGCCACGGCGGTGCTGGAGAAGGAACCGGGGGCGCGGATCATCTACGACGTGCGCGCGAGCTGGGCGGTGCCCGAGACGATCGTGCGCGCCGGCGGCGTGGCGCTCATGAACCGCGTCGGCCACGCGTACATCAAGCTCCGCATGCGCAAGGAGGACGCGGCGTTCGCGGGCGAGGTGTCGGGGCACTACTACTTCCGCGACTTCTCGCAGGCGGACACGGGCGTCGTGCCGTTCCTGCTCATGCTCGAATTCGTGTCGCGCAGGGGCCAGAAGCTGTCGGAGATCCTCGAGCCGTTCCGCTCGCGCTACTTCATCACCGGCGAGCTGAACACGCCGGTCGCCGACGTCGCGCTCAAGCTCCAGGAGCTGAAGGAGCGGTACGCCGCCGAGGGTGGGAAGATCTCGCACCTGGACGGCATCTCGGTGGACTTCGAGGACTGGCACTTCAACGTGCGCCCGTCGAACACGGAGCCGCTGCTCCGCCTCAACCTCGAGGCGTGCTCGCGAGAGCTGATGGAGCAGAAGCGCGACGAGGTGCTCGACCTCATTCGCTCGTGAAGCCGCCGTTCAAGCTCAGCGCCCGCACGCGAGTCGGCTTCTCCGACACCGACGCGCAGGGGATCGTCTACTACGGGCGCTACAACCCGTACTTCGACGTCGCCCGCGTCGAGTACCACCGCACGCTCGGGCTGCTGCACCGGCACGGCCCCGGCGACTTCGTGATGCGGGCCAACGACGTCGAGTACTTCGCGCCGGCGGTTTTCGACGACGAGATCGAGGTCTTCGTCCGCGTCGCGCGCATCGGCCGCACGAGCGTGACGTTCGAGTTCGCCGCCTACCGCGAGCCGGACGACGTGCTGATGGTCACGGCGCACCAGACGCTCGTCTACGTCGATCTCGCCGAGCGGCGCGCCTGCCTCGTGCCGGACGACTACCGCGCGCGGGTGCTCGAATTCGAGGGAGGCGACGCCGAGACATGACGCAGACCGGCGCGCTCGAGGCGATCGACCGCATCCTCAACCTCGGCGGCGATGCCGACGACGTCCTCCGCCGCGTCGTGGCGGTCCTGCACGAGCAGGCCGGCTACGGGTGGGCCGGGATCCTGTTCGTCGAAGAGGACGAGCTCACGCTCGGCCCGGAGGCCGGGGAGCCGGACGAGCCGCGCCGGACGAGCGTCCCCGTCGTCTGGCAGGGCGTCCGGGTGGCCGAGCTCGCCGTGGACGGTGCCCCGACCGAGGATGCCGCGTTCCTCGGGCGGGTCGCCGTGCTCGTCTCCGGCCATTGCCTCGTCGGCTGGGACACCGGCGGCGAGCCCTGGGAGTCGTAGGAGCGGCCGTGAGGCGGGCCGCGCGCCCGGCCGGGTCCTCGCCGGCCGGGCGCAGCAGCCTCGG
>JBEKEH010000089.1:0-13781 GCA_050013935.1 Gaiellaceae bacterium | reverse complement strand
CCCGCTCGTCGCGCCGGGCAAGGGAGTCCATGTGTTGCGCCGCGAGTCCGACGGCCGCTGGAAGATCGCGCGCGAGATCTGGAACAGCAGTCCGCCGACCTGAGCGCCGGCGGCCGGGTAAGGGGGTGGTGCAGCCCGGTGCGGTAGGCTTCTGTCAGCCGGGGAGTCCCTGTGGGAGGGGCTGAGAGTGCGCTTCCTAGCGTGTACCCGTCGAACCTGATCCGGGTCATGCCGGCGAAGGGAGTGCGCGATGGCCGGGACCGCCGATCCGGCAACCGAGCCGAACACCCCGATCGCGATGTGCGCGGGCGGCATCAGCCTGGTCGGCGTCACGCGGGTGCTCGGCGGCAGGATCGTCCTGGCCGGGCTCGACCTCCACGTGTCCCCAGGCGGTCGGGTCGGCATTGTCGGCCGCAGCGGCGTCGGCAAGTCGACCCTGCTGTCGCTGGTTGCGGGCCTCGACGAGCCGGATGCCGGCAGGGTCACGGTGGCGGGCGAGACCTCGGCCGCGGGCCGACTTGCTCGCTGCGCACTGATGCCGCAGCGCGATTGCCTGCTGCCTTGGCGGTCGGCGCTCGACAACGCCTGTCTGGCACTCGAGAACCGCGGCGTCCCGCGGTCGGAGGCTCGCGGGCGTGCGGCCGTGCTGTTCGAGCGTTTCGGGCTTGCCGAGGCGGAGGGGCTGCGGCCGGTGAGGCTGTCGGGAGGGATGCGCCAGCGGGTTGCGTTCGTGCGCACGCTGCTGGCCGGCAAGGAGGTGCTGCTGCTGGATGAGCCGTTCGGCGCGCTCGATGCGATCACCCGGGCCGAGCTGCAGGAGTGGCTGGCGGCGGCGCTCGAGGGGGAGCCGCGAACGGTGCTGCTCGTGACACATGACGTCGAGGAGGCGCTTCTCGTCTGCGACACCGTGGTCGTGCTTCGCGGCGGCCGCGTGGCAGCCGAGTTCGACGCGCGGATCGCATGCGAAGGCACACGCCGGGAGATCGTGACGAGCCCAGCGTTTGTCGAGCTGCGCGAGCGGGCGCTGGAGGCGATCGGATGAGCCGCTGGTGGCCGCCGCTCGCGCTGCTTGCCGCGGGGATCGGCGTCTGGGAGCTCGTCGTCCGCGCCGCCCACGTGCCCGACTACCTGTTCCCCGCGCCCTCTGCGGTCGCGAGCTCGCTCGCCTCGGACGCCGGCCTGCTCGCCGACGCCACCCTCGTCACCGTGCGGGAGGTGATCTTCGGGTACCTGCTCGCGGTCGCCGTCGGACTCGTCGTCGCCGTGCTCCTGCACTTCTCGGCCGCGCTCCGGCGCGCGCTGCTGCCGCTGCTCGTGCTCTCGCAGACCGTGCCGACGGTCGTGCTCGCCCCGATCCTCGCGATCCTGCTCGGCTTCGGGATCGAGCCCAAGCTCGTCGTGGTCGCGATCGTCTGCTTCTTCCCGATCGTCGTCAACACCGTCGACGGGCTGCGCTCCACCGACCGGGAGCTCGTGCGGATGATGCGCACGCTCGACGGGAGCCGCGCCGCGATCTTCCGCCGCGTCGAGCTGCCCGGTGCCCTGCCCGCGATCTTCTCCGGCGCGCGCATCGCCGCCACCTACGCCGCCGTCGGCGCCGTCTTCGGCGAGTGGGCGGGCTCCTCGTCGGGGCTCGGCTTCGTGATGCTCCAGTCCCAGCCCTCGCTCGACACCCCGCGCATCTTCGCGTGCGTGCTCGTCCTTTCCGCGCTCGCGCTGTGCCTCTACGGATTCGTCTCGCTGGCCGAGCGTTTCATCATTCCCTGGCACCAGGAGGTCGCCAATGCGTAGGAGGCTCCTCGTCGTCGCGCTCGCCGCCGCCGGGCTGGCCGTCCCCTCGGCCGGCGCGGCCGGACGGCCGGTCTCGCTCGTGCTCGACTGGACGCCGAACCCCGACCACGTCGGCTTCTACTACGCGCAAGCGCACGGGCTGTTCGCCCAGGCCGGACTTCAGGTCGCGATTCACGCTCCCTCGGATCCGTCGTCGCCGCTGAAGCTCCTCGCCGCCGGCAGAGCCGACCTCGCCGTTTCCTACGAGCAAGAGCTCTTCTTCGCAGCCGCCAAGAAGCTGCCGGTCATCGCGGTCGCCGCGGTCGTACCGCAACCGCTCAACTCGATCATGGCGATCGAGCCCCAGATTCACGCGGTCGGCGATCTGAAGGGCAAGACGATCGGCATCACCGGCGTCCCCTCCGACTACGCCGCACTCGACACCGCGCTTCGCTCGGCGGGCCTGACCCGCAAAGACGTCAAGGTCGTCAGCGTCGGCTACAACCTGCTGCCGGCGCTGCTCGCGCACCGCGTCGATGCGGTGCTCGGCGTCTACCGCAACGTCGAAGGCATCGAGCTCCAGCAGCGCGGACTCCAGCCGACGATCATCCCGCTCGACCGCGCCGGCGTCCCCTCCTACGACGAGCTCGTCCTCGCCGCCAGCTCAACAAGGCTGCGCACGGACCCCGCGTACGCGGCCACCGTCGGCCGGTTCGTGCACGCCTTCCTGCTCGGCACCGCGCAGGCCATCCGCGACCCGCGCGGCTCGCTCGCACTGTTGCGCACCGTCACCGCTTCCAGCGAGCGTTTCCTCGCCCGCGCAACACCCGCAACCCTCGCCCTGCTCGCCGGCCCGCACGGCGTCGGCTGCATGCGCCCCGCCGATTGGCAGCACTTCAGCAACTGGATGCACACCCAAGGACTGCTGAAAGACGCCATCCCCGCCACGGCAGTCATGAGCACCCGCTACCTCCCCGCCCGCTGCACGACGACCGGATAGGCGCCCCAGACCCGCGGGCGGGGCCAGTCAGGACTGCGACCTCGCGTCTTGCCCGCCGGGGCGAACGGCCAGCAGGACACCTCGCTCGAGCCTGACGCGCGCTTCCTCGGCCGCGAACACGTTCGAGACTCCCCGACTCGAGCCCGGCGCCAGCGTTTCACCACACAACGGATAGACAAGCCCCTCCGTCGCCACCCCCACGGCCGGACCGTGCAGCGCAAACAACGAGATCAGCTCCCCCCGCGCTCCAGCCAAGGATCGCTCCCCACGAATCACGTGAATCAACGCTCGCCCGACCTGCGCGTCGATCTCAACACCTCGATACGCCTTCGAGCCGAGCAGCAGCAGCTGCCCAAACGCATGATCTGCACGACCGCTGCCACTACCGACCACCAGAATCCGCCGCGGCCGCAACCCCACCGCCACATCGAGCGCCAACTCGAGGTCGGTCGCGTCCTTTACACACGCGTGACGCTCCACCCGAACGCCCGCACGCTCCAACGCAGCAAGACCCGCCCGAGAGATCGAGTCGAAATCACCCACCGCGACATCCACCGCCAACCCGAGCCGGAGCGCATGCTCAGCACCCCCGTCCGCAGCGACAATCACTGCTCCAGGCGGAACCGATACGACGCCGGCCGGGTCCGGGCCCGCTGCGAAAACCACGACCGCATCCAACAGCGCGTCGCGCTTCTCGCCGACTGCCGACCGTCCCATCATTCGTAACCCTTGCAGAACCCAGCGCCTGTTCGAGTGTGGCGTGCGCCGGGTTCTGAAACCGCTCAGCCGATCGCAACCATCCGCTCGATCGCAAGGCGCGCACGCGCAGCGGTGTCCGGCGCGACCGTGATCTCGTGGCGCATGTCGCGGAGCGAGTCGCCGACCTTGTCGAGTGTCGTCAGCTTCATGTAGCGGCAGACGGCATCCTCGCGGACCGGCTCGAAGCGCTTTCCCGGCGCCTCGCGCGCGAGCCGGTGCAGGATCCCCGTCTCGGTCGCGATCAGGAAGCGCTGCTTCGGCGAGCGGCGGGCGTAGTCGACCATCTGCTCGGTGGAGAGGATCTGGGTGCGCTCGTTCGCAAACGCCATTGCCTGGCTCGCGCAGCCGCATTCGGGGTGCACGAGGAGCTCGGCGTCGGGAGCCTCCTCCTGCCAGCGCTCGATGTCGGCCGGACGGATGCCGGCGTGGACGTGGCATTCGCCCATCCAGATGACGAGCCTGCGGCCGGTGACCTGCTCCAGCCAAAGGCCCAGGTAGAGGTCGGGCAGAAACAGGATCTCCCGCTCCGGTGGGATCGCTTCGATCACGTGCCGAGCGTTGCCCGAGGTGCAGCAGTAGTCGCTCTCGGCCTTCACCTCGGCGGTCGTGTTGACGTAGGAGACGACGACCGCGCCGGGATGCTCCGCCTTCCAGTCGCGTAGCTGCTCGGCGGTGATCGACGCGGCAAGCGAACAACCCGCGCCGAGGTCGGGCAACAGGACGGTCTTCTCCGGGCTGAGGATCTTGGCCGTCTCGGCCATGAAGTGGACGCCGCAGAAGACGATCACGGAGGCGCCTGTCGCCGCCGCCTGGCGCGAGAGGCCGAGCGAGTCGCCGACGTAGTCGGCGACATCCTGCACTTCGGGGCGCTGGTAGTTGTGCGCGATGATCACCGCGTCGCGCTCCCGCGCGAGTGCGCGGATCTCTTCCTGCAGCGTCGTGACGTCGGTGACGCTCACTGCACCTCCAACGAGACGTGGAGCGAGCGCGCCGAATGCGTCAGCGCGCCCACCGAGATGAAATCGACGCCGGCCTCGGCGTACGCGCGCACGGTCGCCAGCGAGACACCACCGGAGGCCTCGAGCTCGGCCCGTCCACGAACGAGCGTGACCGCGTCGGCCGCCTGCGCCGCGGTCATGTTGTCGAGCAGAATCCGCTCCACCCCCGCCTCCAGCGCCTCGGCCACCTGCTCGAGCGTCTCCGCCTCGACCTCGATCGGCGATCCGTTCGAGCGCGCCCGCAGCAACCCGGCCGCCGCAGGAATGCCCCCGGCAAGGCGAAGATGGTTTTCCTTGACGAGAATGGCGTCGTCGAGGCCAAAGCGGTGGTTGTGGCCGCCGCCGCAGCGCACCGCGTACTTTTCGAGCGCACGCAGCCCGGGTGTCGTCTTGCGCGTGTCCAGGATCGTCGCGCCCGTGCCGTCGACACGCTCGACGAACTGCCGGGTGAGCGTGGCGATGCCGCACAACCGGCCGAGCAGGTTCAGCGCCGTGCGCTCCCCGGTAAGCACCGCCCGCGCCGGCCCCTCAATCCGGGCAAGCACGGCCGGAACGGCCGTCACTCGTGCCCCTTCCTCGAGCAGCGGCTGAACGCAAACGCTTGCAGCAATCGCCTGGAATACGGCTGCCGCGACCGGAACGCCACAGACGATGCCCGGCTCTTCCAGCAGAAGCAACGCCTCACAGCGCGCGTCGGCGGGAACGACCGCATCAGTCGTGCGGTCACCCGAGCCGACATCCTCGGCAAGCGCAACTGAAACCACCCGCTCGATCTGCTCGGCCGTCAGCTCCATCGCTCCACCACCGGCGCATACCCGGGCCGCAGCACGACATGGCCGGCAAGCCGCGCGTCCTCGACCGGAAAGTCCTCGCGGAAGTGGACACCACGGCTCTCTTCACGCGCAAGCGCGCTCTGCGCGATCAGCCGCGCGAGCAGACTCGGCGCGGCGAGCAGCCGCCGCAGCCCGTCGGCGTTTCGGATCAAACCCGCGTCCCGCCACAGCGCCGCACGCAACTCCGGCGTGATCGCCGGGTTCGGCTCGAGTTCCGCCGGCGAGGCCGGCGTCGCCGGCAGGACGGGTTCGTCGAGACCAGCGAGCGCGGCACGACGGCCGAAGACCAGACACTCGAGCAGCGAGTTCGACGCCAGCCGGTTCGCACCGTGCACGCCGGTGCAGGCGCACTCTCCCGCCGCAAGCAGCCCGGGAACGCCGCTGCGACCGTCGAGATCGGTCACGATGCCGCCGATCGAGTAGTGCGCCGCCGGCGCGACCGGCACCGGCTCGACCGCCGGGTCATAGCCCGCCCGCTCCAGCGTCGCGATCAAGCTCGGGTAGCGGTCGCGCTCGATCGCGCGCAAGTCCAGGTGGACGCGTTCGCGCGCGGCGATCGCACGCGCAACCACATCGCGCGGCGCTAGCTCGTCAGTGAAACGCTGACCCTGCGCGTCGAGCAGCCGCGCCCCGTCGCCGCGCAACGCCTCCGAGAGCAGAAACCCATTGCCCGCAAGCGCGGTCGGATGAAACTGCACCAGCTCGAGGTCGGCCAACGCCGCGCCTGCCGCGTAAGCGAGCAGCAACCCTTCGCCGAGCGCGCCCGGCGGGTTGGTCGTCCGCTCCCACAACGCCGCGTAGCCGCCGCTGGCAAGCAGCGTCGCGCGCGCCGCAACCTGCCCCCGCTCGCTCACGACCCCGACGCAACGCTCGCCCGCCATGCGAAGTGCGAGCACCTGCTCGCCCTCACGAACACGAATACGCGGGCGGGCTCGTACCCGCCGGACGAGCGCCTCGGCAATCCGCCTCCCCGTTTCCGCGCCGCCGGCATGTACGACCCGGCTGCACGAATGGCCGCCCTCGCGCGCCGGCTCTTCGTCGAACTCCACCCCCAACTCGGTCAGGTCGGCGATCCTCGCCGGCGCCTCCCCGGTCAACACCTCGACCGCGCTCTGCTGGCAGATGCCGCGCCCGGCCGCCAGCGTGTCCGCCGCATGCAAGGCAGGATCGTCGTCGCGGCCTACCGCGGCGGCGACTCCGCCCTGGGCGAAATAGCTGTTCGAGGCAAACAGCGGCCCCTTCGTCACCAGCACGACCTCAGCACCCGATGCTGCCGCGCAGAGCGCGCCAAAGAGGCCGGCGATCCCGCCTCCGACCACAACCAGGTCGGTCTGCTCGGTGCGTTTTCTCTTCAAAGGCGATAACCTGGCTGCGAGTCTACATGGTTTCCGATCAGCAAGCGAAAACATGTGCGCACGCCGCGCTCGCGGCCGTCTTCCAGGTCCGCGACACCCGGCTCCAGGTACTGCTCTGGCAACGCGCGCGTCCGCCCCATGCCGGCGCCTGGGCGCTCCCAGGCGGCAACCTCGACCCAGGCGAAACACTCGAGCAGTCGATCCGGCGCCACCTCGCCAGCAAAGTCGACGTCCGCGAGCTCTCCCACCTCGAACAACTCGAGACCCGAAGCGACCCCAACCGAGACCCGCTCCGCTGGGAACTCGCAACCGCCTACCTCGGCCTCATACCCGCTGACGCCGACCCCGCGATCCCGAGCGACACACGCTGGCACCCCGTCGCGCAGCTACCCGCACTCGCCTTCGACCACAAGCCGATCGTCCTCGCGGCCCGCGAACGCCTGCGCGGAAAGCTCTCCTACAGCAACCTCGGCTTCGCGATCGCCCCCGCCACCTTCACCCTCTCCGAGCTACGCGACCTCTACCGCGCCGCCCTCGGCCACGACGTCACCGCCACCAACCTCCAGCGCGTCCTGCTCCGCCGGCACCTCCTCAAACCGGTCGGCAACTGCCGCGAACCCGGCCCCAGCGGCGGCCGACCCGCCCGGCTCTTCACCTTCACCAACCAGACCCTCACCATCACCGACCACTTCGCCACCCTCCGACCTCCGGCTCGAACCGCCGGCGAACGGTAGACGCGCTTAGAAGCTCTGCCCTAGAAGCTCGGCTCGGAGACTCGGTGATCGATCCGGGCGTGTGGGAGCAGAGTCGGTAGGAATGACGTTCGCGGCGGAGCGTGCCTCGCCGCTTCGCGGAGCACCCTCGCCGTCGCCGAAGCGACGGACGGCCACGCGAGCCGGGAGCCGATCCGCCGGGCTTCCGCGCGCGCCGCTGCCAGCAGGTCGGGCTCCTCGACGAGCTCGCACACGGCTTCGGCGAGCGCCTGCGGGTCGTCGAACGGCACGATCTGGCCGGCTCCCGATGCGAGCATGTCCTCCGCATACCAGTACGGCGTCGAAACTGCGGCGCAGCCGGCGGCGATCGCGAATGTGAGCGAGCCGGAGGCAATCTGCTCGCGGTTGCGATACGGCGTAAGGAAGACGTCCGTCGCTGCGAGCAGGTCGGCCAGCTCGTCGATCGAGAGAAAGCGATCGTCGAAGGCGACATGATCGCCGAGGTCGAGATCGACGACGAGGCGCTCCAGCATCAGACGGTACTGCTCACCCTCCCGGCGCGCCACCTGCGGGTGCGTCCGCCCGGCGATCAGGTACAGCACCTCCGGGTGACGCTCGACGATGAGCGGAAGTGCCTCGATCGCCGTCTCGAGGCCCTTCCCCGCCGAGAGCAGGCCGAAGGTAGACAGCAGGAAACGCGACTGGATCCGCTCGTACCCGCCGGGTGCCGGTGCGACGTAGAGGGGATGCCTGCCGGCAGCGTGCTCCTCCCGCCGGCGTCCGAGCACGACCGGCGCGCCATGAGGAACGACACGGATCTTCTCTGCAGCAGATGCGCCCACCTCGACGAGGAGACGCCGCGCCGTATCTGTCATCACGATCACCCGCTCCGCCTGATCGCAGAGCGCGCCCAGCACCCGCAGCTGGTGGGGCGATGGTTGCGACAGCACCGTGTGCAGCGTCACGACGAGCGGCTGCTCCAGCTCCTGCGCGAACGACAGAACGTATTCACCGTCGACGCCGCCGAAGATCCCGAACTCGTGCTGGAGCAGAACAACGTCGATGTCCAGCCGGCCGAGCAGCCTCGCAGCGCGCACGTAGTCCCCACGCACACCCTGCGAAACCGTCGCCAGTAGTTCCGATCGCTGCGGACTCGACGGCTCGTCGACAATGGCGATGGAGCTGACGTCGTCGATGCCCGGGACGTCGAGCAGCGCAGACCGTACGTCGAACGAGAACGTGCCGATCCCGCACGCCCGCGGCGGATACGTCGAGAAGATCGCAGCCCGCACGACGCACGCGTGCGAGAGAGTCGCGTGAGCCTCGCCCTCACGGATCGTCTGTGTCCCCCCCATCGATTCTCCCTCCCCGGTCTGAAGCCTCATCGCCGGCCAAGGAGTTGCGGCGCTACGAACCGCTCCAACCCACGCTGTTGAGGGCGGATCGTTGCGGGCCGATTGCTGTGACCCGCGGACGATTTTACCGCACATTTGTACGTCTCCGCCAATGACATTGGTCGCCACGCTCTCACGATCAGGCGAGGGCCGAGAGCGGAGTCGAGCACCTCCGCGTCCCGATCGCCGACGAGCGACCGCGCGGGCTGTGCGGCCTATTCGCGCGCCCCGGGAGATCTATCGCCGCGCGCGGAGCGAAGCCTCGGCGGCCTGCTCGAGCACTTCAGCCGCCTCGGTGGCTCGGCCGGCGGCCTCGAGCTGCCGCGCCCACGCCTTCCGAGTCTGGACGGCCTCCGGCCAGCTATGTGCCTGTTCGAGCAGCGGGACCGCTTGCGCGTAGGACTGGAGGGCGGCGGTTGTGTCGCCGCGGGCGGCGTGGGCGGCGGCGATGATTGCGAAGGCGCTGCCTCGTTCGGCCGGGTCGGTGTCGCCGATCAGCTCGAGCGCCTCGGCGGCGAGCGTGAGCGCGTGGTCGGGCTCGCCGGCGGCGGCGGCTTGTCGTGCTTGTTCGACCTTGAGCCAGTAGCGGTCCTCGGCCTCGGGGGTCGCTGCGAGCAGCCGCTCCGCCTGGACGAGATGGGGCGCCGCCTGCTCGTGGCGCCCGTCGACGTTGAGGATCTCCGCGGCGAGGAGGTGTGCGCGGCCGAGCTGGCGCGTGTCCTCGGTTAGCTCGAGTAGGACGATCGCCTGCCGCAGCGCGCGCAGTGCTTGCCGTGAGGCGCCGGCGGTGGCGGCGAGCCGTGCCTGCGACCAGTACAAGCGGACGCGCATGTACGGGTCGTAGACTGCCCGGCCACGCTCGACCGCTTCTTCGACGGCCTCGCGGGCGCGATCGATCTCGCCCGCGTCCGAGAGTGCGTAGCTCAGGAAGCTGGCAAAGCGCAGGTAGATGATCAGATCGCCGGCCTCTTCGGCTGCGAGCACCGCCTGCTCGAGCAGTTCGATCGCGTCGTGCTTTCGTCCCGCTGAGGTGTAGGCACGCGCGAGTACCGCGTAGAGCTCACCGTCGGTGAGCGGCGAGAGCGCGCCGGCGCGGATCGGCTCCTCGAGGGCGGCGATCGCGCCGCCATGGTCGCCGCGCTGCAACGCCGCCATGCCGATGCCCGCTCGGGCACGCGTCTCGATCGCACGGTCGCCGGTCGTGCGCGCTTCAGCCAGCAGCTGCTCGAAGCTCGCCAGCGCCTCGTCGGCGCCTTCGCCGAGCCGGAGCCGAAGCTCGGCCTCGGCGATCCGCATCTCGCGCTCCTCGTGCGGCTCGACGTCGACACCACTCTCCAGGTAGGCGGCGGAGACGCCGAGCCTGCGCGCGAGCTGGCGCAGCGCCTTGACCGACGGGTTGCGGGTGCCGGCCTCGATCCGGGAGATGTAGGGAAAGGTGATGCCCGGTTCGGCCATCTCGCGCTGCGACAGCCCGCGCGCGAGCCGCAGCCGGCGCAGCCGCTTCCCGATCGCCTCGTCCGCGGGAGCTGGCATCTCGGGGAGCGGCATGGCTCTTGCGATCTTGCGCGACGCGCCTGTCGGAGTCAACAGACCGGACGATCCACTTGACAACGGTGGGCGCGGCCTGCATCGGTCCGAGCGTACGTTTCCACAAGACCCGAAAGGAGGTGTCCGATGCGCGCTCGCCTGATGCTGACAGCGCTGCTGCTCGTCGCCGTGGTCCTGGCAATCGTCGCCGCCGACAGCGGCTGGGGACCGTGGTAAACCCGTAGAGAAATGCGGCTTCCGGGGCGCCTGCAGCACGGGGCGCCCCAGAACCCGCCGCGCTCAAGCCTTGACCGGGCGCCGTGTGACAGTCATCTGGGGCGCAAATCCCCCCTCTTAGGGGTATGCCGAGCGGGCCCGCATCCGCGATACAAAAGGCATCGGGGATCTGGGCGTGTCCTGATCGGCCGCAGACCCGGGGCACGATGCTCGTCGCAGAGCCCGATCCCTTCCCGAACGGCCCGGCCACTCCCACCGGGCCGTTCGCCATTTTTGTGACCGATGAGCCGGCAAACCGGACGACTCGATTGGCCCAGGGCCTGGGATCGTCTACCGTGAGGGTCATGCCGCCGACGGGTGAGACAGCTCTCCTGGCCCTGCCCGGCCGCCGCGCGCTCCTGCTCGCGCTCCCCCGCTGAGGGGGAAGCGTCTGCGCACATACCCGTCGCCCTCCCTCAGGAGTAGTGCGCCCTCAGCCGAAGGAGCCCGCCATGCCGATGCCCTACTGGAAATACCGCCCGTACGACACCGTCGACCTGCCAGACCGCCGCTGGCCGGACGCCGTCCTCACCGCCGCTCCCGTCTGGTGCTCGACCGACCTGCGCGACGGCAACCAGGCGCTCGTCAACCCGATGGACAGCGCGCGCAAGCATCGGTTCTTCGACCTGCTTCTGCGGCTCGGGTTCAAGGAGATCGAGGTCGGCTTCCCGTCGGCCTCGAAGACCGACTTCGACTTCGTCCGCGCGCTCGTCGAGGAGGACGCGATCCCCGACGACGTCACGATCGCGGTGCTGACCCAGGCGCGGCCCGAGCTGATCGAGCGGACGTTCGAGTCGCTCGAGGGCGCGCGCCGCGCGATCATCCATCTCTACAACTCGACGTCGGTGACGCAGCGGCGCGTCGTGTTCCGGCTCGACAAGGCGGGGATCACCGAGCTCGCGGTGCGCAGCACCGCCCTCTGCCGGCGCCTGGCCGGCGAGACCTCGACGGAGATCCGGTTCGAGTACTCGCCCGAGAGCTTCCACCACACCGAGCTCGAGTACGCGCACGAGATCTGCGAGGCGGTCGCGGCCGAGTGGCGCCCGACGCCGGAGGAGAAGATGATCGTCAACCTGCCGACGACGGTCGAGCACTTCCCGCCAAACGTGTACGCGGACCGCATCGAATGGTTCTCGCGCCACTTCTCGCGCCGCGACTCGATCATCCTCTCCGTCCACCCGCACAACGATCGCGGCACCGCCGTTGCGACCGCCGAGCTCGGGCTGATGGCCGGCGCGGAGCGCGTCGAGGGGACGCTGTTCGGCAACGGTGAGCGGACCGGGAACGTCGACCTCGTTACGCTCGCTCTCAACCTGCTCACACAGGGCGTCGACCCCGGCCTCGACCTCTCGCAGCTCGACGAGGCGAAGCGCACCGTCGAGGAGTGCAACGAGCTGCCGGTGCACCCGCGCCATCCCTGGGCCGGCGAGCTCGTGTACACCGCATTCTCAGGCTCCCACCAGGACGCGATCAAGAAGGGGATGTACGCGTGGGAGCGCTCCGGCTCCGAGGTCTGGGACGTCCCGTATCTGCCGATCGACCCGAAGGACGTCGGCCGCACGTACGAGGCGATCATCCGCGTCAACTCTCAGTCCGGCAAGGGCGGCGTCGCGTTCCTCCTGCTGAGCAGGTACGGACTCGACCTGCCGCGCGGCCTCCAGGTCGAGTTCGCGCAGACGGTGCAGGCGATCGCCGACGCCGAGGGAGGCGAGCTCGCCGCGGCCGAGCTCTACGACATCTTCCGCGAGCAGTACCTCGCCGTGAGCGAGCCGTACGAGCTCGTCTCGTACCGGCACGAGGCGAGCGATGCGGCCGAGCATCTGACGGCGCAGGTGCGCGCCGGAGGGGAGCAGGTCGAGGTCCACGGCGAGGGCAACGGCCCGCTCGCGGCACTCGTGCACGGGCTCGCGGCGCAGTTCGGGATTGCGATCAGCGTGCGCGACTACCACGAGCACGCGCTCAGCACCGGCGCGGACGCGACGGCGGCGGCCTACGTGGAAGCGGACGTCGACGGCGAGCTCGTCTGGGGCGTCGGAATTCACGCGAGCATCGTCACCGCGTCGCTCCGGGCCGTCGTGAACGCGGTCAACCGCGGCGTGCTCGTGAGAGAAAGCCAGGCCTCGGCGCTGCGCGCGTTCGACGCCCGTTAGAGGTCGAATCAGAATGATGCTCGTCGGCTGGGTGCGATGGGCGAGTGCGAGGCAAGGACGCAGGGAGCGCTCGTAGCTGAAGCTACGGGCGCGACTGAGGACGCCGCATCGCGCCGCACAGCGCGGCCAGACGGCACAGACGTCATTCTGATTCGACCTCTTAACCGCACATCGCCTTTGACAGGCGGGGCGGCCTCGCCGATGCTCAGGATATGAGCGCTGCGCGGACTCCCGCTTCCGGCCCGGTCGGGCCGTCGATCCGCGCGATCGCGATCGCGATCATCCCCCGCTGAGGGGGATCGTGCACACGCCCCGTTGTCGGGCGCTCACCGAGACCAGTCCCGCCAGAGGTCCGCCCGCGTTTGGGGGCGGCGTGCACGCAGGAGAGAGCGAATGGAACCGCGCAGGATCATCGTGTTCGACACCACGCTTCGCGACGGCGAGCAGTCCGTCGGCATCGCGCTGACCCCCGAGGCGAAGCTGGTAGTCGCACGGCAGCTCGAGCGCCTCGGTGTCGACGTGATCGAGGCCGGCTTCCCCGCGGCGTCGGAGGGCGACTTCGCCGCGGTGCGCGAGATCGCCGCTGCGGTGCGGGGGCCGGTCGTCGCCGCAATGGCACGAGCGACCGAGCACGACATCGACCGGGCCGCGCTCGCGCTCGCGGCGGCGCGCCGCTCACGGGTCCACATCGTCCTCGGCTCGAGCCGGATCCACCTCGAGCGCAAGCTCGGGCTCACCCCCGCGCAGGCGGTGGAGCGCGCGGCGTGGACGGTCGCGTACGCCCGCGACCGGTTCGACGAGGTCGAGTTCTGCTGTGAGGACGCGTCGCGCAGCGAGCCCGCCTTCCTCGCCGAGCTGTGCACGGCGGCGATCGGCGCGGGCGCCGACGTGATCAACCTGCCGGACACCGTCGGGTACGCCGTTCCGGCGGAGTACGCGGGCATGTTCCTCGACGTGGCGCGTCTCTGCCCGGAACTCGGCCGCGTCACGCTCTCCGCCCACTGCC
>JBEKEH010000088.1:0-13939 GCA_050013935.1 Gaiellaceae bacterium | reverse complement strand
CGCCACACGCCGAAGCGCGGCCATGACCAGGTCGGCTGCCTCTTGCTCGTGAAGGTGCTCGAGCATTAGTGCCCCCGCCCAGATCGCCGCCATCGGGTTCGCCACGCCGCGCCCCGCGAGGTCAGGCGCCGAGCCATGGATGGGCTCGAACATGCTCGGGAATCTTCGTTCCGGGTTGAGGTTCGCACCCGCAGGCAGGCCGAGTGAGCCTTGGAGCGCTCCGCCCAGGTCGGTCAGTATGTCGCCGAATAAGTTGCTGGCCACGACCACGTCGAGAGAGTCGGGTGCGGTGATGAACCGAGCGGCGAGGGCATCGACATGGTACCTGGTCAGCTCCACGTCGGGGTACTCGACGCCGACTTCGGCAATGACCTCGTCCCACAAGACGGCGCTGTACTGCAGTGCATTCGACTTCGTCGCGCTGGCAAGCTTTCCACGCCTCGCCCGCGCCTTCTCGAAGGCGAAGCGTGCCACCCGGTCGATCCCCCGGCGGCTGAAGACGGAGGTCTGAATGGCCGTCTCCTCCGGTTGGCCCTGGCGGAAGCGACCGCCGATGCCGGCGTATTCGCCCTCGGTGTTCTCGCGGACACACAGCATGTTCACGTCATTCGGGCCGCGGTCGTGAAGAGGGCCCGGGATCCCCGCCAACATCTGGATCGGCCGCAGGTTCACGTACTGGTCGAAGCCGAACCTGATCGGGAGCAGCAAGCCCCAAAGGGAGACGTGATCAGGAACACCCGGGAACCCGACGGCGCCCAGGTATATCGCGTCGGAGTCCCGCAACCGATCGAGGCCGTCCGCCGGCATCATCCGGCCGTGCTTCATATACCAGGCGCAAGACCAGGGATGCTCCGTAGTTCCGAGGCGGAAGCTGTCTGTCACCTCCGCGGCATGTTGAAGCACCGATAGCCCCTCGGATATCACGTCGACGCCGATCCCGTCGCCGGGAATTAGCGCGATTTCATAGGTCCGCACGTCTCGCCTCGCTAGATCCAGGAGTCTTGGGAGGTAGGCTCGTCATCGAGCGCATCCGGCGATCCGGCTGCCGACGCCGTAGCGCTCGCGAATGCGATGGCGGCAGCAGCAGCGGCAGGGTTCATGGCAGTGGTATCCAGGTGTATATGTACGCGGCCACGCGCAGGGAGCCATCGCCACCCGACGAGCGCTCCAAGGATTGGTCCGCAAGCGGCAATTGCGAAGAATGTGGCAGACCCAAGTAGGCCGTAGATCAATCCTCCGCCCAGAAAACCAACCACGGCAACGGCTGAGATTGCTGACTGGCGCATCGCCTGCCCGCTGGCCTGAAGTTCCTCGGGCAGGATGGCGCCGAGGGCGACCACGGACGCAACCGTGAACGACCCATAACCGAGGCCGGTGAGGGCCCGCGAGGCGACGAGAACCACCGGGTTATCGACCACGATCCAGGAAGCCAGCGCCAGCAGGTACATCAGGCAGCCGAGAGCAAAGAAGCCGCGCAGACCGAGTCTTGCCACCAATCGCCGACCTGAAAGCATCGCGGGAATCTCGAACAGCGCGGAGATCGTGGCCGACATTGCGATTGTGGACGGGGCTGCGCCGAGGTCGTGCAGCCGAAGCGGCAGGAAGGTGTTAGCCGCCAGCAAGCCGACGCTTGCCAACAGGATGGCGGCAAGGGCCCCGACCAGCCGCGGCCCGACGCTGAGTGCGGCTCCGATCGACCCCAGGCCAAGACGGGGCCGCCCGGCTCGCCGCGGCGGCCCTACCGGCTCAGCAGAGCCGTGGACCTCGTTGGCTGCCGGGTCGGCATTCGACAGGGGGCGCGACGCTCCGAGCCCGATCCGGGGTGGTTCTGGGACGGGTTGGATCAAGATGACAAGGGCGATGGCGGTCGCTGCGAACACGAAGTAGGAGGCTCCGTAGCCCGCGAGGTCGTACAGGATGCCCGCCCCGAATGCCGCGATCGCGAACGAGAAGCTCTCCAGGAGACGCAAATGGCCGTAGCTGTCGCGTTGACCACCGAGCGTACGCATGGCGATCGAGTCGAGCAGCGTCGGAATGGCTGTTTGGAGCACGTACCAGAAAAGTAGAGCGGCTCCCACGACGGGCAACGCCATCGGTGCGCCCAGCCATAGAGCGGCGGCCACCGAGAGCAGCGCCGCCCATTGGAGCGTCCGTCGTCGGCCCAACAACGCGTCGGCCACGTGACCCCACGCCGGCATGGCCACGACAACAGCCACGGACGTGATCGCGAGGAGGAGCCCAATGCCCTCAGCCGAGAAACCGCGAATGGCGAGTATCGGTACAACGAACGGCAGGAGAACGCCGGTGGCAACCCCGGTGGCGAGAAAGGGAGCACGGAGTTCGCGCATCCTCTGCCCTACGCCGCCAGCTCCTGAACGATATCGCTATCGAAGCGCTCGATGGCATGGACAAGCGCGTCGGGGTCGCGCGGCTCGAAGTGGAGGACGAATTCGTCAACCCCCGCATCGATGAAGGCCCGGAGCTCGCGGAGCATGTTGGACGTGCTGCCACAGAGGCTGTACAGCGGACCAGCCGCCCCACCGGGCCGAACGTTCAGCCGCGCCGAGAGCTGGGGCATCGGTCGGGCAGCCGCTCGGGCTGCGGCTTCGATCGTTCGTGCGGCCAGCTCGTAGGAGGCCGGGTCCATGACGGCGGACTGGTAACCATCGCCAAGGACGGCGGCGCGCTTGAGCGCGGCTTGTGACGGTCCCCCGATCAGGATTGGCAAGCGTTCCCGCTGCGCCGGCAGCGGCTCGAACAGGAAATCCGAGAGCCGATGAAACCTGCCCGCGAATGGAGCGGTCGAGCCAGACCACAAATGGCGCCAGAGGCCGATGGTCTCGTCCAGGTACGCACCCCGCTGGTGGTAGCGGCGACCTTCGCCAAGGTTCTCGAATTCGCTCTCAACCCAGCCAGCCCCGACGCCGACGCGGAGTCTTCCGCCACTGAGATCGTCAAGAGTGGCGAGCTCCTTGGCCAGAACGACCGCGTTACGTTGCGGGACCACGATTACGCTCGTGCCGATCTGGAGCCGAGGCTGACGGGCGGCGACCCACGCCAGGGTGATGAGGACTTCGTAGATCCGCCCGTATTCCTCCGCCTCGCCGTGGGGTACCAGGACATGGTCGGTCGTCCAGACAGTCCTCCAGCCCAAACGATCGGCGACATCGGCGGCAGCTTCGATCACTTCGCGGTTCGCGCCCGGGTGCATGGTGGGCAGCGCCAGCCCAAAGGCGATCACTGCCGCAGACCCCCTGCGACGGCAAGCGTGCCCGGGCGCCGCGGACGGACCCTACCTGTCACCGGGGTTCGCCCGCGGCGAGCGAGCACAGGGCGCCCAGGAATCCCGGAAATCGATCCCAGGCCGCGACGGTCGGCCCCCAGTGGGGCAGCAGGTCGGAGGCGAAGGCCACCGTCCGACACGGCGTCGTCGCACCGACGACGAGCGCCGGCTGGCCGTCGTCGAAGCGCGCCAACAGCCGAGACCCTCTCTTCAGCCGGAGGCGGTTGTAACCGAAGAAGGGTGGTGCGTCGCCAAGCAAGGAGGCGAACTCGCGGGGACAGTCCGGCGCGGGAACGAGCCTGACGCCCGCCGGGGCCTCGGTATCATCTGCGCCGGACATCGGTTCAACGGGCAGGAGAGCGGCGCCACGAGGATCCTGCCAGCCGCCCACGGCTTTCAGGCCGCTGAAGCTGAACGCCCCGCCGATCATCACAAGACCGCTGTGCGTCGGCACATCGATCGCGAGGCGGTCGAGGATTCCGAAGGACTCCGCGGCGAGGAACGGCAGGTCCGAAAGCAACCACACGGTCGGCGATACGAGATCACCGGGCAGGGCCCCTGACGGAAGAATCGTCGCTGACAATCCCGCCTGCGTGCAGCCCTCCGCCAGCGGCTGGAGATTGGCCCATTGCCGATGGCGCACCAGGCTCGTCGGCCCGATCTCTACGACCTCGGTCACGCTACCGGATTCCCCGGCCAGAACCACGCTTATCACTCGCATCACTCCTGCTCGTGGAGCCGATCGTCAGACGCCGCGGGGCAGCTGCGGCTCACGACCTGCACGCCACGCCCGGACGTAGTGCTGGCACGTCGTGAAGCGAAGCGACGGCCGTGAGCTCGCCTCTTCAAGGAAGGTCCGAAGCACGCTCAGCAGGTGGCCCCGGCCGATCACCTGCGGGTGGAAGGTGAAGACGAGGACCCCTGTCTTCGCAACGTCGCACAGGAAATCCAGCTCGCCGCGCCATATCTCCAGGACCGAGGAGGGGGCCCGTAACCCCGGATTAAAGACGCCGGGCGCCTCGACGCGGGCGAAGTAGGGGTGGTCGTCGAGATGCCAACCGACAGGCATCTCCACGAGCGGAACCGGAGTACCCCAACGGAAGCCCTCCTCCTGAGAGGCCACGTCACCCTCACGGCACCAGTAGGGCTCGACGTCGTTGCCCATCAACGAGCTGTCGTACTCGAAGCCCTCCGCGAGCAAGAGCCTGACGGTGTCGGGGCTGTTATCCCAGCTCGGCGAGCGGTACCCGACGGGACGCACATGCAGCACCTTGTCCAGCGCATCGAGCCCACGCAGGAGGACGCTCTGTTCCTGCTCGCGCGAGAGGCGTGCTAGAGGCTCGTGCACCCACCCGTGGTGACCGATCTCGTGGCCGTTCTCAACGATTGCGCTGACCGCCGCAGGCATCGCAACCGCGGTCGATCCGGGCACGAAGAACGTGGCCTGCACGCGGTACTCGTTCAGGAGGGCAAGCACGCGGCGCAATCCTATGTGCTCGAATTCACCCCGCGACAGCGGGCCGGGCGAGACCATGCCCAGGCTTCCGATCCAGTTCGAGAAGCCGTCGACATCGAATGTGAGCGCCAGGCGTGGGCCGGCGATCGACTGCTGGTCTGGCTTCATTCGGGCCTGCACCTCATTCGTACGACGTCGACGTGTGGACGATCGACCGGAGCACCGCGAAACCGTCCCGGTAAGTCCCGGCCGCGTGGGCTGCCGCGCGGGCCAGCTGCTGCACCCTGATGAGCCCTTCGAGAGCGCGACCTGGAGCCTCTTCAACACGAAGCGCGAGCCACTGGCCGACCGGTGGCGACTCATGAGATACCCAGACCTGCTTCAAACCTATTCGAGCGCACTCACCCGCGAGCAGATCCATGTATCGGCGGCGGACGGGGGTGGGTGGATCGATTTCGAGGATAACCAGGGCATCCTCGCTGCCCGCGGCCTCGATCAGACCGTGCCGGAATCCGCTGGGGGTGGAGGAAACGCCCGAGCGACCAACCTTCTCGTGCCAGAGCAGACCGGCGGCTTCCGCGGCCCCCTGGGCAGCCCCGAATCCAGCGAACCAGATCCGGCGCGCGCCGGCCAGCTCGCGGCCGATCGTCCATGCGGTCTCCCAATCTCGGACCGCCGATTCCATAACTTCAGCGAGGCCTCTTGAGCCTGGCGCATCGCGTTCGAACACGTCCCAGATTCCAAGCAGGGCCGCCAGAGCTCCGAGGGCGGACTTCGTCGCGGCGCCGTGCTCCTCGCCGATCGGTACCGGAACGACTTCGTGGGCCAGCTTCGCGAGCGCCGAGGTTTCGCTGGCCGTCACGGCGACGACGCGTGCTCCGGCGGCTCGTGCGAGCCGAGAGGCTCCCACGATCTCCGGACTCACCCCGGACTTGGACACTGCCACGACACAGTCGTCGGGCCGGAACGCCTCAGCCTGAGCCGTTCCCAGCACCGCAGCCGAAGCCTCCAGAACAACGAGCGGACGCGTTCGACCGACGCTGGTGTCTCGGGCGCGAAGGAGTGGCTCGGCGCAGCGGGCCACGGCGAGCGAGGCTCCGGTGCCCAAGACCAGCACGCGGCCGGCCTCTTCGATCACCTTCACGACAGCCCCGCGGCGGCGTGAGAGCCCAGTGAGCGTCGCCTCGACGACTGCCGGCCCCGAGGCCAGCTCTCGACCCATCTCGTCGGGCCCGTCGAAGGCGAGCAGGCTCAGATCGCTCGCGGCGGAGCGCGCGGTCGGGTCGCTGACGCTCATGCTGCGCCCTGATCCGTCCGAAGCTCGGCGGCCAGGCGCACTGCCGCGATTTCAGCCCCGTAAAGACCCGCGCGCGGCCCCAGCTCGGCCACGACTATGCGCGGCGCAACGCGGCTCAGCTCGGTGACCCGTCGCCGTAGCTGGTCGAGAAACGGCGCGATGTCGCCGACAAGTCCGCCGGAGAGCGCGATGGCGTCCGGATCGAGAACCGCGACGAGGTTAGCGATCGTTAGCGCCCATCCTTCGATCGCGCGGTCGACCAGCTCGCTTGCTCGCATGTCCCCGCTGGCAGCCTGCTCGAACACACGGGCGGACGGTCGCTTCCTGGCAGAGGAGCTTGCGTGTGAACCGGCCGCCGCTGGCGGTGTACTCCAGCCTTCGGCTGCACGGGCGAGCGCCCCGCCGCCGACCAGCTCTTCGATCCACGCGTAACCCTCCGGCGCTCGGCTGATGCCAACGCCCAACCGGCCCGCGTCCACGAGCCGACCGTCGCCCGGCACGTCGGGCGAGCCGATCGTTTCGGCAGGGACCAGGAGCATGCCCGCTTCCCCGGCCCCGCCGGTGGCGCCGCGGAAGATCTGCTCCTCGACCATGGCGCCCATCCCGATGTTCGTGCCGAGCGTGAGAAGGATGAAGTTGCGTGTCCCGCGACCGGCGCCTCGGCGGTGCTCTCCCAAAGCGGCCAGGTTCGCGTCGTTGTCGACAGCCACCGGCACCCCGAAGGCGGCCCGAATGGCGTCTCGGACGACCGTACCTGCCGGAACGCCGATCTCGAGGGCCTGGTGGACCGACCCGACAGTATCGACGGCGGCAGGCACGCCAAGGCCGATCGCGAGTGGCTCGACGTGGGTCCCGGAGCCGCGGATGCTGGAATGCGCAACCCCGAGCAGAACCTCGCGCATGACGTCGACGATCCCCGGCGTGACGCCGAGCGAAGGGTCGATCGCCAGCTCCGTGGTGTGGCAACGCGTAACGGGCCCGAGCTCGCCGTCCCAGGCCAGAGCAACCCGCAGGTAGGTTGCCCCGAGGTCCGCCACCAGGACCGGCCCGGGACGGCCCGCGGCGCGTCCTTCGAAGGTGGGTCGGCAAGGGCGAGCTTGCCGATCGCGCCGCCGAGGACGAACCGCTTTGTCGGCGCCGGGCCCGGTCGCGTGGTTCTGGTCCACGATCGATGAGTCTCAGCTAGACCGGGAAGAGCCGCTGGCGGGCTTCCGGCGTCAGCTCCGTGCCAAGCTCGCACACTTCGAACGCCTCGGCATACGCGATCTTCCGTCCGCGCTCGGCCCCGTAGGAAGAGATCAGCTGGCTCCGGAAGCGGTCGGCATCGCGGCGGAAACGTGCCTCCCAGTGCTCTCGCAGGAACGCGAGCCTTCCGGTCGGGTCGCTCGGGACGTCACTCAACGGGACGCCCCAGTCGACGAAGGGCAGCCACTCGTACATCTGGGACGCGTGGCAACCGATGGCCTCGAGTTTGCGCTCGTAGACGCTTCCGATGTCGATGATCACGTCCGGCTGGAATGGGTACGGTTTCTCGAACGGGTCACTGACGTACATCGCGACCGGGTCGTCTTCGAGCCGGTCATTGAACGGGCAGACGTTCTGGACCCTGACCATGTAGAGGGCGTCCTGGGCCAGTTGAGCCGTGTAACGATGGTCCGGGTGGTAGTCGTACGGTCGCGGGAACAGGACCACGTCGGGTTTGAAGTCGCGGATGATCCGTATGACCTCGAAACGATGCTCCAGAGTTGGCATCAACTCGCCGTCATGGTTGTCGAGGACTATCGACTCGGCACCCAGCGCGGCCGCCGCTGCTCGTGCCTCGTCGCGGCGGATCCTTGCGAGAGTCGCCCCTCCAAGAGTCTGATGGCCCTTGTCGCCGTTGGTCAGGGCGACGTGGAGCACCCGTCCGCCCCTTGCCGCGGTCAAAGCGGCAAAGCCGCCGGCGGTGATCTCACAGTCGTCGGGATGCGCCCCGATAACGAGCAGGGCCGGTACCTCAGCCATAGCTGCCTCCATTTGTGGCGTATCCAACATCAAAGGGCCGGGTTACCTCTCGGGCGAGCTCACCTGCGCCCCATTTCTTCCCGGGCTGCCTTGGACACCACGCGAAAGCAACCCGGCAGAACGCTCAGTTTGCAAACGTGGTCTGAAGCTCCATTACGACCCCCTCTCTCGCCGACTCCTGAGCTTTCACCATGATCTCCAGGGCATGCCGCGCGTGATCCGCGCTCAGGACGGGCGCCTGGCCCGTCGAGAGGCAGTCGACTAGGTGATCGATGAGAATTGCGCGGCCAAGGGATTCGACTCGGTCGGGGCTGAACATCCTCTCCGTGTAGGTCGGCTTGATCCATCCCCGCAGACCAGGAAGGGCATCGAGCCGGAATACTTCGAGTGACATACCGGGTGGATCATCCGGGAGCGGCTCGTACAGATTCAGCGTGCCGCCGAGTCCGAAGAGCTCTAGGTGCGGGCTCTTGGCGGCAAGAACGTTGAAAGTTCCGTCCACGAACGCAAAGGTCGAGTCGCCGAAGTCCAGCATCAGGAGAACGTTGTCGTCGGCAGTGACCTGGATCTCCTTGCCGGCGAATGGGCCGCCTCGGACGATCCTGGTCGGAGCCGTCCTCCCCGAGTAGGCGACCACACGCTTGGCAGGGCCGAGGATCCCGGTGATCTCGTGGATTCCGTAGACGCCCATGTCGAACAGCGGGCCGGACCCCTTCTGGTAGAACCAGGACGGATCCGCGGGCCAGGCATAAGATGCCGCGCCGCCGTGGGACGAACGGACTCGGGCGAACGCCACCTTCCCGATCACGCCGTCGCGCACGAGGCTCTTGGCCAGGGCCAGGTCGGGAAACAACATGTTCGGCGGCGCCGTGACCACCACGAGCTTCCGGCTCTTGGCTAGGTCGCAGAGGACGTCCGCCTCCTTGAGGGTCGTGCTTATCGGTTTCTCGGTCACGAGGTGTTTGCCCGCCTCGAGGATCGCAAGAGAGGTTTCGTAGTGGGC
This sequence comes from Gaiellaceae bacterium, assembly GCA_050013935.1. Taxonomy (GTDB): domain Bacteria; phylum Actinomycetota; class Thermoleophilia; order Gaiellales; family Gaiellaceae; genus Palsa-739. Next base: position 4,896 of record JBEKEH010000088.1, on the reverse strand, counting down.
CGGGATCGGCGTGAGGTTCACCACCGCGTCCAGTTCCGCACCCTTGAGCATCTCGTCGAGGCTGGGAAACCAGGCCGGTATCCCGAAGTCGGCCGCAACAGATCGGGCGCGCTCGACGACCGGATCGGCAACGGCGACTATCTCTGCCCTGTCCTTGATCGGGCCGAAGTTGGGGAGAATGCCGTAATGGACGGTGGCGATCATCCCGGCGCCCGCCAGCCCCAGGCGAACCTTCCGCGGATTCTCATCGGCCTGGCTCACGGTTTGGGTACCTCCTTCACGAGGACCGGGGCTCCGGTCTTTGCCGCCTCGTAGAAGGCCTCGGCAAAAGCCAGGTTGCTCCAGGCATCCTCCACACCGCCGAGCGGCTCAGCCCGGCCCATCACAACATCTGCAACGTGGGCGGCCACGTCTCGCATATCGAAGTTGGCCGGAACCGCCAGGTCTACCCACGTATCGAGGGAGCCACCCTGGGGCGGCGTCTCCGCGAAGCCGACCCGGTGCGACACCTCGTCAACTCGAACGACGCCCCTCGTTCCGGCCACTTCCCACTGACCTTGATACATGGAAGTGCTGGGCATGAACCAGTCGTTACGCAGCTCCGCGAGCACCCCGCCTCGGAATCGTGCGAGGGCGCAGCCCCAATCCTCGACGGCGAGGCTCGTGTGTCGCGCGCTCGCAACCTCGCCCCACACGCTCTCCACTTCCCGCCCGAGGGCCCAGCGAAGCCGGTCGATCTCGTACACGGCGTGGTCGATCCACCCGCCACCGGCACACTTGGCCGGGTCCACGAACCAGCCGGGACTGGAGTCATCCGGCCAACTCCGAGGCAGACCCGCCGAGATGCTGCAACGGGCAAATGCCACCTCTCCGAGTCGTCCATCCGACACCAGCCGGCGGACGAGCTCGACGGGCCCTCGCCGACCTCCCGGACCGATGCACTCGGTCGGCATCAGGCGAATACCAGCTGCTCGAACGGCCGCCAGGACGTCTGTGGCTTCGTCCAGAGTGCGGGCGACAGGTTTGATCGCCACAACGTGTTTGCCCGCCCGCGCGGCCGCCACACACAACCGAGAGGTGCTGTCCGTGCTGGTGAAGATCGCCACGGCGCCGATCGACGGGTCTGCGATCAGTTCCGCCGGGTCCGCTACCACGCGGTTCACGCCTACTTGGGAGGCAACCTCCCGTGCCCGCTTGAGATCGCTATGTGCGATACCGGCAAGCTCGATGCGCGGCTCAGCGGCAAACGCAGGGATGAAGAGCAACGCGGAATACCAGTGGTCGAGCCCAAGAATGGCAATTCTGCAACTGGTCTTGGCCATCGATTTCCCTCCACACGATGACGTGCGGGCTATGTCTGCTCGTTGACGACACGCGAATAGGCGGCTGCCACGACGAGGATGATGCCGCCGTAGACGATCTGCCCGATCGCCGCAGGCGCGTGGACGACCACCAGGAGTCCGGCCACGATCGTGAGAATCAACGCTCCCAACATCGTGCCCGAGTAACCTCCGGCCCCCCCGAAGACGGATGTACCGCCAATCACCACCGCCGCCACCGAGGGCAGCAGGTACGGCTCGGCAAGCCCGCGATCGGCAACGTTGGTGGTGCCGCTCAAGAGGATCCCACCCAGGGCGCTGAGCAACCCTGCGACGGCATATGTGACGAGCAAGACCTGCCATACCCTGACCCCGGCAAGACGGCACGCGATCCGGTTGTTGCCTGTGGCATACAGCAGCCGGCCGTAACCCGAGCGCTTCAAGCCGACGATGATGACGACACCCAGCAGCGTCCAGAGAACGAGGCTGTTTGGAACGATTCCAACGAGGCGACCCGCACCCAACTGGCGGATGACATCGGGGACTACCGGGACGGCTCCCGCCGCAACGGTCTGTTGGGCATAAACGTTCAAGACACCGGTGACGACGAGGCCCATGCCCAGGGTCATGATCAGCGGCTGCACCTGGAAGACCGCGACGCCAAACCCGTTCATGAGACCGATGAGGACTCCCAGGCCAAGCCCTACCAGAATGGCCTCGGCTGCGCCGTTCGGCGACAGCGTGGCCATCACGTAACCCGCAGTTGTGGCTACCACGCCAACTGACAGGTCGATGCCACCGGTCAGGATCACGAGGGTCTGGCCGGCGGCGATGATACCCAGCGGAGCGGCGAACATCAGCGTGGCGGAAACCCATTCGGGCGTAACAGCGCCGGGGCTCAAGATGTCGACGACGGCCGTCAGGAGCAGCAGCAAAGCTGCCAATGCGACGAGGGGTCGATCCTGCAGGAACCGCCGCCGCCCGTTGGGCGCGACGAGCGTGGCGAGCCCTCTCCAGGTTGCCCCGCCTCCCAGGGACTCGCTCATTTCGCGCTCCGACGGAGGGCGGCCAGCCCGCCGGCCATCACGACGAGCACCATGATCGTGCCCTGGATGACCTGGCCGTAGCTCGGACTGACACCCAGGAAGATGAGATCCGACGAGATAAGCGCGAGGATGTAGGCCGCTGCCAGCGGACCCAGCATGCCGCCACGCCCGCCAGTGAGGCTCACACCGCCCAGCACGATCGTCGCGATCGCGGTCAACGTGAAGAAACCTCCGGACAGCGGATCGCCAGCGCCGGTGTTCATGGTCAGTGCCAGCCCAGCGGCGCCCGAGAAGAACCCGCAAAGCGCATACGCGCTTAGGCGCGCCCGAACGACGTTGACCCCGCTGCGCATCGCGGCCTGGGGGTCGCTTCCCGTCGCGAAGATGGAAAGGCCAATCGGGCGGGAGCGGATGGGAAGCCAAACGATCGCGACCATAACGACGAGCAGGATGAGCGCGTTTGGGACCCATGGAGTCATAAACGTCCCGGTAGCCAGGGCGAGAAACTCGGGAGGTGCGCCGCCGCCCGGTTGACTCAGGATCATGAGCGCTACGCCGCTCCAGACGAACGACATCGCCAGCGTGACCACGATGTCGGGAACCCTGGAGACAATGATGATGAGTCCGTTGATCAAGCCCGCGACCGTCAGGGCGGCAAGCACAAAGGCAGCCAGGCCGAGCGAATGCGAGAAGTCAGCGTTCACCATGAGTGAGGCTGCGAGCACGTTGGAGACCGAGATGAGTGCGCCCACGGAGAGGTCGATGCCGGCGGCGAACACCACGGCGGCCTCAGCCACCGCAGCGAGCGCAGCAGGCAGGGCGCCGAGTGCCAGGGAGCGCAGGTCGTAGGCGCTGAACCTCGGGTTGACAGCGAATGTGAAGAAGAACAGCAGCCCCAGCAACACGTAGACGCTGATCGTCCACCCGTTGCGGGCAATCAGGTGCCGAGTCAACGAGACGGGCGGTGGCCCGGCGACGGTAGCTCCGGAACTGGTCATGAAACTGCTCCCGTGAACGCGGACCCTCGCTCGGCTGCCAATCCATGTGCGGTCCGCAGCAGTGTCGCTTCATCGGCAACCCCCGCGGACATCTCCCCAACCACGGACCCGTCGAAGACCACAATTACCCGGTCGCACACGAGCTGGATCTCCGACAGCTCCGACGTGAAGATCAGCACAGCGGCCCCACTGGCGGCAAGCTCACGGACCAGACCGTAGATCTGGCGTTTCGTGCCGATGTCGATGCCTCGCGTAGGGTCGAAGCACAGGAGGGTCTTGAAGCCCGAGGCAAGCCAGCGCGCGATCGTGACCTTCTGCTGGTTGCCGCCCGACATGCGGCGCACCTCGGACTGTGCCCGGGTGTCGATCTCGAGTCGCCGGATCGCCTGCAGGACTTGACGGCCCTCGCGGGCGACGTTGATCAACCCCCAGCGGCTTGGCCGGTTCACCATCGGCAACGCCACGTTTTCCTGGACCGAGCGGAGACGCAGCAACGCCTGGGCTCGATCGGCGGGGATGAGCACGACGCCCTGCCGGATGGCGTCCTGCGGATCCCGGAAGCTGCGCACGCGTCCTTCCACCAGGATCTCCCCGCCGTCGGGGTGCCGGACGCCCGCCAGGCAGTCAAAAAGCTCCTGCTGGCCCTGGCCTTCGAGTGCCGCTACGCCCAGGACTTCACCTCGCCTCACCTCCAGAGAGACGTCGCGCAGAGCCGCCCCAGCCCGCAGGCCGCGGGCCTCCAGGACGGCTGCCTGGCTGCCCTCATGGGGCCCCTCGGTCGAAGATACCGCCGCTCCGACCGGTCGGGAGACGGTCCCCAGCATGAGGGCGACGATCTGATCCTCACGTCCGCGTACCGGCTCGACGACGCCGGCCGTGGCCCCATCGCGAAGGACTGTCACACCATCGCAGATGGCCGAGATGTCGGCCAGTCGGTGGGAAATGAACACCAGGGACCGTCCTGACTCACGCCATTGACCGAGCATCCGAAAGACGGTCTCGGTCAGGTCTGCCGGCAGCGCCGCTGTCATCTCGTCGAGTATCAGGATCTGAGGATCGGCGGCCAGGGCGCGGGCCAGATCGAGCACACGCAAGGTCGCCAGAGGCAGGTCGCGCGCTGCGATCCGGGCGTCGACGCCATGCAGACCCAACTCGTCGAGCCAGCGTCGCACCGCCGGCAGCGGCGTCCGTGTCAGGCGAAAGTTCTGCTCGAGCGTCAGGTCGGGGATGAGCGACGATTCCTGGTAGACGGTGGCCAATCCGGCCCGCCGTGCCTCGGTCGGCGAGCGGATGGCGCGCACCTGCCCACGCACGGAGATCGTGCCGGCGTCCGGGCGAACGACCCCGGTCAGAATCTTGACCAGGGTGCTCTTGCCGGCACCATTGGCTCCCATGATCCCGTGTTGCTCGCCAGCTCGGACCATCACGTCGGCTGAGCGCAGCGCGACCACGGGGCCGTAGTTCTTCGCCAGGCCTCGGATCTCAAGGATCGGCTCGGACATAGTCGCGCCAGACACTGTCACGCGAATCAGA
>JBEKEH010000087.1:0-14038 GCA_050013935.1 Gaiellaceae bacterium | reverse complement strand
ACGACCGAGTACGGCTTGCGGCGCACGGCTTCGGTGAGCTGGCCGCCTTCGTCGTAGCCGATGTAACCCGGCGGCGAGCCGACGAGCCGGGACACGGAGTGCTTCTCCATGTACTCCGACATGTCGACCTGGATCAGCGCGTCCTCGTCGCCGAACAGGAACTCGGCGAGCGTGCGCGCGAGCTCCGTCTTGCCGACGCCGGACGGCCCGAGGAAGATGAACGAGCCGGTCGGGCGCTTCGGGTCCTTGATGCCGGCTCGAGCGCGCCTGATGGACTTGGAGACGGCGACGATCGCCTCCTCCTGGCCGATCACGCGCTTGTGCAGCTCCTCCTCCATGCGGATGAGCTTCTGCGACTCGGCCTCCGTCAGCTTGAAGACCGGGATGCCCGTCCACATCGAGACGATGTCGGCGATCTCATCCTCACCGACCTCGGGCTGCTCCTCGCCGTTCTCGGTGGTGCGCCACTGCTCTTCGAGCTCGCGCTTCTTCTGCGTGAGCTTCCGCTCCTTGTCGCGGAGCGAGGCGGCCTTCTCGAACTCCTGGTTCTCGATCGACGCCTCCTTCTCCTTGCGGACGCGCTCGATCTCCTCCTCCAGCTCGCGGTAGCGCGGGGGCGCGCTCATCGAGCGGATGCGCATGCGCGAGGCGGCCTCGTCGATCAGGTCGATCGCCTTGTCGGGCAGGTGCCGGTCCTGGATGTAGCGGTCGGCGAGCTCGGACGCGGCGCGCAGCGCCTCATCGGTGATCTTGACGCGGTGATGCGCCTCGTAGCGGTCGCGCAGGCCGCGCAGGATCTGCACGGTGTCGTCGACCGACGGCTCCTCGACGCGCACCTGCTGGAAGCGCCGCTCGAGGGCCGCGTCGCGCTCGAGGTACTTGCGGTAGTCGTCGAGCGTCGTCGCGCCGATCGTCTGCAACTCGCCGCGCGCGAGCGCGGGCTTCAGGATGGAGGCGGCGTCGATCGCTCCCTCGGCGGCGCCCGCGCCGACGAGGTTATGCAGCTCGTCGATGAAGAGGATGATGTCGCCCCGCTGCATGATCTCCTTCATCACCTTCTTCAGGCGCTCCTCGAACTCGCCGCGGTACTTCGAGCCCGCGACGAGCGCGGCGAGGTCGAGCGTGTAGATCTGCTTGCCCTTCAGCAGCTCGGGCACCTGGTTCGTGGCGATGCGCGCAGCGAGACCCTCGACGACGGCCGTCTTGCCCACGCCGGGCTCGCCGATCAGCACGGGGTTGTTCTTCGTGCGGCGTGACAGGATCTGCATCAGCCGCTCGATCTCGGTCTGGCGGCCGACGACCGGGTCGAGCTTGCCGTCCGACGACTGCTTCGTCAGGTTGCGGCCGAACTGGTCGAGCAGCTTCGAGCTTTTCGACTTCTCGCCCGCGGGGCCGGCGGCGCCGGCGCCCTGCCGGCGGCCGGGACCGGAGAGCATGCGGATGATCTCGTTGCGGATCTTCTCGGCGTCGGCGTCGAAGTCGAGCAGGATGCGCGCGGCGACGCCCTCGTTCTCGCGCACGAGTCCGAGCAGGATGTGCTCGGTGCCGATGTAGTTGTGGCCGAGAGAGAGCGCTTCGCGCAGCGCGAGCTCGAGCACCTTCTTCGCGCGCGGAGTGAACGGGATCTGACCGGTCGTGACCTCGTCGCCCTGTCCGACGATGCGCGCGACCTGCGCGCGCACCTCCTCTACCGTGATGTCGAGCGACTCGAGGACGCGGGCTGCAAGACCCTCCTCCTCGCGGAGGAGCCCGAGCAGGATGTGCTCGGTGCCGATGTAGTTGTGCTTGAGGGCGCGCGCCTCGTCCTGCGCGAGAACGACCACCTGACGAGCCCGCTCCGTGAAGCGCTCGAACACGTTCCCTCGACCCCCCTTTCAATAGTCACCGCGAGTCGATCGGGGTTGACCGCTCACCGGTCGAAGGTACGCCCATCGTAGCCGACACTTCCGCCGCCACGAAGCGCCCGAACCGCTCCCTAATGTGCGGTTATCGGCACGCGAGCCTCCATTTGGAGGGGGTTTTGGCGCCGGGCGGTCAGGCCACGAGGTCGGAGAAAGTGTCCTGGATCAGCCAGTCGAATCCCGCCGGGACGGTGCCGTCAGGCGCCGCGTACTCGCGCAGGAAGTAGAGATAGGAGAGCCACTCGACGACCCGCTCCGGGAACTCCTCGCCGCGCTCTTCGACGAGCCGTTCCAGGGCGAAGAGGTTCCAGCGGCCGTCGACGGTCGACGGCGGCTGCTCCACCACCTCGCCGTCGCCCACGGGGGCCAGATCCGGCACGGCCGCGAGCGGCCGTGCGGCGGGCACGCTCGCCAGCTCCTCGGCGCGGGCGGCGAGCTCGGCGGCCCACTCCTCCAGCTCGGCGGCGCGCCGCTCGTGCGCCTCCTCCTGCTCCGCCGCCGCGCGCTCCTGGGCGGCAACGGCCGCCGCGCGGCGCGCGAGCTCCTGCTCGCGCCGGGTGACCGCTGCGACACGAGCCTGGAGCTCTTCCTCGCGCCGCTCGAGCTCCGCGGCCGGCTGCTCGGAGGCGACGGGGACGGCGGCGGAAGGCCCCTGGGCGAGCGCCTCCTCGCGCGCGTCGAGCGCGTCGGCGCGGGCGGCGAGCGCCCGCTCCTGCGCGGCCAGCTCGGACTCCCGGGCCGCCAGCGCCGCCTCCCGGCCGGACAGCCGCTCCTGCTCCGCGAGGAGAGCGTCGATCCGCGCGTCGGCGCGCTGTTCGAGGCGCTTCACCAGGCGCTCGGACACCGGCCGGTCATAGGACGCGCCCAGGCCGGCGCCCCGGCCGCGCCCGAGCAGGATCAGCAGCGCGGCGAGGATGCCCGCGGCGAGCCCCGCGCCGGCGCCGTAGGCGATCAAGCGTGGCAGCTTCGGCCAGAAGGCCGCCGACGGCGCGGACGCCTGCGCCGAGACGCGGATCGTCGGGTCGGGCTGGCCCTCGAAGCCGCGCAGCGTCGTGAGCCGCTGCTGCAGCACGACGCCGGCCGCGGTCGAGCGAGTGGCCGGAGGCAGCGCCTGCAGCTGCTGCACGTCGTGGTTGATCGCCGTCGCGAGCTGGCTCTGGAAGGTCGCCGTGCGTTGCGAGACGAGCGTCGCGGCAAAGGCGTTCGCAAGCTGCGCCGCGCCCGTCGCCGAGGTGTCCTGCGCGCGGACGGCGACGACGTCGCTGCCGTCGACCACGCGCGCTCGCATCGCGGCGAGGAGCGAGTCGCGCGGGCGGGAGAGGCCGAGCTGCGAGCGCACCGCGTCGGCAATCTGGGGCGAGGAGAGCATCGCCGCCGCGCTCGCCGCCGCCGTGCGCTTGCCGCCGGAGTCGCGCAGCACGTCGACCCCGGTGAACGTCGTGTCGGTGGCGGGCACCGGCGAGACGAGCAGCTGGGCGGTGGCCCTGTAGCGCTTCGGCGCGGTCAGGCCGTAGCCGGCGGCCGCGGCGGCGCCGGCCGCCGTGAGGGTGACGACCATCAGCAAGGGGACGGCGGAGCGCGGAACGAAGCCTCGCACCCCGTCATTATCGACTAGGGGGTCGGATTGCTTCACTCGCCCGGGACGGCCCCAGACGCTGACAGCTTTCTAACACCAACTGGATACGATCGCCCGAGCATGAGCGACGCGACCCTGCCACGCAGCGCCCTCGTCACCGGCGGAGCCGGGTTCATCGGCTCGCACCTCTCCGAGTTGCTGCTCGGCGAGGGTTGGGAGGTCTTCGTGCTCGACGACCTCTCGACCGGCTCGGAGCGGAACGTCGCCCACCTCCGCGACCGCCGGGACTTCCACCTGATCGTCGACTCCGTGCTCAAGTCGTCGGTGGTGAACGAGCTCGTGCACCGCTGCGACGTCGTCTTCCATCTCGCCGCGGCGGTCGGCGTCCGCCTGATCGTCGAGGAGCCGGTGCACACACTCGTGACGAACATCCAGGGGACCGAGAACGTGCTCGACCACTGCAACCGCTTCGGCAAGCGCGTGCTCGTCGCGTCCACCTCCGAGGTGTACGGCGACCGGCAGGAGCCGGAGGCGCTTGCCGAGGAGAGCAAGCGCATGTACGGGCCGACAACCGCCCGCCGCTGGGCGTACGCGGAGTCGAAGGCTCTGGACGAGTTCCTCGCGCTCGCCTACCACCAGGAGCGCGGCCTCGACTGCGTGATCGTGCGCCTGTTCAACACGGTCGGGCCGCGCCAGAGCGGTCAGTACGGGATGGTGATCCCGCGCTTCGTCTCGGCGGCGCTCGCGGGCCGGCCGCTCGAGATCCACGGCGACGGCACGCAGACTCGCTGCTTCTGCCACGTGGAGGACACGATTCGCGCGCTCGCCGGTCTGATGGACGCGCGCGAGACCTCGGGTGAGATCTTCAACGTCGGCTCCACCGAGCGGATCACGATCGGCGACCTCGCGCAGAAGGTGCTCGCGCTCACGGGATCGAGCTCGGAGATCGCGTACGTCCCCTACGACGAGGTCTACGGGCAGGGGATCGAGGACATGCTCCACCGGCAGCCGTTGATCGACAAGGTCTCCGCCGCGATCGGCTGGCGGCCGACGCGCAGCCTCGACGAGATCCTGCGCGACGTGCTCGCGCATACGCGCTCGGGAGAAACGGCTTTGCCGTTTCTCCCGGAGAGCTAGTGCCCCGCGCCAGGCGGCGGTCTACAGCCGGCGACCAGGTCGCGACCTGGTCGCGACCTGGTCGCAGTCGTTAACCCTCGCTCGAAGCCCGCACAAGGGCCGGAGGCCAACGCCGCAGGCGTTAGCCGGAGGCCGATCCCACACGGGCGGGGATGCCAAGGGCACCACCGCCCGCGCCACCCGACCGACCGCCCCTCGCCAGAACAAAGGATGCCGGCTCCGCCGGCGTCCGCTCCGCGAAGCCGAAACCAACCCGTTCGCAGAGCGTCAGCTCTGCGAACGGAGCGAGGGGAAGAGGATCACGTCGCGAATGGCGTCCTTGCCGAGGAGGACCATCGCGAGCCGATCGACGCCGATGCCGATGCCGCCGGTCGGCGGCATCCCATACGAGAGCGCCTCGACGTAGTCCGGGTCTCCGGGCTCCGCCTCAGCGGCCCCCGCTTCGCGGTCCGCCTGCTGCGAGGCGAATCGCTGCTCTTGTTCCTCGCTGTCGTTGAGCTCGCTGAAAGCGTTCGCGAACTCCATCCCGCCGACGACGCATTCGAACCGCTCGACGAGCGTTTCGTCGCCGTCGGTCGTGCGCGCAAACGGGGACAGCTCGATCGGCCAGTCGTAGACGATCGTCGGCTGGATCAGCTGGGGCTCCACGAAGTGCGCGTACGCGTGGTCGACCAACTGCGACCACGACTGGTCCTTGCCGATGTCGACGCCGGCGTCGAGGAGCTTCGCGCGCAGCTCGTCGGGGTCGCGCGTCCAGACGCCGCGCGCTGCGAGCGCGTCGGGGAAGCGGACCCGCCGCCACGGCTTGGCGAGATCGACCTCGTACCCTCTGAACGTGATCCTGGTCCCGCCGATCGTCGCCTGTGCGACGCGCTCGACGAGCGTCTCGCACCGCTCCCACGTGTCCTTGTAGTCGGCGTACGCCTCGTACCATTCGACCTGCGTGAACTCGGGCGAGTGCTTGTACGAGATGCTCTCGTTCCGGAAGTCCTTCGAGAGCTCGTAGACCTTCTCGAGACCGCCGACGATCAGCCGCTTCAGATAGAGCTCGTCCGCAATCCGCAGGTAGAGATCCTGGTCGAGCAGGTTCGAGTGCGTCACGAAGGGCTCGGCGAAGCCGCCGCCGTAGCGCGGCTGAAGGATCGGCGTCTCGACCTCCACGAAGCCCTCGCCGTCGAGATACGCGCGGATCTCCGTCACCATCCGCGCCCTGAGCGTCGCCTCGCGCCGCGACTCCTCGTTCATCAGCAGGTCGAGGTACCGCCGCCGGTAGCGCGCCTCGACGTCGGTCAGGCCGTGAAACGTGTCGGGCAGCGGCGTGCGGATCCGCGCCAGCAGCTCGAGCGAGTCCACCAGGAGCGACGGCTCGCCCCGACGCGACTTCGCCGGCGAACCGGTCACGCCGACGATGTCGCCGAGGTGCACGTCGAGCTCGCCGGTGCGCTCGACCGGGCAGAGGAGCTGGATACGGCCGGAGCGGTCGACGAGGTCGAGGAAGACGAGCTTGCCGAGGTCGCGGCGCGCCAGCACGCGTCCGGCAAGGCGCCGCGTCGCCGCCGCTGTCTCGTCGTTCGCGAGCGGCTCCGCCTCCGCGCGGACGGCGGCGATCTCGTCGCGGTCTGGGAAGCGCTTCGGCGCGGCCATGGAGGGCGAGTCTAGTGCCGCCGGCGCAGACGCAGCCTGCCGGCCCGCTGTGCGCGCGGGCGCGCCGGCGGCGGCGAGCCCGCGACGAGGGCGGCCGGCACGTCGTGCGTGAGCCAGTGCGCGAGCTCCGCGTCGCCGACGGTCTCCGCGGCCGAGGTCATGCCGACCGCGCGAATCGCAGGCGCGTGCGCGTCGCTCGCGATCAGGTGGGCGAGCTCCTCGTCGAGCAGCGTCCGAGCGCACGCCGCGGACTGCCGGCCGAGGCGGCCGTCGAGCGACCCCGCGGTGAGCTGGACGAGCACGCCGGCGTCGACGAGCTCCTTGAGGCGTCCGGGGCTCTGCTGCACGTCGCCGTTCCGCTCCGGGTGCGCGAGCACGACCTGGAAGCCGCGCACGCCGAGGCGGAAGACGAGCTCGCGCAGCTCGGGCGGCCAGCCGTAGTACGGGAACTCGAGCAGCAGAACGCCGGGATTGCCGCCGAGGCCGAACCGGCGCAGCGTCTCGCCGTCCAGCGAGCGCGCGAACCCACGGTCGAGCTCGCCGCCGGTCAGCACCTCGACGGCGATGCCGGCGTCGCGTGCCGCCGCGTTGAGCTCGGCGACGCCGCGCTCCATCGCCTCCGCCGTCGTCGGGTAGTCGTCGCGCACGTGCGGGGTTGCGGCGATGCGCGCGATGCCGTCCTCGGCGGCGGCGCGCAGGATTTCGAGGCTTCCCGCGAGCGTCTCCGGCCCGTCGTCCACGCCCGGCAGGACGTGCGAATGGAGGTCGATCACCCCCAGATCGCCCAGCCGACGAGGATCCCGGCGCCGAGCGCGAGCGCGAACAGAAGCCAGCCGGCGGCGAGCATCGCCGGCGGCGAGAGGAACCAGCGGCGCTTCCAGCTCGTGACTCGGCGCGGAAGGCTCTCCGCTGCAGGCCACGTCCCGATGACGGGCCCGCCCACGAAGGGACGGCGCGGGCCGGACAGCATGCGGATGATCTCGTTGCGGATCTTCTCGGCGTCGAAGTCGAGCAGGATGCGCGCGGCGACGCCCTCTTCGCGCAGCAGGCCGAGCAACAGGTGCTCGGTGCCGATGTAGTCGTGGCTCAGCGCGCGCGCCTCGTCCTGCGCGAGGACGACCACCTGGCGAGCCCGTTCGGTGAAGCGCTCGAACACCAGCCCCGAGCTTAGAGCTCGAACCAGGATGATGCTCGTCGGCTGGTCGCGCTGGGCGAGTGCGAGGCAAGGACGCAGGGAGCGCTCGTAGCTGTAGCTACGGGCGCGACCGAGGACGCCGCATCGCGCCGCCCAGCGCGGCCAGACGGCACAGACGTCATTCTGGTTCGAGCTCTCAGCCCCGAGGCGACCGCGCTAGGCGGCCTTGATATCCATGATCTTGAATTTCAACGAGCCGCGCGGCGCCGAGACAACGACGATCTCGCCCTTCTTGCGGCCCATGATCGCCTTGCCGACCGGCGACTCGTTCGACAGCTTGTTCTCGGCGGGGTTCGCCTCCGCGGAGCCGACGATGTGGTACTCGACGGTCTTGTTGGCGCCCATGTCGCGCAGGCGCACTTTCGTCCCGATCGACACTTCGCCGGACTTGATCTCCTTCTTCGTGACGACCCGCGCGTTCTTCAGCCGCTCCTCGAGCACGGCGATGCGCGCCTCGAGGTGGGCCTGCTCGTTCTTGGCCGCGTCGTACTCGGCGTTCTCGGCGATGTCGCCGAATTCCCGCGCGACGCGGATACGCTCCGCGATCTCGCGGCGGCGCTCGATCGAGAGGTGCTCGATCTCGTCCTTGAGCTTTTCGAAGCCCTCGGGCGTGAGAATGACTTCCTTCAAACCGGTCCTCCTGTGGACCTCTGCACGAAAACGGCCGGCAGCTGGCCGCCGTTGGCGGGGGCGGATGGTACCTCCGCGCCGGGACCCTCGTCAACAAGCCGGGGCTACGATGTTCTGCCCATGCACGGAGACCTGAGGGAATCCTGGTGGATCCGCGAGGTGGAGGTGCCGACGCGGGTCGTGCTCGCCCCCATGGCGGGGGTCAGCGTCCAGGCCTTTCGCCGCCAGGGACGGCGCTTCGGGGCGGGCCTGGTCTGCTCGGAGATGGTTTCCTGCGCCGGGATCGAGCACCGGAACGAGCGCACGCTGGGCTACCTGCGGGTGGGCGGAGACGAGCACCCGCTGGCGATCCAGATCTTCGGCTCCGACCCCGGGGCCATGGCCGAGGCGGCCCGCATGGTGGCGGCTGCCGGCGCCGACGTCGTCGACATGAACTTCGGCTGCCCGGTGCGGAAGGTCACGAAGACGGGGGCCGGGGCCTACCTGCTGGACGATCCGGCGCTCGCTTGCCGGATCACCGAGGCGGTCGCCTCGGCCGTACCGGTGCCGGTGACGGTGAAGATGCGGCGCGGCGTCGAGGGCGGCTCGCGCGCCTGCCTCGAGCTCGGGCCGCGGCTCGTCGAGGCCGGGGCGGCCGCGCTGACGCTGCACCCGCGCTCGGCGACGCAGATGTACACCGGGTACGCGGATCACTCGCTGACCGCCGAGCTCGTCTCGCTCGTCGACGTGCCGGTGATCGCGTCCGGCGACGTCACCTCGCACGCGAAGGCGCAGTCGGTGCTCGCCGCGACCGGCGCCGCTGCGGTGATGGTCGGACGGGGCGCGCAGGGCAACCCGTGGGCGCTACGCGAGATCGTCTTCGGCGAAGGGGCGCAACCATCGCGCGAGGAGGTCGCGGCGGAGCTGATCCACTTCGTGCGCGAGACCGTGCGCGAGCTGGGCGAGCGGCGCGCCTCCGGCTTCCTGAAGAAGTTCTACGGCTGGTACCTCGGCTACGGGCGCTTCCCGCGGCCGTTCAAGCAGGAGCTCGTGCAGCTGTCATCCACCGACGAGGTCGTGACGCGCCTGCTGGCAGCCGCCCCCGGCGCCGCCGAGCTCGTCGAGCAGATCCCCCTCGCCGCCGACGAGATTCTCCTCGTCGGCCTGCCGATCAGCATCTACGGCGGCGGCTGAACATCCGCAACCAGGTTGCCGGAGACAACCTGGTTGCAGCCGTCAGCGATTCCGCTCCCACACGATCCGCAAGCCCTCCAGCGTGAGGAAGGGGTCGATCTTCGAGATCGTGCGGCAGTGCGGCGCGATCAGGTCGGCCAGACCGCCGGTGCCGATCGCGGTCGCGTCGACGCCGAGCTCGCCGCGGATCGCGCCGACGATACCGTCGACCTGGCCCGCGAAGCCGTAGATCAACCCCGACTGGAGCGCCGTCGCCGTGGTCTTGCCGATCACCTGCGGCGGCTCGACGTAGTCGACCTTCACGAGACGGGCGGCGCGCGCGAACAGCGCGTCCATCGAGATCTCGACACCGGGCGCGAGCACGCCGCCGACATACGCGCCCTCCGGTGAGACCACGTCGAAGTTGGTCGACGTGCCGAAGTCGACGACGATCGCTGGCGCCCCGTAGCGCTCCTTCGCGGCGACGGCGTTCGCGATCCTGTCCGGCCCGACCTCCCGCGGCGCCTCGTACTGGATCTCGATGCCTGTCTTGATCCCCGGGCCGACCACGAGCAGCGGCACCTTCGCCCAGCGCTCCGCGAGGTGCTCGTATTCCGGGATGAGCCTCGGCACCGTCGAGGACAAGCAGATCCCGTCGAGTGCCTTCACGTCCAGGAAACCGCCGAGCAGGGCACCGAGCTCGTCGCCGGTCCGCTGCGCCTCGGTGGCGATGCGCCAGCGCTCTCCGAGCTCGTCTCCGTCGTACAACCCGAAGATCGTCTGCGTGTTGCCGACGTCGACCGCGAGCAGCATCGCGGCGCGAGCCTAGAACTCTTCGTCGCGAGGCGACGCCTCGCCGATGCGCTCCGCGAGCGCCTCAGGCGTCAGCGCCGGCTCGTCGCCCTCGCCGCGCAGCTCCTCGATCGTCACGTCGCCGGAGGTGAAGATCTCCGTGCGCGGGATCATGCGCGTCGGGCGGTTCTTGTCCCACACCCAGACGTCCTCGAGCTTCAGATGGAAGAACGGGTACGTCTGTTGGGGCACGTACGTGCGCTCGAGCTTGGTGCAGAGATACGTCGCGTCCTGCGTGAGCACGCAGTAGCGAAAGAGGCCGAAGACGGCCTGGTACTCCCGCTTCAGCTGGAGCTCGAGTTCTGCCTCGTACTCGTCGAGATCGTCGAGGTGGGACATCGCGGTCAGTGTAGCCGGGCCAGGAGGGCCTCGACCCGCCCCCGCCCGGGCACTTCGAGGCCCGGCGCCAGCTCGCCGAGCGGTCCCAGGACGAACCCACGCTCGTGCAGCCGCGGGTGCGGGACGCGCAGGCCCGGCTCGTCGATCTCAGCCTCTCCGTAGAGCAGCAGGTCGAGGTCGAGCGTCCGCGGGCCCTGGGGCGGGACGTCCTCGCGGCGGCGGCCGAAGCGGCGCTCGACCTCGAGGAGCAGGTCGAGCAGATCGCGGGCGGAGAGCTCCGTCTCGAGCGCGGCGACGCCGTTCAGGAAGCGCGGCTGGGCCGTGTAGCCCACCGGCTCGGTGTCGATCAGCCTCGAGACCGCGACGACCTCGACCACCGGGTGAGCGGCGAGCTCGCCGAGGGCCGCGAGCAGCGTCTGCTCGCGGTCGCCGAGGTTCGAGCCCAGGCCGACGTAGGCGCGCGGCACCCGGCGAGCGTATCGCTACCCTCCCCGGGCCGGTGCGCCGCCCGCTTCTCATCGCTCTCGTTGCAGCGCTGTGCGCCTGTGGCACTGCTGCCGCCGCGACGGGACGGCTCGCCGACGATCCGCTCCAGAGCCAGGAGTGGTGGCTGCACGACATCGGCGCCGATCAGGCGACGCCGCCTGGGCCCGGCGTGCCGCTCACCATCGTCGACAGCGGGCTGGACATCAACCACCCCGACTTCGTGGGCCGCCCGAACACGACGCTGCTCAACGCCCAGACCGTCGACGGGCCGCAGGAGTGGCACGGCACCACGGTCACGTCGCTCGCGGCGGCGCCGGCGAACGGCGTCGGGATCGTCGGCGTCTATCCGCAGGCGGCGCTCCAGATCTGGGACGCCAGCCCGACGGCCGGCGGCGTCTCGACCTTAGCCGCGGTCGCCGGGATCGAGACGGCGGCGCAGCACTGCCCCGGCGTGATCAACCTCAGCTTCGGCAGCACGCAGCCGAATCCCCAGCTCCAGCAGGCGGTGCTGGACGCCTACCACAACGGCTGTCTCGTCGTCGCGTCGGCCGGCAACGACGGCGCGAGCGGCCACCCGGAGCTTCCCGCCGCATACCCGCACGTCCTCACGGTCGGCGCGACCGATCAGAGCGACAAGGTCGCCGACTTCTCCAGTCAGGGCCCGTGGCTCGATCTTGTCGCACCGGGCGTCGAGCTGACGGGAGCCGTGCCACTCTCGCACGACCCCAGCGGCTACTCGCCGATCGACGGCACGAGCTTCTCCGCGCCGCTGGTCGCCGCCGCCGCGGCCTGGATCTGGACGGTACGGCCGACGCTCGACGTGACGCAGATCTTCGAGCTCATGCGGCGCAGCGCACGCGACCTCGGGCCGCCCGGCTTCGACTCGGCCTCAGGTTGGGGGCTGCTGAACATTCCGAACGCGCTGGCCGCTCCCGTACCGGCGCGCGATCCGGAGGAGCCGAACGACGACGTCGACGAGGTGAAGCCGGGCGGCCTGTTCGCCGCCGGACAGCCGACGCTGACGACCGCGGCCAGGCCGTCGAACCGCATCGCCGGCACGCTCGACGCGACCGAGGACCCGAGCGACCTCTACCGCATCTGGGTGCCCGCGCAGCGTGTCGTGCGCGTGGCGGTCAGCTCGGACGGCAATGCCGCGGCCCGGATCTGGGGCCCGCTGACGGCCAGCGTCAACGAGAACCTCGCGGCGCGGCGGCGCGACCTCAAGGGGACGCTCGTCCGCGGCGGCAGCAAGGGATTCTCCGCCTACGTCGAGGTGCTCCCCACCGGCCGGAGCGGCGAGGCGCAGTACGTGCTCAGCGTGAAGTCTTCGACACGCTGACGCGGGCCGTGCCCTCGAGGCCGCCGGGCCGCACGGCCGGTTTCGTCGCGCGAACGACGGCGCGCTCCGCGCCGAAGCGGCCGAGCAGCTCGTCCGCCACCGCGGTGACGAGCGCCTCGAGCAGGTTGTAGGCGTGCGCGTCGGAGACCTCCTGCACCGCGCGGGCGACTGCGCTGTAGTCGACGGCGTCCTCGAGCCGGTCGGAGACGCCGCGCTCGCCGACCTCGAGCTCGACGTCGAACAGGAAGTCCTGGCCGTGCTCGCGCTCGTGCGAGTGGACGCCGTGGCGCCCGAAGACGCGCAGCCCACGGAGCTCGACGACGATCACAGGCCTGTCGCGACCGCGCGCGCGACGGCGAGCGCCTCGACGTGCTCGCGGACGTCGTGCACGCGCAGGATCGTCGCCCCGCGCTCGTAGGCGGCGACCGCCGCCGCAACGCTCGCGGACAGCGGTCCGGTCCCTGCGCCGGCGTCGCCGAGCACCTTGCCGAGCGAGCTCTTGCGCGAGAACCCGATCAGCACCGGCCGACCGAGCGCGAGCAGCACGTCGAGGCGGCGCACGAGCTCGAAGTTGTGCGCAGCCGTCTTGCCGAACCCGATCCCGGGATCGAGGCAGATGCGCTCCTCGGCGACACCCTGCGCGACGGCGAACTCCATGCGCTCCTCGAGGAACGCGGCGACCTCGGACGCGACGTCGTCGTAGCGAGGGTTCACCTGCATCGTCCGCGGCTCGCCCTGCATGTGCATGAGGCAGACGTAGGCGTCCGCGGACGCCGCGACCGCGGCCAGCCCGGGGTCGGCGCGGAACGCGGTCACGTCGTTGACCAGCTCGGCGCCGAGCTCGAGCGCGCGGCGCGCGACCTCCGCCTTCGCGGTGTCGATCGAGACGGGCACCTCGCCGCCGAGCCGCTCGAGAACGGGCACGACGCGACGCAGCTCCTCGTCGACGGTCACGCCCTCGGAGCCGGGCCGCGTCGACTCGCCGCCGACGTCGACCACCGCCGCCCCCTCTGCGAGCATCCGCCGCGCGGCCGCGGCGGCCGCGTCGGGGTCGTAGTGCACCCCGCCGTCGAAGAACGAGTCGGGCGTGACGTTGACGACCCCCATCACAGAAGGCCGCGGGAACCGCTCCTCAATAGAGATCACGCGGAAGGTTTACACCTTCGCCAGAAGCGACCGCCAAGGGCCGGAGCTAACGCAGCCGCAGGCGCGTTAGCGAAGGCCGGACCCACGCGCCCGGGGACGCGAAGCGCCACCGGGCGCGCCGAGCCCCCGATCGCCCCGCGCCCCAAAAGGACGGCGGCTGAGCCGCCGTCCACTCTGCGGAGCACAAACAGGACCCGGCGAAAAGCGCAGCTTTTCGCCGGACTAGCTTTTCGCCGGATCCGGCGGGGGCTGCATGGTCGCGCCCGGAAGCGGGAGCGGGCGCAGGCGCGGCTGGCGCTCGCGGCGCGGCTCTTCGGCCGGCTGCGGCGCTTCGAGGGCGGGCTTCTCCTCCGGGAACACGGACGACTCTTCCTCACCGGCGAGCAGGCGCTCGAACTGCTCGGCGTCGATCGTCTCGCGCTCGATCAGGATCTGCGAGATCCGGTGCAGCTCCTCCATGTGCTCGCGCAGGACGGTGAGCGCGAGCTCGTGCGCCTCCTCGATCACCCGCCGGATCTCGTCGTCGATCTCGCGCGCGATCTCCTCGGAGTAGTCGGCCTCGGCGCCGTAGTCGCGGCCGAGGAACGGCTGGTCGTGGCCGCGGCCGAGCACGCGCGGGCCGAGCTTCTCGCTCATGCCGA
>JBEKEH010000086.1:0-14081 GCA_050013935.1 Gaiellaceae bacterium | reverse complement strand
TGGCGGGCCTCCAGTATCTCGTCAACCTCTTCAACAGCGGCGTCGCGATCATCCCCAAGCAGGTCGGCGCGACTTGGGACGGGGATGCCCTCGCCAACAACAAGGCTGCAATGTCGGATGGTGGCCCGTGGTACATCGGGTTCATGCAGGCAACGGCACCCAATGCCAACTACACGCTGCAGCCGATTCCGAAGTCGAAGGGCGGGCACTTCGTTGTCACCTATGGCGGTGCGTACACGATCACCTCGCATGCAAAGGATCCGGCTGACGCGATCAAGCTGATCAAGTTCCTTACGAACGACGCCTCCGAGCACGCGATCCTCACGTCTGGTTTCGGCTTCGTGCCGGCGATGACGAAGTACGCCAAGGTGTACCGGACCTCGACGCCAAGGTATGCGGCGATCACCGACAAGGTACTTGCGAACGGGAAGACGTTGGATTACCCGGCGCAGACGACGCAGTTCGAGAATGCGCTCGTCACAGGGTTCGAACAGATCGTTTTCAACCACTCGGGCACGGTGTCATCGCTCCTGAAGACGCTGCAAACGAAGTACGGCGCTTGAGTTAGCCATCAATAGAGGCCGCCCTGCGTTCAGTGGGTGCGGGGCGGCTTCAGCGGCGCGTATCCTCGTGGCCGATATCGAGCAGACCAGGGCGCAGTCATGAGTGGGATCACGCGCTTCGCACAGTTGCCCGCTCTTCGTACCGCATCGAAAGCCGAGCGGGCTGATTGGGGAGCAGCCGCCATGCTGCTCATGCCTGCTGCGTTGCTGCTCGGTCTGTGGTTCATCTACCCGATTGTCGAGTCGTTCGTCCTCAGCTTGCAGCACGTGGATGAGTTCAACTTCGCGCATCGCACCTACATCGGGCTCCACAATTTCAGCCAGCTCGTCCACGATCCGGCATTTCGGCACTCGCTCTACATCACGCTCGTCTTCGTAGTCTTCGTCGTTCCCGCTCAGACGGTGCTCTCGCTCGTGCTCGCCTCGATCCTTCAGAGCGTGGGCGTCGGACGCGCGCTCTTTCGCGCCGCGTTCTTCGTGCCGTACATGACTTCGACGGTCGCGGTGACGACCGTGTTCATGAAGCTGTTCGTTTCCGGTGCCCCGCTCGCGAATCTCGGCGCACACCTCGGAGTCCCGAACACGACGTGGTACGCGGACGTGCACCTTGCGCTGCCGTTCCTCGTCGTTGTCTACGTCTACATGTACGTCGGGTTCTACATCGTGATCTTCGTCAGCGGGATGGAGAGCATCCCCCGCGAGCTTTACGAGGCCGCCAAAGTGGACGGAGCACATGCGATGCAGCGCTTTCGCTTCATCACCGTGCCGTCGTTGCGGCCGTTTGTGATCTTCGTTGTCGTGGCCGGGATGATCCAGGCGATCCAGATCTTCGATCAGGCCTATGTCGTGTCCGGTGGGTCGATCCTCGGGAGCCCCGCGGGGGCGACGTCCACGCTCGTGGTCTTCATCTATCAGCAGGCGTTTCGGTTGAATGCGCTCGGCTACGGCAGCGCCGGCGCCGTCATTCTGCTGCTGATCGTGCTCTTCGGCACGCTTGTGACCAGGCGACTCATCCCGGAGCGCGAAGCGTGACCTCGGCAAGCGCAACACGCCGGATTGTGCCCCTTTCGAAGTATGCATTCCTGACGATCTTCGGCCTCCTGATGCTGGGGCCGCTCCTGTTCGCGCTCTATACGTCGCTGGAGTCGCCCGCCGACTACATGCACCTCGTCGGGTTCAGCAAGCTGACGCTCTCCAATTACCGCTACGTCATCGACAACGCACAGATCCTGCGCTGGTACTTCAACACGGCGTTCGTGACGGCGGGCGTGGTGATCGGAGCCGTCGTCGTGAACACGATGGCCGGCTACGCGCTTGCGCGCATCCGCTTTCCCGGCCGCACCGTTGCGTTCGTGATCGTGCTCGCGGTCCTGATGGTGCCGCTGCAGGCGATCCTCATTCCGCTCTACCTGCTCATTGCCCGATTCGGCTGGCTGAACTCCTACCAGGCGCTGATGGTTCCGTTCATGGTCAATCCGTTTCTGATCTTCCTGATGCGCCAGTCGTTCCAGACGCTTCCGCCAGACCTCGAGGACGCTGCCGCGGTGGACGGAGCCAGACGATTCACAATGTTCCTGAAGATCGCGGTGCCGCTCACCCTCACTGGAATCGCGACCCAGGCCGTCCTCGCGGGAACGTGGACGTGGAACAGCTTCATGATCCCGGTCACCTTCACGACCGACCCCAGCCACTACGTTCTGACCGTCGGGCTCAACAGCCTCCAATCGCAGTTCTATACGCTCGCGACGGTGCAGATGGCAGGCGTCGTGCTCTTGACGGTGCCCGTGGTGCTCATGTTCCTCGTCTTCCAGCGGCTTGTTATCCCCAGCGTGGCAACCACCGGCATTCGCGGATGAGAGCGGCACCACACGCACCGCAGGCGAGCGGGAACACCACAGCGGCCGAGCCCGTCACTCGGCTACGACCCTTCCGAGGAGCGCGCGGATGGGGCGTAGAGGTCGAGGCGTCTGGCACGCGTTTCGTCCAATCGCGGCCCGTGAAGATCAGTCTTCGGCCCGGAAGAATCAGCGGCTGGTCAAGGGGGTATGCGCGGGTCGAGCTACTCGAGGACGGCTTTCGCGGCTTTGCCGCCCTCCCGCTGCCCAACGGCGCAGAGCTGACCGTTACGGATGAGTGGCGAGCACTGGACGGGGAAGTCCAGGTTGCACGCAGTGCGCGTGTCGCCGGTGACGCGACCGACGGCTTCTTCACCGCGCTCGCTCTCCGACGCGCGAGCAGCGCGAGCTGGGCGGAAGTCGAGCCGTTCGGGCCTGGCGCGATCTACGGCAACTGCGACCGCGTCCCTCGGCGAGCGATCGGGAGTGCCGCGCTTCGGCGAAGCGGAATTCGATACATCCTCATCCGCGAGGACCGCCTCGCCGCGCCGCTGTTCGGCGTGCGGTATCACGACGGCACCTGGATCTGCGTCCTGCATCGAGAGCCCGCGGCGGCCACGACGGCGCTCGACTGCGCCGAGGAGAACGGCGGCGAGACCCTCACCGACGAGCGGTTCGGCTTCGCGGCGCTCGGCGGCGTCGAGCGCGACGGCGGCATCGACATCGGCGCCTGGTTCCCCGGCAGTGAGGGCGAGATCACGTATACGTCCGGCGGCTTGCCGCTGCGTCAGCTGCACCGCTGGCGGCGCCGCTACCACCCAATTCGAGACGGCCTCGTGCACGAGTACTCGCTCGCGTTTCGCGTCGGCGCCAGCAGCTCGGCGACTGCCTTCTACCGCAGCGCGTGGCGATGGGCGTGGAGCACGCTCGCACCCAGAGTGGAGCCCGTTGCGCCGGAGGCGGTCGTGAACGACTGCACGGGCGTGCTCGCCACCGCTGTTGTCTCCCGCGGTGGAAGAACCGGAATCCCACTCGAGCTCGACGCGACGACCGGCCGTGGTCCGGAGGCGCCTAAGCCGGCGATCATGGGCTTCGTCGGCGCGAACACCGACGCCGCGTACATCCTCCTGCGCGTCGGCCGCGAGCACGCCGGAGAAGCGGCCAGGCGGTACCACGAGCTGGGTGAGCGAATCCTCGACTCCTTCGCGGCGATCCGGCTCGCGCCGCCGGAGGCGGAAGGCTTCGATCTCTGTAGCGGTGCGCTGATCACCTACAGGTCGTATCACGGCCGGCCTGCCGTCTACGCGCGCTCCGTCGCAGAAGGGTGCGCGGCCGCGCTCGACGCGTGGCAGCTCGAACGCCAACACGGCGTCGACCGCGCGTCGTGGCTTCGCTGGGCGCAGGAGGGCGGCGAATGGATCCTCGCGAGCCAAATCCGCTCGGGCGCCTTCCCGCGGGCGTGGGAGGCGAGAACCGGAAAAGTCCTCGACAACTCGACCTCCGCGTCATACGTTCCGATCCCGTTCCTGGTGGCCCTGGCTCGAGCGACACGCGACTCCCAGCACCTCGAAGCCGCAGTGCGAGCCGGGGAGTTCGTCTGGCGTCACGGTGGCGAATGCGGCTGCTTCGCCGGCGCAACGCTCGACAATCCGGACGTCGTCGACAAGGAAGCCGCCGTTCTCTCGCTCGAGGGATTCCTCGAGCTGCACGCGGCAACCGGTGATTCGGTGTGGCTCGAGCGGGCAATGACGGCGGCCGAGCTCGCCGAGACGTGGATCTACGTCTGGAACGTTCCCATGCCCGTTGACGCCGACACCACGACCCTCCATTGGAAGCCGGGCGTGCCGACGATCGGGCACCAGCTCATCGCCACAGGCGTGTCCATGAGTGACGCATTCCTGGCCGTAAACGCAGCCGCGTTCGCGCGCCTATTCGAGCTCACGAGCGACCCGCATTTCCTCGATGTCGCCCGCGTCGTGACTCATGGCACGAAGGCGATGCTCGCTCGAGCCGGCAGGAGATTCGACCTCCACGACGTCGGCTGGCAGCAGGAGCACTGGAGCTTCGCCGGGCGACGCGGCTACGGGCTCAATCGGAACTGGCTGCCATGGGTCTCGGTCGTGCATGTGAAAGGGATCCTTCGTCTGCACGATCTCGCTCCAGGAGTCAGGAGCCGTGTCCTCGCTCCCGCGTCTGCAACCGCGGAGACGTCCTCGTGAATCGCCCGCGACTCGCCGCCGCCGTCGTTCCGACGGCGAGTGCCGCGACGCGACTGACGCCGCTCGATGCGCGAGGCGTCCGCATCACGGGCGGATTCTGGGGCGAGCGTCTGCGGCAGAACCGGGAATGGACGCTGCCCCACGGGGCTTCGCAACTCGAACGCTCCGGCAACCTTGCGAACCTCCACGCGGCGGCAGCCGGACGTGGAAGCTACCGCGGCGGACACGACGATTTCGCTTGGGGCAATCGCGAGCCGGCCGGAATGCGTGTGTGGATTCCGGTAGACGACGCAACCGGCATGAGCGACCACATGACGGATCCGAGGCCGCCGGCGGGGGCATTCTCCGCGAAGTCCGAATGACGGAGGATTCAGTGGGAGAAGGCGCAGCCGAAGCGCCCGCACGCGAACCGGCGGTCGTCGCCATCGACGGAGCAGTGACCGTGCGCGAACCGGACGGCGTGCATCGCGTCGTCGGTCGGTACGAGCGCACAGGGCCATGGACGCTCATGGCAGTCACGGAACTGGAGGAGCACGGCCCCGCGGCAGTCTTCGAGAACCTCGCCGATCCGCGCGGCTCGATCCTCTACGTCACCGCGGAGCGCGTACTGCTCGAGCTCACGAAGACACTCGTGCCGACACGCGTGCCCGAGGAGACATGCTACGGCGGCCACAGAAAGGAGGATGTCCTCCACGGAGGACAAGACGTCCTGCGTCAGGAGTTGCTGTCCAGGACCGACGACCCAACGCTTGACGAAGTCGCGGCGCTCTTTCCACCGATCCGCCGTATCACCTGCGGGCCCGTCGAATGCCCGCACACCTTCGTTGGATCGCGCGAGTGCGCCGACGTCGTCCCCGTCTACTACAACCCTCTGCGAGCGACGCCTCGCGTCAACCCCGCCGTAGTGGCTCCGGAAATCCGCGGCGCAGTCGAGTGTGAGGAGCTCTGGGAGGGCCTCGTGGGCGGCTGGCTCCCGGCCGTTCGAGTCGCGTACCCATGCGAAGGCTTCACCTGGGACACGATCACCTTCGCGGCAGTGAACACGCCGAATCGGCACATCCAGCCCGTCTGGTATCGATTCCTGCGACTCGAGGACGGCTGCGTCGCCTCTGCGAGGTACGTCGACTCCTATCTCCCGTACCCCTGGCCGACGGAGCCCGACCCAGCTCGGTTCTACCGCGCGCTGTACGAGTTGCACACCTACTGGAGCCGAGCGATCGCCGGCGCCATGCAACTCGAGCTCCCAGAACCGTGGATCGCCGACTTCTGCCGGCACGCCATGGTGCAAGAGATGATCACGCGCGTCGGCAGTCACCCGAAGTACGGCGTGCTCGACCGTGCCTACGGATCGCCGGAGCACGACGGCTTACAGGACATCCTGACCAGCGCCGTCAGCTGTTACCTCGAGTGGGGCTTGTTCGACGTGGCCCGACGGTACCTCGACAACTACTTCCACGAGTTCGTTCACAACGACGGGGCGGTTGACTATCGCGGGCCCGAGATCGGCCAGTACGGCCGAATGCTCACGCTCCTCGCGCAGTACTACGAATACACGGGCGACGGGAGCCTGCTGACACGATACGACGCGAAGATCAGGGCAATCATGCGGATTCTGTGCGCCCGGCGCGAGGAGGCGAAGCAGCGCAATCCGGCCGATCCTGCGTACGGACTGCTCTCCGGTCGCCATGAGGCGGATATCAGCTTCGACACCACCACCTTGGCGACGTTCGACTACGAGCGACCGTACTTCTGCAACAGCACGGAGGCGTGGCGCGGTCTCCGCGATCTCGCCCGGGCCTGGAGAGCCGTCGGCCGGCAACGAGCCGATCCGGATCTCGTCAACGAAGCAGAGCAGCTCCGTGCTGAAGCCGACGCCCTCGCACGCGACATCACGCACGCGATTGATCGTTCGTGGATCGAGCGTGACGGCCTACGCACTTTGCCACTGATCGCAGGGTCGGGCAGGCTGCATGTGGACGCGCCGTATCGGAGCTGTCCCGAGTCGTTCGACGAGAACCGAGTGTGGGCCGAAATGCTGCACTCGGGAATCGTCCCGCGGAGCGCCGTTGAGACGATCCTTGCGTCAGCTGCTGCGCGCGGCGACACGACGCTCGGGATCTTCGGCAACCGAAAGCACGTGGTCGCGTTCACGGTCTACGGCGAGGCTTACGGGATGATCCACCACGATTTGATCCGCGAGTTCTTGCTCTTCTACTACGCGCACATGAGCCACCTGCACACGCGCGGGACGTGGACCGCTCTTGAGTGCGTCGACATGGACCGCGATCGCTGCGAGCACCTGCCGTACTGCGCGCCCGCTCAGATGACGATCCCCACGATCACGAGATGGATGCTTCTCTTCGAAGATCCACTCACAGACGAGCTCTGGCTCGCTAAGGGGACGCCACGGTGCTGGCTCGACAGCGGTCAGCGTATCCGCGTCATGTCCGCACCCACACGCTGGGGGCCGACCTCCTTTGAAATCGAGTCCCGTCTCGACCGGGGCGTTGTCTTCGCCACACTCGACTTTCCTCACACGCGCGCCGGCGTCGTGAAGCTTCGGCTGCGTGTGCCGCGTCTACACATGCTCGCCGCGGTGGTCGTGAACGGCGACGAGTGGCACCTATTCGACGCCGACGAGGAGACGATCACGCTTCCCGCGCACGTCACGAGTCCCGTCCGGATCACGGCTCGCTACCAGCGAGAGATAGAAGCGTCAGGAACCAGCTCGATGCCGGAAGCTCAGGGCGGTCGAGCCCTGTGCGCCGAAACGGATCCACCGGGAGCTCGACCCTCAACGAGGCGTGGCGACTCTTCGGTCACCCCACAGCCGATGAAGTGATCGCGGCTCGAGGACGCTCCTAAAGCGGGATTCCGGGGGTGCGTCAAGTCTGCGTCAAGCCTGAGGCGGAGTGGCGCGCGCGCCGCAGACGTGAAGGCTCCGCCGTGCACGGGCCGACCTAGTGCTCGCACCCTGCCCAGGGGTAGCCCGTCCCCACCCCCGCGCGGCGTGGGTCCTCTCGTCAGTTGGAGTCCCCAGGAGGGGCTGCCCTATCGCAAGATCCCGCGGCCCTTGTGGGAGGTGCCGCTGCTGAAAGCGATGTTCTCGGCCGCAACGGAGGCCTGGGACCGCGAGCAGATGGAGCAGGTTGTCTCCACGCGAACGGTCAGCATTCCAACACACGGAATCAGCACAACCAACTTCGGCCTTACGAAGACCGATGCCCTAGCCGAGGCTGCCGGCGTCCGCTGGCCAGGCGCATGGCTCGACCGGGCGGTCAGTCGCCGATGTGGCTGAAGTTCGGCTCTTGGCACCAGCCGGTGGGGAAGTGCAGAGCCGTGCCGCCCGCGGCGGCCGGACTCTTCGCGAAGGAGGCTCTAGCGAAATAGGCTCTAAGCTCCCGAATGTGCTCCTCGTTCGTGACGGGGCGTGGCGTGGGGCAGGTTCATGAGTGGGCGCTCGCGTCCTGCGCCATGACCGACGCTGCAGAGGGTCTTAAGTGGGGAGGTTCTGATGGATTCGGGCGTAATCGCAGCCCTCATCACGGCGGTAATAGCGATCTTGGTGGCTCTCGTGTCGGGGTGGTTCTCGCTCAGAAGCGTTCGCGACGTCGAACGGCTGCGCCACACCTATGAGGCGATTGATCGTCTTGGTGGCGCCACCGGGGCGCTGAGGCTCCAACTGTTCCTCTCGACGCGATCGGTTGTGCAGCGGTTGCGCCAGTACTACAACGGCCGACCAGAGCACCCCTTTCCGCTCCGCGCCGAGCGGGACGGATGGCCAGAAAGCCAGTACCACGCCTGCGGGTTGCTGATCTTCCGGCTGATGCGGCCACTCGCGGTGAGCTACATGATCGAGCAAGAGACGCTCCTCGGCGACCTGCTGCTTGAGCCGGCCATGGTCGACCTGCTGCGTTTCAACCACGCCGCGTTCGAGATGCTCACCGGCGACAGGCTCGGTGAGGAGTTCGAAGGACGCCAGCGCTTTCCGGATTTCGAGATGGAACACTGCTATGACCCCCCGGGCAGGCGGCCTCCACCGGCCTCGAGGGCGCCCGTGCCGCCGTTCCAGCGCGTGCGGGCTAGCTACCTGCGCAGCGCGGCGGGGGCGCTCATCGTCTCAGAGCCCGACCGCAAACCCCAACGACGGTGCATGACACACGACGAATTCCTTGACAGGTGGGAGCGACCCGGCGAGAGCGACGAGATCCGTGAGTTCCACGGTCGGCTCGCGCCGGTGAAGGCCACGATCGACAAGTTCAGCCCCATGGACAACGCCGTCTTCTGGCTTCGGCTCGTTGGCTACGCGTACGTCTGCAAATGGTTTCACGACCGAGTCCGCGAGGATGCCAAGCGCAAGGATGTCGGTGTCCACTACACGCCCGTAGAGCTGCCGGTGCGCGCCATGCTCGAAGTCGCTGAGGGCCAAGCCAGAAAGCTCAAAGCCGCCGACCCCCAAGCCGCCGGGCGGGGGTATCTCACCCAGAATGCTGATGCCTACGAGAAGAGGTTCGAGGAGATCATCGCCACCGCGCTCTGACCAGCGGGTGATCCGAAGGCCAGCGCTGGCGGGCATCATCGTGGCCTCCGGGCGTGGACGGCGCCATTGGCCGGACGTCATCCCGGGCAAAGTCGCTACTGCCGTGTCCCCGGTGAGCATCCAGCGGCTAGATGTCCTGCCTCGGGACGTTGCGGACGCGGCTGATGGGTGGCCGGTCGCCGAGCGAGCTGTGTGGTCTGCGCTCGTTGTAGTAGCGCAGCCAGTGTGACAGGGCGGCGGAGATTCAGAATCGGATCGCCACCGGGCGCCAGGGGCCAACGGCAGCGGGCAAACCCAATGCGGTGGACGTTTCGTGGACGTCGCCTGGCTGGAAGGTTGGCCGTACCGCTAACAGAAGGAGTTCGTATGCAGCGGCTTTCGGGAAGCCCTCTGACGGACTCGAACCGTCGACCCTGGACCGCTCCCTTTCCGTGTTGACGGTTTAGGCCGCGAGTTTTTGTAGTTGTCCTGTCGCATCGTCCCATGTGGTGCGCACCTCGCGTGGTGTGCGGTAGTCGAGTCGGCTGTGGGGCCGGTCGTGGTAGTGGTCGATGTAGGCGGCGATCACCTCCCTGGCCTGGTCGAGCGTTTCGAACCCGTTGCGCCAGACGCAGCGCTCTTTGAGGTAGCGAAACCAGCTCTCGATGAACGCCTGCGACTCGGGGTCGCGGTAGCCGCCGCGGCGGTGGGTGACGCCGAGGCCGCTGATCGCGAGCCTCGTGGAGCGGGCGGTGAAAGCGGAGCCGTTGTCCGTGCCGAGCGTGAGCGCCCCCGGCGGGATGCGTTGCTCGTCGACGGCCCGCTTGATCACCGCGGTCGCCTCGGCGGCGCGGCAGCGTAGCTCGAGTGACCAGCCGACGATCTCGCGGGTGCAGCAGTCGATGATCGCGTTCAGATACACCCAGCCGTGTTCGGCGACCCACACGCTCGTCATGTCGAGGTGCCAGAGCTGGCCGGGACACTCGACCTTGAAGACGCCAGGCCGGCGCCGGCGCGCCTCGAGCGGCCGGCGTTGGATCAGCTTCTGCTCGCGCATCACCCGCAGCACGCGCTTGCGGTTGACCGCAACGCCGAGCCGGCGCCGGACGAAGCAGCAGACCATTCGGTAGCCGTCGGTTGGGTAGCTCTTTGCCGTTTCGACGATCGCGACGTCGACCGGATCGGTCACGGGCCGCCGCTGCGGCGAACGTCGCGGTCTTGGTCTCCGATAGACGGCCTGCCGGCTGATCTGCAACACGCGCGCCACCGCCGCCAGCGCCTCACCCTCGGCGACCAACACCCGAGCGTGAGCGACGCGCACGCTCACTCCCACGCCCGCAATGCTTTTCCCGCGATCTCCAGCTCATAGGTCTTGCGTCCGAGGGCCCGCTCGAGCTCGCCGATCTTGCGACGCAACTCGCGCTCGCCAGAGCGCTCCTCCTTGCCGGCGAGCGCCTCCCGACCCGCCTCTAGGATCTTGTCGCGCCACCCGTAGTACAACGTCTCGGCGATCCCGTGCTCGCGGCAGACATCGCGAACGCTGCGGTCGCCGCGCATCCCCGCCAACACGATCTCCAGCTTCTGCTGCGCCGTCCAGCTGCGGTACTTCCTCTGCTCGCTCAACCCAGTCTCCTTGTCGGTCGAGCGGCCCATGCTGAGCCCGACGCCGGACAGCCTCTCCGGGGGCTACGCCCCCTCCAAGCCTGCCCGGCCCAAGTCAGCTAACCGTCAACACGGAAAGGGAGCGGTCCATTCGGTTCCTCGACGTGTACGGCATAGACACGGTTGGTTCGGTGGACATCGCCCTCGACGCCGAGCGCAGCTAGGTGGTGAAGGCTGGCACGAGCTTACGGAGATCGACGATTTCCACCATGTACTGAACCGTATCCCAGTACGCGCCGACGGTTAGGTAGGTGTCCTTGCCGTACGCAACACGGCCTCAGCCGACCGTCAACGTATCTGGGAACTACAGCTAGATCTCCGCAAGGCTCGGCGGCGTTCTTGACGAGGAAGTAGGGACCGTCGGCTTGCGCTGCCTCGCGCGAGCGTGCTCTCGCCCGAGTGCCTGCGGGGAACGGGATTTGAACTCCGTAGGCGACGTGGTCTCTCTATTACACGCGCGTGCGAGGCGGCGTCTCCTCGGCTGGGTCCACTTGTTCGTGCCTCGCGTGGAGGGCGTTCTTGGCCGGCGACGACTTAACGCCACCACGCCCAGTGGAAGCGCTGTCGGCAGCATCCGAACTAGGGTGCTGGCATGCAGCCCTCGTATCCCTTCGCCATTTTGTTCGACGGCGACGATGGAGCTTCATCCTCTGAGCAGGTCGAGCTCGATCGTCCGTTAACGACCGGAGAGACCGTTGCGCTTGAGTCCGGCGATCTCGTCCTGGTAACAGAGATCATCAAACAGTCCCAACCGGGCGGGCCAGCCGGCAGAGCACGCGGACACCTCAAGCGGCGCCCAAGCTAGAGCGCGAGCAGGGCCGAGGGACCGTTCCCGATGGAGACGACCTACACATGGGAGGACGTGGCCTCGTTAACGCTCAGACTGCGCAAGGCAAGGAGAGCCTTGAGATGCCCAGAACGCTCGGTCAGACATATGAAGCAACCGATCCGGCTGATGGGCTGCGACTAGTCGATGTTCCAAACCGCGACCGAAGTGCAGGCTACTGCTGCCGCACGAATGTGATGGTCGAGGGCTCGCCGACCTTATGATGCTCCTCGGCGACGAGACAGGTCCGGCGGCGGGCATGGGTGCTCGCCTGCCGGCGAGCTCACGCGCGCTGGCGGCCGTGATCATCGGGCGGGTGGCGGCGAGGAGGTGACGGTGCAGGCCACCCTTGCCGGGCTGTGGTCGTCGGCGGTCGCGGAGCGCCGCGGCGGGGCGCCCTTCCTCGTCTACGAGGACGGCCGCTGGGGCGAGGTCTCCTGGGAGGAGGCGGGCCGCGCGGTCGACGAGATCGCGGCGGGCTTTCTGGCCCTCGGCATCGGCGGCGGCGACCGCGTCGCGATGCTCGCCCGTACGCGGCTGGAGTGGACGCTCTGCGACTGGGCGCTGATCTCGATCGGCGCTCCCGTCGTGCCGGTGTATCCGACGAGCTCCGCGCTCGAGTGCGCCTTCATCCTCGGTAACTCGGGCGCCCGCTTCCTCGTCTGCGAGGACGCCGCGCAGGAAGCGAAGGTCGCCGCCGTCCGGAGCGAGATCGAGGCGCTGGAGGAGGTGATCGTGATCGAGGCCGGCACCGCGGATAGCCTTGCGCTGGCAGACCTGCGCAGGCAGGGGCGCGCGCTGCTCGCCGCTGACCCGGGCGCGGTCGAGGACGCTCGCTCCAGGCTCGCCCGCACGGACGTGCTGACGATCGTGTATACGTCGGGAACGACCGGCCCGCCCAAGGGCTGCGTGCTCACCCACCGCAACTACCGCGCGATGGTCGAGATGGTGCTCGGCACCGGCGACGTGCTGCGAACGCGCGACGTGTTTCTCCTTCATCTCCCGCTCGCTCACACGTTCGCGCGTCTGGTCGAGTTCGCCGCACCCGCGGTCGGAGCGACGATCGCGTTCTGCCCCGAGGTGACCGTTGTTCCGACGGCGCTGAGCGAGGTCCGCCCGTCCGTCTTCCCGAGCGTTCCGCGCGTGTTCGAGAAGATCGCGTCGGCCGTCCAGGCCGGCCTGGAGGAGCAGCAGGGGACACGTCGGCGACTCGCCCGCTGGGCGTTGCAGGTCGGCGCCCGCGCGAGTGCCCGCCGCCAGGCGGGACGGCGGCTGCCGTTGCCGCTGGCGTTCCAGCTCGCGCTCGCCGAGCGCCTCGTCCTCGCACGCGTGCGGGCGAGGCTCGGCGGCCGTCTGCGGCACGCGATCTCGGGCGGGGCGCCGCTGCCGCGCGAGACCGCGCAGTTCTTCCACTCGCTCGGGATCCTGGTCCTCGAGGGCTACGGACTGACCGAATGCACGACGGGCGCGACCTTCAACCTGCCCGGCCGCTACCGCTTCGGCACCGTCGGCTGCGCCCTCCCCGGCGTCGAGGTCGCGCTCGCCGACGACGGCGAGGTACTCGTCAGAGGCGAGAACGTATTCGGCGGCTACTTCCACGACGAGGAGGCAACCCGAGAGGCGCTGACACCGGACGGCTGGCTGCGGACCGGGGACGTCGGCGAGCTCGACGACGGCTTCCTCACGATCACAGACCGCAAGAAGGACATCATCGTCACCGCCGGCGGCAAGAACGTCTCGCCGCAGAACATCGAGGGAGCGCTCAAGGCTTCCCGATACGTCTCGGACGCCCTCGTGGTCGGCGACCGGCGCCCCTACCTGGTGGCGCTCCTCTGCCTCGACCATGGCGAGGCGGGGAAGGTCGCGGCGGCAGACGACGAGCTGCGGTCGCTCGTCCAGTCGATCGTCGACGGCGTCAACGCCGACCGCAGCGGGTTCGAGCAGATCAGGCGCTTCGCCATCCTGCCGCGGGAGTTCTCGGCAGAGGCCGCCGAGCTGACGCCGACGCTGAAGGTCAGGCGGCACGTCGCAGAGCAGCACTTCCGGCGCGAGATCGAGGCGCTGTACGCGGGCAAGCCGTGAGCGGCGCGGCCGTCGCCGTCGAGCACGTTCGCAAGAGCTTCGAGGGCGGCCGCCGGCAACGGGCGCGGGCATTCGTTCAGGTTGGCCCCTGAACCCCTGAATCCCTGAGTGTTCGAGCTGGATCGACCACGTGAGCGCCCTCAGCCTGTTCACAGGGGGCGTCCCTCAGTCCCTCAGTGCTCGGGCCGGATCGGCTTGTGTGCAGCTTCCCTCCCGAATCGTGGGGCGCGCGACTCTGCGGGGCCTCGCTACGCCACGCGCCGATGGACGACGGCGCCGCTCCGCTTGCCCGCCGTGTCGAGCACGCCCATTGCCCGCAGGCAGTAGGTCATCTGCTGGGCGAGCCGGCGCTCGATCCCTGCCGCTTGCGCAAGC
>JBEKEH010000085.1:0-18495 GCA_050013935.1 Gaiellaceae bacterium | reverse complement strand
CCACCCCGCGCAGAGCAGCGGCGCGCGAACCGCGACGCGCCGGATCACCGCTCGGGGGCCGCGGAGCCCTCTGAGGCACTGACCTCGGGGGTGGTCCCAGAGGGTACCAACGCCACCATCAAAGCCAGCAACCATCGGCGTTTGCGGCCGCCAGCTGAGGGTGTGAGGGCGCAGAGGGCACCCTCAGGGACTAGACGCGGACACGAGGAGTTCGGCACAAAGGGTCTTCTTCTTCAAGGTTGCAGGCGAGACGGGTCTCATTGCAGGTTATTGTCGCCTGAGTGCAGGGTTGACCTGCGCGGAAGCCGGCTTGGATACTGAGCGGAAGCCGGCTGACGTTGCGAGATTGCAGTCGTACCGCGTGCTTTGTGAACGAACAGACGCAGGCGACGCAGGAGGAAAGCTCGCGCGGCGGCGGGACGGTTGCGGAGGCGCTCTGGCGCGGCGGAGTAGCGGTTCACAGCACGTCTTTTCCGCGAGCGGCCTGCACAAGCGCGCGTTGCTCGGCGATCTGGCGTACGGCGCCTGCGTTTCGTTCGTCCACGCGCTCTTCGAGGCGGTCTAGGGCGGCTTCGACCGCATCGGCAAGCTCGGGCGCGGCGGTGAGCACGTTTTCGAGGGGGCGGAGGACGCCGTCGGGGGCGCGCCACATCCCGCGCGGGCTGTAGGGGCCGTCGATGCGGAGGTGCTGTTCCTCGTCCGCGTCGAGATGCGCGCGCTCTTCGGCTGCGAGGCGGGCCGGATCGTTCCGCGCGTCGTGTCCGTCGAGCCAGGCGTCGTAATCCGGCTTTCGGCCCCGCTTGTAGTGACTGACGATAGCCGGCTGGCCCTCGGCGGCTGTTTTTGGCCCGTTCGTCGTGAAGATCCCGAGCAGGCGCCCGTCCGAGGCGCTGGGCGAGTGGGACGGACGGACGGGGCCTAGCTTTGGGGCGGGAGCGGGCGGCGCGGCCGCGTTGAGTTCCGCCCGGCGGGCACGGATGCGATCGCGGCGGAGGCGCTCCTCGTCGCGGTGCGCAATCCGGCGGCGCTCCGCCTTCTCGGCGGCGACCACCTCGGGCCGAGACCGCGCGCGGCTGATCGAGGTGTGCGACCGGCCGAGTTCGAGCGCGATGTCGTGAGCGGAGCGGTCTCGGGCAAAAGCGACACCGATGTCGGCGAGTTCGGCGGCGGTGAGGAAGCGATTCGGGGCCATGTCTCATTCTACCGGGGACGCACCGGGCGTACGGGTGCGCGTGGCTTGCTGAGCGGGCTCAGGAGGGCATCGCGTGGGCTGGCTGGACGGGAAAGCACCGGCTGGGGCTGGGACGCACCACGACGCACCGGCGTCTGGAACCCGACGCACCGGCCTTCGGCGGGCGCTTGGGCGGCTCGACAGGCGCTCGACGGCTTGAACAAGCGGTGGTGGTGCTTCCCGTGGCACGCGATGACGGCGAAGATGCCACGCTGGAACGGCTCAACGATGCCGGTTTGCGACCTCGACTAGATGAGAAAGATTCCCACCTTGGCAGGGAACTTGCTTCCACGTGTCACCCTCTTGCAAGTCATATTCGTGCCTCGACTGGCAACGGCATCCTGAACGGTGCACGAGGCGTGAGGGTGTCACGCGGGCTGGGAAGACTCGACTAGATTGGCTTGAATAGGGCGATTCGAGGCACTTCGTACCGGCTCTGACCAGGGCGGGTAAGGCCGAAGGCATCATGTCCGCACGCTCGAGCCATCTTGCCGTGGTCGAGCCGTCGAGCCCGGCGATGGCAGAATGGCAGCCGCCAACAGGGGTGCGTGAGAGAGAAGGCTCGGCCGCACCGCGATGGAGCGGCCGACCGGCGGGCGAGGAGGGGAACACCCGCCGGTCGACCGTCGCTCCTTCCACGAGGGCCGGTGCTCGAGGAGGAGCTGTGTGGACCCATCCGCCAGCTGGGAGCCAAATCCGAGCCTTGGGGAGTCCACGAAACGTGCTGAGGCCGACGAGCCCGCATTTACGTCGACGCTCTCCCTCCCGGCGACGGCGTCATGAGGCGGAGCGCCCCCGGGACCGGTGCGGCACCGGCGACGCGCCCCGTCTCGATGTCGAAGAAGTGGAGCCCGTCGACGTGCACTGCGAGCTCGACCTCGCCGCCGGGGGCGACGTGGGCGCGGCTGTCGATCCGCGCCGTGAACTCCGCCCGCTCTGCGTCCGCGAAGAGCGTCTGCTCCTCCGAGTACGTGTCCGCTGCCGCCTGGACCGCCTCGGCGGTGACGCGCGGCGCGTCGATGTGAAAGATCACATGCGTCTCGGCGCCGAGCTCCTGGACGATCTCCGGACGGACGCGGATCCGCGGCAGGGCGGGGTCGGCGGTTGACGTGTGCTCGAAGTCGGTCGGGCGGATGCCAACGAGGACGCGGCCAAGCGGGAGGGCGCGGCCCGGGGGCGGCGCGAGCTCGAAGCCGGCGAAGCGGATCCGCCCGTCGTCGATCTGGGCCTCGACGAGGTTCATCGACGGTGAGCCGATGAAGGCGGCGACGAACAGGTTCGCGGGCGCGTTGAAGAGATTCTGCGGCGTGTCGACCTGCTGGACGCGGCCGTCGCGGAGGACGGCGACGCGCTGCCCCAGGGTCATCGCCTCGACCTGGTCGTGCGTGACGTAGACGGTCGTTACGCCCAGCCGTTCGTGCAGACGCGTCAACGCCGCGCGCATCGAGACGCGCAGCTTTGCGTCGAGGTTCGAGAGCGGCTCGTCCATCAGGAACGCGACCGGGTCGCGCACCATCGCGCGGCCGATCGCGACGCGCTGACGCTGGCCCCCGGACAGCGCCCCGGGCTTACGGTCTAGAAGTCTGTCGAGCCCGAGCGTCTCCGCTGCCTCGAGGACGCGGCGGCCGCGCTCCTCCTTGGCCACCTTGCGGAGGCGGAGGCCGAAGCCGAGGTTCTCCTCGACGGTCATGTACGGGTAGAGCGCGTAGTCCTGGAAGACCATCGCGATGTCGCGCGCCTGCGGGCGCATCGCGGTCACGTCCTTGTCGCCGATCACGATCGAGCCCTCCGTCACCTCCTCGAGCCCCGCGATCAGCCGCAGCAGCGTCGTCTTGCCGCAGCCGGACGGGCCGACGAAGACCATGAACTCGCCTTCCTCGATCTCGAGGTCGACCTGGTCGACGGCGAGCACGTCGCCTGCGAAGACCTTCGTGACCCCCCGCAGGGAGATCCCACCGCTGTTCACCGCTTGACGACCTTCCGGACCTCGCCGTCGGAGACCTTCATTATCTCCCCGACCTCCTATCTCCGCGGTCTCGCCCCCGAACCCGCCGGTCTGCCCGCCGGATCCCGAGATCGGCGGTGAGCCTGACGAGGCTCAGCAAGGCCAGCGGCAGGCCGATCAGCGCAAGCAGCGGATCGCGGAGTAGCAGCAACGCGACCGCCGCGAACTCCGCGACCAGCAACGGGCTCGGCCAGAGCAGGTTGCGCACGGCGAGCGAGACTGACACGTACCAGAGCTCGGTCGGCGCCAGATCCGGCCGCCGCGCACCGAGCACCAGGACGTAGCCCAAGCTGGCAAGCGAGAGCAGCAGGGCAGCCACACCGAGCCCGAGGCACAACGAATTGACCACCGTGCGGCCGCGGGAGAAGAAATGCACCTCTTCCAATGCGACTGCTGCCGTCGCGAACGGGATCCCGGCTGATAGCGTCGTATGGAGCAACGGTCGGGATCTCAGCACGGCGACGAACTCCCGCACCACGCGGTTCTCTCCCTCGTTCCGCCAACGCTCGAGCGCGACGATCCCCGCTTGGAACGCGGCCGGTACGGTCACGATCGGCAGGCAGGCGACGAGCAACGCCAGGTTGAGCGCGACGAAGTTGAAGATCGCGCGTAGCACGGCCTTCACTTTCAGCCTCGCGGCGCTCGGTGCTCTCGGTGCCTCTCGTGACGGCCTCGTTGCCGTGGCCACCTCGCCCACGTTCGCATACGGTGAGCGGCCCATCACCCCTTCGCCCCTGTTCCCTGGATGGCAATCCCCGCGATGAAGGTCCGCTGGGTGAAGAAGAACAGGACGATGATCGGCAAGGTCGCCGCGGTCGCAGCCGCCATCACCCAAGGCCAGTTGGTCGTGTAGGTCCCGAGGATGAAGTACAGTCCGAGGGAGATCGGATACCACGTCTGGGTGTTGATGTAGATGAGCGGGCCGAGGTAGTCGTTCCAGCAATAGATGAACTGGAAGAGAATCACCGTTGCGAGCGCTGGCTTCGCCATCCGCAGGATCACACGGCTGAAGATCGTGAGCTCGTTCGCGCCGTCCATCCTCGCCGCGTCGGAGACCGACTGCGGGATGGTCATGAAGAACTGGCGGAGCAGGAAGGAGCTGAAGACCGAGCTGCCAAGGAAGGTCGGGACGACGAGTGGCAGGTACCAGCCCACCATGTGGAAGTGTCTGTACATCACGAACAGAGGGATGAGAGTGGCGAAGAACGGAATGAGCATCGTGCTCACCATCACCTGGAACAGGAAGTCCCGGCCCCTCCAGCGAATGCGGGAGAAACCGTAGGCGACAAGGCTGCTCGAGATGCACACCCCGACGATGGTGAGACCGGCGTACATGAGCGTGTTCAGCACGAAGCGATAGAACGCGACGGCGTGGATCATCTGCGGGTAGTTCCGCCAGAGGATGGGGTGCGGCCACCACACGGGCGGGATGTGAAGCGATTGGTAGTTGCTCTTTAACGACGTCAGTACCATCCATAGCAGTGGAAAGCCGAGCACGACAGTGACGACGAGGAGCACAGCGTGCTTTCCCAGACCCGCGACGACCTTGTGAAGAGTCCGACCGTTCACGGCCAATCTCATCGTTCACTCGCGTAGTAGACCCAGCGCGAAGAGGACCGGAAGAGCAGAACCATGACGATCGCACTGATCACGAACAGGAAGAACGCCATGGCCGAGGAGTAGCCAAGCTTGAGGTACTCGAAGGCCTGCTGGTAGAGATACTGCACGTACATCCACGTCGAGGTGCCGGGGCCGCCGATGTCCCCGTTCTCAATCACCTGCACTTGCGTGAAGTACGAGAAGCAGGCCACGAGCTGGAGGATCACGTTGAAGAGGATCACCGGACTGAGCATCGGGAGAATGATGAAGCGCAACCGCTGCCAGGGACCTGCCCCGTCGAGAGCGGCGACCTCGTACATCTCTGCCGGAATGCTCTGGAGACCGGCCAGGTAGATGACCATCGGCTGACCAACGCCCCAGAGGCCGAGGAGGATGAAGGAAGGCTTCGACCAAGCTATGGAGAAGAACCAGCCTGGTGCCGGCAGATGTGCGCCGATCAGCAGGTCGTTGACGATCCCGGTCGCCGGATTGAACATCCAGACGAAGATGATGCACGACGCGACGAGCGGCACGATCGAGGGGATGTAGAAGATCGTGCGGTAGACCGCCCTTCCCTTCACGTCCATGTTGAGCAGAAGCGCGAGGCCGAGCGCTGCCGCAGTCGAGAGCGGCAGCTCGAAGACGGTGTAGAAGAAGGTATTGAAGAGCGACGTCCTGAAGAGCGGATCGTGGAACAAGTTAATAAAGTTGGTGAGCCCGATCCACTTCGCCGTCGTGCCGTCGAAGTTGGTGAAGCTGTAGTAGATGGTGGCGAAGAACGGGTAGGCAAAGAAGAGTAAGAACCCGATCACCCACGGGCTCACGAAGAGCAGGCCGTTCCTCGTACGCCGCCCGCTCCACGAACGCCGCCGGACGGAATCCCGAGGACGATGCGACCCTCTCCGCATCTTCGCCGCCTGCGGCTCCGCTTCCTTAGTTGCCCGCATCGAAACGCGAAACACTTTAACTCTAAGACGATAAAAAGAGGGGGCAGGGCTCCACCCCTGCCCCCTCTTCGCGAACAACTGGCAGTTTACCTTTACCCCTTGTTTGCCTGCTTGTCGATGTACTGGAGCGCCTGCGTGGGCGTCATTATCTTCTGAAGCACGTTGGCCGTCGCCGTGTTCTCTGCGTCGAACAGCTGCGCCTGCGTCGGCGTCAAGGCCGGCGCTTGCGTGTACTTGCTAGTCATCGGCGGCAGGAAGCCCTTCATCCACGGGTCGGCTTTGAGCCAGGCCTGGTACGGCTTCGTCTTCGTGATAGACGGTCCAGCCGGGATCCA
The DNA here is from genome assembly GCA_050013935.1 of Gaiellaceae bacterium. GTDB lineage: Bacteria > Actinomycetota > Thermoleophilia > Gaiellales > Gaiellaceae > Palsa-739. The sequence goes on along the minus strand of JBEKEH010000085.1, from coordinate 12,378 downwards.
TCCACCCTGCCTATCGAGATTGGCTGTGTACGTCTCGTTGTGGAAGCCGGCCAGCCAGGCGACGAACTCGAACGCCTCCTTGGGATGCTTAGTACCCCTCGGGATGATGTTGAAGTTGCCCTGGCCGATCGTGCTCGGGCCGCCGACGATCCCAGGGAAGGGCTCGACTCCGAAATGGCCCGCCATTCCCGGGTTGGAGGCGGGGATTTCCATCGCTCCCTCCCACGGGCCCGACAGCACGAAGCCGGACTTGCCGGGCGTCCAGATGTCGGTCTGGCCACCGGCGACCTGGCCTAGGGCCGTCTGCAGCGCCATCACCTGCGAGTACGAATACTTGGCGTAGCTCGCGATCCAGTTCATCTCGGCTTTCGCGCCCTTGCAATTCTCGAAGTCGTACTTGCCGGCCTTGTTGAAGCAGTTAGTGGCTCCGAAGAACGTCGTGTAGAACTGGAAGCCGTTCTCGTTCGTGTACGGATAGAAGCCGATTTGCGTGAGCTGGCCATTACTAGTGACCCACATCTTGGCCTGGTCGGCATTGAGCTCCGCCAGGGTCTTCGGCGGGGAGGTGATGCCGTACTTCGCCAAGAGGTCCTTGTTGTAGTAGAGCGCCCACGAGTTGAGTGACATGGGTACGGCCCAAAGCATTCCCTTGTAGGTGCCGCCCTGGACTGCAACCGGGTACTCCCAACTCTTGAAACCGGAGTACGAGCCCGTGAGATAGGGGTCCATCGCGGTCAGATCACCATGGGCGGCGAACGAGCCGATCTCGGGCCACCACTCGGTGAACACGTCGGGTGGATTTCCCGCAGCGATCGACGAGAGGAGCTTCGCCGTGCTCGTCGTGGCCGCACTGGGGATGCTGGTCTCAGTGACGCGGATGCCGGGGTGCGTCTTGTTGAATGTCGTCACCATATTGTTGACCATTTTCAACGTCGCTCCGGACCACATCGTCCACCACGTGAGGTGGACAACGGGAGCCGCCCTCTTCTGAGTCGCAGCGGTCGTCGTCTGAGTCGCCGCGGTAACCGCGAGCGCCCCCACGAGCGTTAGCGCGGCCGCCCCCATGGCGAGTCTCGATGTCAGGCGCCTCTTTGCGGAGCCTGATTCCCGCCTGAAAATATTCATGAGGTTATCCTCCCTTCCTGTGCCGTGAGCCAGTCGAGCCTCCCGGAGGAGGCCCGACGCTCTCGCGGATGATCAGCTGAGCCTGCGGAGACGCCAACTCGGGGACCGTTCTGCTCGAGCTCGAGAGCCCGAGGAGCTTGGCGAAGCAGACTTTGCCGAGCGTCTTGAAGTCCTGGCGTACCGTCGTGAGAGGCGGAGAGAAGAACCGGGCATTGGGGATGTCGTCGAAGCCGATGATGCTCACGTCCGCGGGCACGCCCCGGCCCGCCTCGTGCATGGCTCGCATGGTGCCCAGTGCGATGTCGTCATTCCCGCACAACACCGCCGTCACGGTCGGATCCTTGGCGAGCTGGCAACCCGTTTCGTAGCCCCACTCCGAGGTCCAGCCGCCGCGCGGCGGTTCGGGGGCCCGTACGCCGGCCTCCTTGAGCGCTGCGCGCCAACCCTCCATGCGCCGCGCCGGTCCAGACCAGCTCGGTATCGGGAGGTGATGCACGGTCTTGTGGCCGAACGCGAGGAGGTACTCAGTCGCTTCCTTCGCGGCCGAGAACTCGTCGATCCAGACCGACGGTCCTGTCGGGACGGTGGCGCCGGTCGGTGCCTGGATCATTGCCACGGTGGGCACTTCGGGCGGCACACACTCGAGGGCCAGCGCACCCACCCTGTCGAAGGCGATCACGATCAGGGCGCCTGCCGGCTCGATGGCATGCTCGACGGCGTCGCGCATGTCCGCCGGGCTAAGTGCTTCCACCGCCCGGAACCCCATCCCGAATCCCACCTCCCGCGTCGCCTCCTCGATCCCCTCCAAGGCCGCGGCGAAGCCGTACAAGCTCGTGTTGGAGCACAAGACGGTGACCGACTGGACCGGGCCGCCAGCCAGTGCCCGGGCCGCCCGGTTGGGTCGGAAGCCGAGCCGGGCAATTGTTGCGAGCACGGCCTCGCGGGTGGCGGCGCTCACTTTGGGGCTCTCGTTGATGACGCGCGACACCGTTTGGTGCGACACCCCGGCAGCGTGAGCGACATCCCGTATGCTGACAGAGGGTGACCGGTCACCCCTGCTCTCGGGTGCTGCATTCGCTTGTTGGATGTGACCGGTCACCGCCGTATATAGTGTGACCGATAACATTCACTCTGTCAATGGCTCCGACCAGCCAGTTCGGCTACGGGCAGGAGGAAAAGCGATGGTTTCCGCGACAACGCCGTGTGGGTCGGTGGTGTGCTGGTCCGACGGTGCGCTGGATCTGCAGGTCGAGGTGGACGACGACGGCGTGGCGTGCCTCTCCTTGCTCGCGCCCTCCGGTCTTGACGAGCGACTCGGAGCGAAAGCCCCGGCGGAGCCGCCGGCCACGGACACGGTGCATCGCAGCGTGCCCGGCCTGCCGTTGCTCGATGTGCTGCTCGCCGGGAGCGGCCGGCAGTGGGCGGGGCGGCGCTACTCGGAGTCGGTGGTGGGCAGCAGGATGCGCTACGTCAGCCACGATCTGAGAGAGGACGGACCCTGGAGCCTGTTGCAGATCGAGTTGCATGACCCCGCGACGGGACTTGCGGCGACCGTTGTCTACCGGCGCCTCACCGACATCGGGGTGCTGCGCAGCTCGGTGACGTTGAAGAACGCTGGGAACTCCCCGCTCACGATCGAGTCCGTGTCGTCGTTCCTCGGCAGCGGCCTTGCCGGACCAGGTGGCGACCTCCGAGACGTCGACGTGCTCTGGGCCGAGAACGACTGGCAGGCCGAGGCGCGCTGGCAGGCCAGGAGCTTTCGCGAAGCGCTTCCCGAGCTGAGCGACGCTCAAGACGGGAGGTCGCGGGGACGCTTTGCCATCACGAGCGCGGGAACCTGGTCTTCAGGGACGTACCTGCCGATGGGTGCCGCCGTCAACCGCCGGACCGGGCACACGCTGCTGTGGCAGATCGAGCACAACGGCGCCTGGCACTGGCAGGTAGGCGAGCATCTCGGAGCGGGGCCGACGACCTCGTATCTGGCACTGCTCGGCCCCACAGACGTCGAGCACCACTGGCGGATCACGTTGGCGCCGGGTGAGTCCTTCGAGACAGTTCCCGTCGCGCTGGCGGTCAGCGACCGGGGTCTCGAGGATGCGGTGGGGAAGCTGACGCAGTACCGGCGCGTCATGCGGCGCCGACACGACGACCACCGCAACCTTCCGGTCATCTTCAACGACTACATGAACACGCTGAACGGCGATCCCACCACCGAGCGGCTGATGCCGCTCATCCGCGCGGCCGCCGCCGCCGGCGCCGAGTATTTCTGCATCGACTCCGGCTGGTATGCGGAGCCGGGCGAAGGATGGTGGGACGCAGTCGGTGAGTGGGTGCCGTCGAAGACACGGTTCGCCGACGGGTTTTCCCACGTCATCGACCGGATCAGAGCAGAGGGCATGGTGCCCGGCCTGTGGATCGAGCCGGAGGTGGTCGGCGTGCGAAGCCCGGTCGCCGAACTGCTGCCCAGCGAGGCGTTCTTCATGAGAGACGGGCAACGAGTCGTGGAGCAGGGCCGATACCACTTGGACATTCGCCATCCCGCCGCGAAGGAGCACCTGGACCGGACCATCGACTTCCTCGTCGGCGAGCTCGGGGTTGGCTATCTCAAGGTCGACTACAACATCAATGTCGCCCCCGGCACTGACACGAACGGTCTCGCCGCGGGCGCCGGCATGCTCGAGCACAACCGGGCGTTCCTCGCGTGGATCGACAGCGTCCTCGACCGCCACCCTCACCTCACGGTGGAGAGCTGCGCGTCGGGCGGTATGCGGACCGACTATGCCCTGCTTTCACGGTTCCAGCTTCACTCGACGAGCGACCAAGAGGACCCGTTGCGCTACCCGCCGATCGCGGCAGCGGCGCCCCTCGCGATCGCACCGGAGCAGGCTGCAGTCTGGGCTCCTCCTCAGCCGGAGATGAGCGACGAGCTCATAGCGTTCACTCTCTGCAGCGCCATGCTCGGCCGTGTCCACCTGTCCGGTCACCTCGATCTGATGACGAGCGCCCAGCAGGAACTCGTCGCTCAGGCAATCAGCGTGTACAAGCAGATCAGAGCCGAGGTCGCCGATGCGCTTCCGTTCTGGCCGCTCGGGCTGCCGGGATGGGCCGACCCCTGGGTCGCCGTCGGCATGCGTGGCCCAACGGCCACCTATGTCGTCGTGTGGCGACGGGGGAGCATCACGGAGGCGACGCCATCCGGGAGCGAAGTGTCACTGCCTATCGCGCCGCGCCACACCGACGCGCGCCCACGCCTGCTCTACCCGCCGAACGGCGCTCTGCTCGGCTGGGACACGACCGGCGGCGAGCTACGCGTCTCACTGTCACGTTCTCCTTCCGCGTGCCTAATCGGATTCGACACTGCGCTTCCAGTGCGTCCGCGGGCGTCCGCCGAGGAGGCAGCTCGCCTGGGCGCTCGTGCTGTGCAAATCGACGGCAGCTTCGAGCCGGGTCTCGCCGGAGGCCGGCGGTGAGCTCCGAGGCGCCGGATGCGACCGTCGCGCGCGACTGGCAGAACACCGACCTCCCGATCGAGGACCGCGTTCAGGCGCTCGTCGACGAGATGACGCTCGAGGAGAAGGTCGCGCAACTCGGGAGCGTGTGGCTCGACTCTGATCGGGCGGCGGGCAATGACGCGCCGATGGAGGGCTTCCCGCCGCTCGGCAACTGGGAGGAGATGTCGCAGCATGGCTTGGGTCAGCTGACGCGAGTGTTCGGCACCGGCCCAGTCGATCCCGACGAGGCGAGGAGGCGGCTCGCGGCGCTCCAGCTCGAGCTGCTGTCGCGGACCAGACTGGGCGTGCCGGCCATTGCGCACGAGGAGTGCCTAACCGGCTTCATGACCTACGGCGCGACGATCTTCCCGACACCGCTCGCGCTGGCGGCGACGTTCGACCCCGCGCTCGTCGAGCAGATGACGGTCGCGATCGGCGAGCTGATGCGGCGCGCGGGCATCCACCAGGCGCTCGGACCAGTCTTGGACGTCGTGCGCGACTACCGCTGGGGAAGAGTCGAGGAGACATTCGGCGAGGACCCATACCTCGTCGGCACGATAGGTGCCGCGTACGTTGGTGGACTCGAGTCAGCCGGTATCGTCGCCACGCTCAAGCACTTTGCCGGCAACTCGTCGTCGTCTGCCGGTCGCAACCTCGGCCCGGTCTCCCTCGGCCGCCGCGAGCTCGCCGACGTCATCCTGCCGCCGTTCGAGCTCGCCTTGCGGCACGGCGGCGCCCGTGCGGTCATGAACTCGTACGCGGCGATCGATGGGCTGGCCGCCGCCGCCGATCCCGATCTCCTGACGACCACGCTCCGAGAGCAGTGGGGCTTCGACGGCACAGTCGTGGCCGACTACTGGTCGATCAGCTTCCTGGCAACAATGCATCGCCTCGCGACCGGCGCGCGCGAGGCCGGCGCACTCGCGCTCGCCGCGGGAATCGACGTCGAGCTGCCGAACACCCGCTGCTACGGCCCTGAGTTGATCGGCCTGGTTCGCGACGGGCGCCTGTCCGAGACCCTGGTCGACCGAGCTGCCGGCCGTGTGCTTCGCCAGAAGGCGCAACTCGGACTGCTCGATGCGGACTGGTCGCCCGAGGCTCCTCCATCCGAGGAGCCACTCGAGCTCGACCCACCTGCGCATCGCGCGCTGGCACGCCAGATCGCCGAGCGGTCGGTGATCCTCCTCGCGAACACCGGGGTGCTCCCGCTCGCCACGGCTCTCCGCCGCATCGCGGTCGTTGGCCCGTGCGCGGCCGATCCTGCCACCTTCCTGGGGTGCTACTCGTTCCCCACCCACGTGCGCGCTCGTATTCCCGACGTTCAGCTCGGGGTCGAGGTGCCTTCACTCATCGATGCGCTGGGCCGCGAGCTCCCTGAAACCGAGTTCCTCTCCGCCCCAGGCTGCCCGATCAGCCAACTTGATCGCGACGGGATCCCCGAAGCGGTGAAGGCCGTGAGGGCCTCCGAGCTCGCGATCGTCGCTGTCGGAGACCTGTCGGGCAATCTCGGCATCGGCACCTGCGGAGAGAGCAACGACGTCGACGATCTCACGCTCCCCGGCGTCCAGGCGGAGCTCCTCGCTCGCGTCCTCGAGACGGGAGTGCCGGCCGTGCTCGTGGTCGTGTCCGGCCGTCCGTACGCGATCGGTGCGTTTGCGGATCGCACTGCCGCGATCATCCAGGCGTTCCTTCCCGGCGAAGAGGGCGGCGCAGCAATCGCGGGCGTACTCTCCGGACGCGTCAATCCGAGCGGCAGGCTTCCCGTGCAGATCCCCGCGCACCCCGGCGGCCAGCCGAGCACCTATCTGCACCCGCTGCTGGGCGAGTCAGGACTCGGGCACAGCTCGATCGACTCGCGCCCGCTCTATCCGTTCGGGCATGGGCTGTCGTACACGACGTTCGCGTACACCAACCTCGCGCTCGACGCGGAGACGATCGCCACCGACGGCGAGCTGACGATCTCGTGCACCGTCACGAACACCGGTGCCCGCAGCGGCGCCGATGCCGTCCAGCTCTACATCGAGGATCCGGTCGCAGAGGTGGCGCGACCAGTGCGGCAACTCGCCGGCTTCGCACAGCTCGAGCTTGCCGCGCATCAGGCCGCGCGCGTCCAGTTCGCCTTGCACGCCGACCGGCTCGCGTACACCGGTCGATCGTCGAATCGGATCGTCGATCCGGGTGAGATCAGGGTCGCGATCGGCCCATCGAGCGCCGATCGACGGCTCGAAGCGACATTCATGGTCACTGGCCCCACCCGTTCGGTCGGTTCCACCCGCAGGCTGACCACACCGGTCAAGATCAGCTACGGCTGAGCCTCTGGGTGCCGACAACCGGCGTGTGGCGTGCGCAAGAGTCGGTACAGCAGCTGTGTCCGTCGACCGGCCCGCGGAGGCGATGCCCGTGGCCACGGCACTTCCAAGGCGAGGAGCCGGCGGCGGTCGAGCCTGCGCTCGCTCGTCACGGTGAGGTGGACGAGCCGGCCTTGCCCTGGCTACCTGATCCAGCGCCGGGTTGGCCGCCGAATCCGGTGCCGCCGCCGCCGCCGTTTCCGAAGCTCGGGATGCCGCCGCCGGGGCCGTTCAGGCGATTGGCCCACACAGCCTTCGCGCCGAGGTCGCCGACGTGCACAACCGTGACGACTGCGACGGCCGCAAGCACCGCAGCGAGGATCCTCGAGCCACCCCTGAAGCGCACCGTTGCAAACAGAGTGGTCATTCGTCCGAAGCCGTGCTGCTCGGCATGCGCCCGCTCGGCCGCGAGCGCCAGCACGAGCACGATCGCGAACACGAAGACGACGTACTCGAGGATCGTCGCCCAGTGCGCATGGCTCGCGATGAGCTGCTGGTCACCGCCTCCGAAGCCCCCGAAGCCCCCGCCGCCGAAGAGACGTCCTCGCAGAGGCCCTTCCTGCCCCGGCTGCAAGGAACCCTGAGCCTTCTCTCTCACGCACCCCTGTCGGCGCCTGCCATCCTGCCATTGGGGTTGGGCTTTCCCTGTGGGCACGCCATAGGTTGCTACGCAGGTACCTGCCAGAACGGCGTGTAGAGGCTGCCATCGGGCGTGTGGAAGCTGCCATTCAAGTCGCCATTGGCGCGGGGGGAGAAGCCGAGATCGTGCCGGGGACAGCCACCCGGCATCGTCGCTGTTCGTCGTTCTAATGGCATAGGGTGTTTGCTGTATGGCGCTGGGTTGGCGATAGAGGAGGGACACGCTGCCGTGCGGGTTGGCGGTTGGGGTCCGATTCTCGACGGTGGTGCGTCCTTGTCAGCATCGTCTCGCGAGGTGGGGTCGCGCCATTTGAGCACGGGTGTGAGCGCGGGCTGTGTGTGCTGTGAGCAAGCGTGGGCATCGCTCACGTCGGCCTTACAGCGGCGGCGGCCCAAAAACAGGTTCCGATCGGAGGATGATCACGGACGCGGTTGCCAAGCCCCGCGCGAGCTGGTATTCGCGCGCGCGTGAACCGGTAAGTAGTGGTGGCGGCGCGGGTGCAGGTCGTGCACCGGCCTCCACCGTCGCGATCTGCGGGAAAGGCGACAGGCCGCGACGATGACCAGCTTGCTGCTTTGCCGCGGCGCGTGGACGCCTACGCCTTGCGTTGCGTGCTGGGTGCAGCCGAGCCGGACAGGCTCAGCGAAGCGTTCCTTCTTCTTCGGGTCGAGGGCCGCCATGGGTCGGGTTCTACAGTCGGGTTGCCTCAGCGCGCGGAACCGCTTTGTAGAGCGCCTGCGCACCGAGGCTCGGTCGGTAGGGTCGGTGCGGTCGGCATCCGACACGCGGAGCGGGCTCGATGAGAACGGCCGAGCTTGGACGCTCAGGTCGAGCGGCGGGCCGGTGCGCGCTTCTTCGCGGGCGCCTTCGCCGGCTTGGCGCCGGCCGCTTTGCGGCGCTGGACGTCGGCGAGGCTGCGCTTGAGCGCCTCCATCAGGTCGAGGACCGGCGTCTCGGGGACGGGCTCGGGGCGCGCGATCTCCTGGCCGGCAAGCTTCGCCTCGAGCAGCGCCTTGAGATCACGCCGGTACTCGCTTGTCAGCTCCTTCGGGTCGAAGCCACCAGCGAGGCTCTCGATCACCTGGCGGGCGAGCTCGAGCTCGGGCTTCCTCAGCTCGGCCTCGGACACCGCCTCCTTGATCTCCGCCTGCGAGTAGACGTCCTCGGCGAGAAAGAGGGTCTCGAGCGCGAGCGCGTCGCCCTTCGCCCGAATCAGACAGAGCTTCTCCTTGCCGGCGAGCACGAAGCTGCCGAGCGCCGCCATCCCCGTCTCGCGCATGGCCGCGAGCAGCAGGACGTAGGGCCGGCGTGCGGCAGGCTGAGCGGCCGGGACGAGGAAGTAGGTGCGGTCGAAGTAGATCGGGTCGACCTCGCCGCCCGCGACGAAGCGCGAGATCTCGATCGACCGCGAGTCCGAGCTCCGCTCGATCGCCTCCAGGTCGGCGTCCTCCACGACCACGAACTCGCCCTTGGCGATCTCCCAGCCCTTGACGATCTCGTCGGCCTCGACCTCGCGGTCGTGGAACGGACACCACCGCTTCTGCCTGATCGGCGTCCCGCACTCGCGGTGGAGCATGCGGAAGGAGACGCCCGACTGCCGGGCGACCGGCTTGGTCGCAGGGGCGAACCCGACCGGGATGTTGACCAGCCCGAAGCTGATCGAGCCGTTCCACGTCGTCCGCATCGTCGGCACGCTAGGGGCCCGAGCACGTCCAGGAGCGCATCGTCGCGCCCTCGCGCGTACACCGCTCGATCCGCTCGACGTCACGCACGCCGATCCGCCCGCAGAGAGCGCAGCGGCAAACGAGCCAGATCGACAAGGGGCCCCAGTTCTGATCCTTCATCACCGGCGCCGCCGCTCGATGGCGGGCGCCCGGCCAAGCCACGCGGCCGAGTAGTACTCTTCCCATGCGCTGCTCATATGCGCAGCATAGGTAGCAGGCAGCCGCTGTCAAGGTAGACAGCGATTCGCGTCCGACCGACACCCGATACTCTACGTGGTATCGGCTACCGAACAAAACCAAGCGCCAACCTCGCCCACCGCGTCGCACTCGCACTCGAACTCCCCCCCGACTACTTCCGCGAATACCGCGAAGCCCTCGTCATCGAACAGGTCAAGAACAACCCCCAACTCCGCGAAGAACTCTACGACCGACTCACCACACGCAAGCACTAGCGCCCCGCACCCGTCTCCAAAACAACCAGGCGCGTCGCAGTTCCCGCAAACTGCGACAGGGCGGCCGCGGCGTGAGGAAGGCATCACAGCGCCGATGTGGGTGGGCGCTTTGTTCCGCGAGCTTCAACCGCGAACCCGCACGGCAGCTCGTCCCTCCTCTCTCACGGCTCGACGTCAGCGTCTGCGCATAGTAGAAGGGGAACCTGGTGCGGACGATCTGAACGTCAGGCGCTGACGCTGCGCCCCGGTTGTTTTGCTCGTGCGGCGCTCGAACAACAGAAGAGCCGCGAGCGCCGCGAAGGGCCTCGGCGCATTGCGGGCGCTGCAGATGACGGAGCGAGACCGCTTCGGGCTTAGACAGGATGAAGCCGTAGCCCGCGGGCGGCGGCGTCTGATTGTCGGCAGAGAGTGGTCGGCGCCTACGCATTTGTCGTGGGTTGCCGGGGTTTGGCCCGGTAGAGCCACATACGGAGGTCGCCGACCATGTTCGAGTCTACGACGGTAACTGGCGACCGCCGCCGCTTCTCCGCTCGCCTCCGGCTCGCTCCGAAGCGGCGGCGAACCCTCACCAAGGAAACGAAACTCTAGCGGCGGAAACAACGCCATCAACGGAAACGAAATACTGGCGGCCGTGAGCTAGGCTCTCGTGACCTAGACGATCGAAAGGAGAGGTCGTGGTGTCGTTGAGGTCGATCTTCCGTCGTCAGCGCCCGGCCGCCGTCGTGGAGGAGCCGCCCCCGCCTCCCGAGCCGGAGGAGAAGCCGCAGCCGATCGAGCCGTTAAGGCCGGTTGAGCCGCCAGAACCGGTCGAGGCGCCGGAGCCGATCGAGCCGCCGAGCCCAATCGAGCCAGCGGAATAGACGCAACCCCCCAAGCTCAGGCCTCACCCCCACTGCGGGGCCGCTTGAGCCGACGATCGCCTCCGCCTTGGAGCCGTCCGCCTCGACCACGCCGTAGCCGCAGGCGGCAAGCCCAACCCACAAAACGCCGGCGATCAAGCGCTGGCTCGTCGCCCATCCCCGCTTCGTGCTGCACTTCACGCCGACGTCGAGCTCTTGGCTGAACAGTGTCGAGCGCTGGTTCGCCGAGTTGACCAACAAGAAGTTGCGCCGCGGCAGCCACAGCTCCGTGCGTCAACCCAACGCCGACATCCGCGCCTGGATCGAAACCTGGAACGACAACCCCCGCCCCTTCGTCTGGGCCAAGACCGCCGACGAGATCCTCGAATCAATCGCCCGCTACTGCACGCGAATCAATGACTCACGACACTAGGCGGCCTCCGCCGAGGGGCGGTGCAGCCTGCGTGCCAGGGCCTGCAGCAGGGCGGTCGCGGGATCACCGTGCGCGGCGGGCTGGCCGGGTTCGTCGCCCGCGTCGCGGCGAAGGAGGATCAGCTTGTCTTCGGGCAAGATCGCCTCCACCTCGCCGGAAGGCACGAGCACGAGCCGGGCGCGCCAGCGACCGATCCTGACCGCGAGCTGGTCCGGCCGGTCGAGCTGGCTGCCATACCGCACCTCCTCGACCGTGCCGACCGTCCCGTCAAGCATCTCGACTCGGAAGCCCTCGCAGCGGTGGAGCCAGTACTCGTGCGCCGACAGGGCGTTCAAGCCGTGGAGCTCGACCTGCCGTGCCTCCCGGCGAGGGGCTGCGGGATGCGTCACCTCGCCGGGCAGCGCGTGACGCAGCAGCTCCCGGCGGTGTCTTCTCCGGCGGCGGTCACACCTCCGCGAAGGCGCCGACGACGACGCAGCCGGCCACGACGACCGCACCCTCGACCCGGACCGCGACGGCGCCTGTCCCCGTTCCGTCCGGCACCCTCAAGCTCGGCGACCGCGGCGCGCAGGTGCGGATCCTGCAACGGGCGCTTGCGAGCCTCGGCTACTCCCGGGGCGCGATCGACGGCCGGTACGGCCCCTCGACCCAGCGCGCGGTCGCCCGCTTCCAGCACGCCGCCAAGCTGACCGCCGACGGCATCGTCGGGCCGAAGACGCTCGCCGCGCTCGCCCACGCCGTCGCGGCCAGGGGATAGCCGGACCTCTACAACACTCGCTACGCGCTCGGGCGGTTGCGCACGCTTGGCGTATCGCTATGAGTTGCGCCGCGGCGAGGAGGTGATCGCGACCGGCCGGATGACGCGCGAGCGGGCACTCGAGGTCGGAGAACGGATCACTCTCAACGGGCGGCCCGGGTCGTTCGATCGATCGAGCCAGTACTGGGTGAGCGCGAACTCCACGTGGTCATACAGCTCTTCCGGGACAACGTCGATTAGAGCCGGCCCCTCCGCCCGCACGAGCACGCACACCACCCCACCGCCTGTCGCTCTTTGCGGGAGCCACGACACGCGACGACGAGGACCAACTCGCTGCTCAGCGCACCAGGAACGCACCGAAGGCAGCATCGACAAGCATGCTCTACACGCCGATGCTCAGGGTTTCGCCGTCGTATCGGCGTCTCGCCTTTCGGCTCATGTGCGACAGCAAGCGCCGGCCGACCTTCTCCTCCCTGGCCGGATCGCTAGGCCCCGATCGGGATGACGTTCTTGGCCTGCGGCCCCTTCGGCCCCTGCTCGATCTCGAACTCGACCTTCGCGCCCTCCGG
>JBEKEH010000084.1:0-15719 GCA_050013935.1 Gaiellaceae bacterium | reverse complement strand
GGCGGACCCACGCGGGCGGGGATGGCGCAGCCACCACCGCCCGCGCTTCCGGGACCAGCCGCCTTTCGTCAGAAAGAGGACGCCGGCTCCGCCGGCGTCCGCTCTGCGGAGCACATCCTCACCGTCATCCGCGCGCAGCGCGGATGACGCGCTCGACGGCGTCCAGCAGTGGAGCGGGCACGTCGCCGTTGCCGCTGTAGCGGCGCCACGCCTTCTGCGGCTTCCGCCCGCGGCCGCCGCCGTCCACGCCCGAGATCGCCTCGAAGTCCGGCACGAGCTCGACCGTCCGCCGGCGCCCGGCCACCTCGCGGATCTGGCGGTTCACGACCGCCTCCGAGTCGACCGGCCGTCGGCCCTGCGGCGCGTCGCGGTCGTACACGACGACGTAGGGGATCCGGCACGCGTTGCACACGCGTGCGAACAGCGGGATGTTTCCCTTCCCGCCGCACTCGACGACGACCACGCCTTCCCTGTCGGCCTCGATCCCGAGCACCTCGAAGACGAGCGGGAAGGTGAGCTTCTCGGTGCGCCCCTCCACGAGCAGCGCCGCGCGCGCGAGGAACAGCTCCGCGCGGTCGCTGTCGAACTCCGACAGAACGCGGAAGCTCTCCGTTTCCCCCAAGGGGTCCGGCTGGAAGAGCGTCGTGCCCTCGTCCAGTGTGTGCCGCACGAGCGCCAGCTCCTCGATCCGATCGACGCTGAGGAAGACCGGCGCGTGCGTCGAGTAGAGGATCTGGTTCCCCTTCTGTGCGAGCGCGCGCAGGATGCGGTACAGGTGCCGCTGCGCATGCGGGCTGAGGTAGAGCTCCGGCTCCTCGATCAGCAGTACGAGGCGGCGCACGTTTGCGGCGAGCAGCCGCTCCATGCGCAGGACGAGCTGGAGACCGCCGTCCGGGGCGGCCCAGTGGTGCTCGACGAGCGGCGGGCGCAGCAGCTCGGCGACGCTGGCCGCGCGCGCGCCGGTGGCCGGAGCCACGAGCGTGCGCGAGCGCAGGTTGGCAGGCAGGAACAGCACCGGCGGCGCGCCGGCTCGGTTGAGGTTGAGCGTGTCGGGCGGCCGGGCGTCGAGGAAGATGGAGCCGCGCTCGAGCTCGGCCTGCAGGTGGATGCGGCCGCCTGTGCCGTGCGAGGAGACGTCGTCGATCGTCGGCGGCGGCGCGGCGGCCTCGAGCAGCGTCCAGATCGCCGTGAGCACGGTCGACTTGCCGCTCGAAGCCTCGCCCACGAGGGCGCAGACCGAGCCCGGCTCGAACTCGAGCTCGCGGGCGGCGCGGTAGCCCTGGATCGAGATGCGCTTGAGCGGGGCCACTCGATCAGGGCGCCCAGAGCGAGCCGAGGTACACGGCAGGGTCACCGGGCTGCCAGCGGCCGAGGAACCGCTGGATCGGCGGATGAATCACGATCGTTTCCAGCTCGGCCGGCTCGAACAGCCGGTGCCCGCGCACCGCCGCGTCGTGCGAGGTGACCGCCGCGAGCGAGCGGCCGGAGAGATCGCCGGCGAAGATGATGTGCACGACGTGCTTCGCCGTGAACGTCCGCTGCGGCGAGATGGAGTCGACGATCGCGACCGGCCCCTCGACCGGAAGTTCGTCGCCGATCCCGACCTCCTCGGCCAGCTCGCGGTGCAGCGCGTCGACGAGGCTCTCGCCGGAGTTGACGCCACCGCCCGGCAGGAGCCAGTACTCGCCGCGGCCGGCCTTCTCGTGGCGGCAGAGCAGGATCCGGTCCTCCCAGCGGAGGAGGGCCGAGACCCGGATCCGCGGCTCGGCCGGCATCACACCGCCGACGATCCGAAGCCGCGCACGCCGCGCTCGCTCTCCGGCAGCTCGTCGACCACGACCGGCGCGAGCCCCGGCACCGGCACGACGACGAGCTGCGCAATTCGCATCCCCGGCTCCACGGTGAACGGCACGTTCCGGTCGGTGTTCAGCAGCACGACCCGGAGCTCGCCGCGATAGCCGGAGTCGACGAGGCCGGGCGTGTTCACGATCGTGATCCCGTGGCGGGCAGCGAGGCCGGAGCGCGGCTGGACGAAGCCGGCGTACCCCTCCGGGATCGCGACCGCGAGCCCCGTGCCGATCGTCGCCCGCTCCCCCGGTCCCAGCTCGACGCGCTCGCAGGCTGCGAGGTCGAGCCCCGCATCGCCCGTGTACGCGCGGCCGGGCACGACCGCGTCGTCGCGCAGGCGCTGGATCGGCAGCTCGATCACGCGCCGCCCGAGGTTGCATGCCCGGGCTCGGCGTCCGCGACGAGGTACGGCGCGAAGCGGCGGATCTCGCGGTGCGGCAGTCGCGCGACGAGGAACACGCCTTCGCTCGTGTCCTCGCGCTGCTCGATCGGGGCCCCGAGCGCGTAGAGCTCGTTCAGCTTCCCGCCCTCGTCGTACGGGAGCAGGAACCGGACCGCCTCGAAGCGCTCGCCGAAGCGGTCGGCGATGCGCCCGCGAAGCTCTTCGAGGCCCTCGCCGCCAAGCGCAGAGACCTGGAGCGCGTCCGGGTAGCGGTTGGCGAGCCGGCGGCGGTGCAGTGCGTCGACGACGTCGATCTTGTTCACGACGAGCTCGACGGGTAGCCGGTCGGCGCCGATTTCCTGCAGCACCGCGTTCACGGCGGCGATCTGCTCGACAAGCTTGTCCTCCGGCGCCGAGCCGTCGACGACGTGCAGCACGAGGTCGGCGACGAGCGTCTCCTCGAGCGTCGCCGCGAAGCCTTCGACGAGCTGGTGCGGCAGGCGGCGGACGAAACCGACGGTGTCGGTGACGAGATAGCGGCGTCCGTCGTAGTCGAAGCCGCGCGTCGTCGGGTCGAGCGTCTCGAACAGGCGGTCGTGCACCGAGACCTCCGCGTCGGTGAGCGCGTTCAGCAACGTCGACTTGCCGACGTTCGTGTATCCCGCAAGCGCGACCGTCGGCACCTCGGTGCGCCGCCGCTCCTTCCGGCGCACCTCGCGCTGTCGCTGCAGCGCGCGCAGGCGGCCCCGCAGGATCGAGATGCGCTTGCGCGCGATTCGCCGGTCGGTCTCGAGCTGCGACTCGCCCGGCCCGCGCGTGCCGACGCCGCCGCCGAGGCGCTCGAGGTGCTGCCACATCCCGCGCATCCGCGGCAGGTTGTACTCGAGTTGCGCCAGCTCCACCTGGAGCTTGCCCTCGGCGCTGACGGCGTGCTGCGCGAAGATGTCGAGGATCAGCTGCGTGCGGTCGACGACGCGCGCCTGGAGCTGGTTCTCGAGCAGGCGCTGCTGCGACGGCGACAGCTCGTCGTCCACGAGCAGCACCTCGGCGCCGGCGTTCCCGTACGCCTGCTTCAGCTCCTCGAGCTTCCCCTTGCCGACGTAGCTGCGCGGGTCCGGCTGCGGTCGGTGCTGGACGAGGCGCGCGACCGGCTCGACGCCCGCCGTGCGGGCGAGCTCCTCGAGCTCCGCCAGCTCGTCGTCAGGATCGACGCCCTGCACGAGCACGGCCAAGACAAGCCCGCGCTCGGGCTCGAGGCCCGGCGTCGGATCGCGCTGTCGCGCCGCCATATGACCGTCATTATGACTCCTGCCGTGCCGGTCCCCGATCTCGCCTCGAGGACGCTCCAGCTCGTCGACGTGCCTTCCGAGAGCCGCCGCGAGCACGGGCTCGTCGCGCTCGTGCGGGAGCTCGTGGCGGCGCAGCCGCTCTACGACGACGGCGAGGTGTTGCTCTACGGCGAGCCCGGGGCGCCGGTCGTGCTGGCCGGCCATCTCGACACGGTGCCGGCCCAGGGCAACGTCCCCGGCCGGATCGGGAACGGCGCCGTCCACGGTCTCGGCGCGAGCGACATGAAGGGCGGTCTCGCCGTCATGGTGGAGCTGGCGCGCGCGCATGCGCCCGCGCGCTATCTGTTCTTCACGCGGGAGGAAGTGCCGGTGGCCGAGAGTCCGCTGCCGCGGCTATTCGAGACAGGGTTGCTCGCAGATGCTCGTCTCGCGGTCGTGCTCGAGCCGACGGACAACGAGCTGCACGCCGGCTGCCTCGGCAACGTGATCGCGCGCCTCACCTTCTCCGGTGTGAGCGCGCACTCGGCGCGGCCGTGGACCGGGGTGAACGCGATCCACGAGCTCGTGCGCGGGCTGCAGGGCCTGGCCGCGCTCGAGCCGGACGACGTCGAGGTCGACGGGCTCGTCTTCCGGGAGGTCGTCAGCGCGGTGCACGTCGAGGGCGGGATCGCGCAGAACGTCGTGCCCGACCACGCAGCGGTCGAGCTCAACTTCCGCTTCGCTCCTGGCCGCTCGGTCGACGAGGCCGTCGCACGGCTGCGCGGGCTCGTGCCCGCCGGCGAGCTCGAGGTGCTGAGCTCCTCCCCCGCCGCGCCGGTCGCGCTCGCGAATCCTCTGCTCGCGCGCCTGCGCGGGCTCGTACCGGACGTGCGCCCGAAGCAGGCGTGGACACCGGTCGCCCAGTTCGCGGAGCAGGGCATCGACGCGGTCAACTTCGGGCCCGGCGCGACGGCGTATGCGCACAAACGCGACGAGCAGGTTCCGGTGGCGAACCTCGAGCGCTGCTTCGACACGCTGCGGGCGTTCCTCCTCGATACCGTCTAGCCCGTGACGATCCGCATCGCACCCACGCTCGCGGAGATGGCGACCTATCCGTTCGTCCGCCTGGAGGAGGCGCGCCGCCGGCTGCTCGCCGAGGGAGTCGCGGTGCTCGACTTCGGCAGGGGCGACCCGAACGAGCCGACCGACCCGATCATCCGGCAGGCGCTCATCGACGCGCTGCCGGAGCGCTCGCCGTATCCGCTCGCTCAGGGCCTCCCCGAGCTGCGCGAGGCCGCCGCCGCCTGGTGCGCGCGCCGCTTCGGCGTCACGCTCGACCCGGACACCGAGATCGTGCCGACGTACGGCTCGAAGGAGGCGATCTTCTCGCTCGCGCAGGTGCTCGTCGACCCGCACTCCGACAAGCGCATCGTCCTGTTCGGCGAGCCCGCCTATCCGGTGTACGAGCGCGGCGCCCTCTTCGCCGGTGCGAAGGTGCACACGGTGCCGCTCGTGCGCGAGCACGGGTTCCTGCCGGAGCTGCACGCAATTCCGCCGCGCGTCCTGGATAGAACGGCGATCTTCTGGGTCAACTACCCGAACAACCCGACGGGAGCGGTCGCGCCGCTCTCGTTCTACGAGCACCTCTCGAAGCTCGCCGAGCGCTACGACTTCGTGATCGCCTCCGACGAGGCCTACAGCGAGCTCTGGTTCGACGAGCCGCCGCCGTCGGCGCTGCAGGCGCCGGACCGGTCGCGGGTGGTCGTCTTCCAGACCCTCAGCAAACGCTCGTCGATGACGGGCTACCGCTCAGGCTTCGTCGCCGCGCCGCCGGAGGTGATCGCCGCGCTGAAGTCGTACCGTCCGACTGTCGGCACCGCGCCGCAGGAATTCGTGCAGCGCGCCTCGGTCGTCGCGTGGAGCGACGAGCGCCACGTCGCGGAGACGAGGGACCGCTACCGGGCAAAGCGAGACGTGCTCATGCCGGTGATCGCGGCGAAGGGCTGGGAGATCGTCGCGAGCGAGTCGACGATGTACCTCTGGGTCGTTGCGCCTGAGGACACGGTGGACCGGCTCCTCGAGCGCGGCGTCGTCGTGTCGCCGGGCACGTTCTTCGGCCCGAGCGGTGCGGGCTACATACGCTTCGCGCTCGTCCCCACGCTCGACGAGTGCAGGCGCGCGGCGGCGATACTCGCAGAGCTATGAGCACCGAGGAGACGATCGAGGCGCTCGACCGCGGCGAGGTGCGCGTCGCGGAGAAGACCGGCGGCGAATGGATCGTGAATGAGGCGGCGAAGGCGGCGATCCTCGACTACTTCCGCATCCGCAAGCTCGAGCTGATCGAGGTCGGTCCCTACGAGTACCTCGACAAGATTCCGCTGAAGCGGAACTACGCGGAGCTCGGCGTGCGGGTCGTCCCGCCGGCGACCGCGCGCTACGGCTCGTATCTCTCCCCCGGCGTCGTGATGATGCCGAGCTACGTGAACATCGGCGCCTGGGTGGGGCCGAACACGATGATCGACACGTGGGCCACGGTCGGCTCGTGCGCCCAGATCGGCGCGGACGTGCACATCGCCGGCGGCGTCGGTGTCGGCGGGGTGCTCGAGCCGGTGCAGGCGCGCCCGGTGATCATCGAGGACGGTGCGTTCATCGGCTCGCGCTGCATCCTCACCGAAGGCGTGCTCATCGGCGAGCGCGCCGTGCTGGCGCCGAACGTCTCGCTGACGGGCTCGGTGCCGGTGATCGACGTGACCGGGCCCGAACCGGTCGAGCACCGCGGCTACGTGCCGCCCTACTCGGTCGTCGTCCCGGGCACACGTCCCAAGCACTTTCCTGCCGGGACATATCAGTTGGGCTGCGCACTCATCATCGGTCGGCGCAGCGAGAAGACCGACCTCAAGACATCGTTGAACGACGTGCTACGCGATTACGACATCGGCGCGTAACTCCGCGACCAGGTCGCACCGCGACCTGGTCGCAGCCGTTCCCTCGCTGGGGCGATTGCCGGTTGTCGGCGCGTTGTCGACTTCTCGATTATGACGCGGCGCGCGTGGACGATCCTCGCAGTCGACCTGGCGGCGGCTGCAGCGTTCGGTGGCGCCGTCTTATCGGGCGGTGGCTCCTCGCCGATCGTCATCGAGCCCTCGCCGGCGGGACTCTTCTCCGACGCGCAGTGGCAGACGGTGCAGTCGCGCGTCGTGCGGCGCGGCTTCGACCCCGCCGGCATCCGGGTCGTCGGCGGCACCATGCTGCTCCCGCAGCGGCAACCGTTCGCGTTGATCGCAGGAACCGCGCATGCGAGGCAGTGCTTCGTTCCGGTGCGCGGCGTGGCGCTCGGCCGGACGGTCTGCAGTGTGTCGAAGCCGATGCTCGTCTTCACCGCGCCGGGCCGGATGACGGCTGTGATCGGCCTCGCGGGTCGCGGCGTCGTCGCTCTCGCGATCGAGGATCGTGCGGGCCACGTGACGGGCTTGCCGCTCGTCTCGGTCGGCGGCATCCTCACCTTCGCGGGCGGCGCGTCCGGCGGCCGGATCCTCCGTGCCTACGGCGCGGACGGACACGTGTTGGAGCGCATGAAGCTCCGAGCCTAATCCGAGCGCTCTGCCGGCCCGATAAGTATGGCTCGACCGCTCTGGAGGCGCACGCGCAGGTCGCCGCCGGGGAAGTGGACCAGCACCTCGCCCTCGCCGTGCGTCGCGGCCGCGACGGCGACCGCGCTCGAGCCGGAGGCGGTCGTCTCCCCCACGCCGCGCTCCCAGACGCGCGCGGTCACCTCCCCCGGCCCGTCGACGCGCACCACCTGCACGTTCGTCCGGTTCGGGAAACGCGGATGGGTCTCGAGCAGCGACCCGATGCGCGCGATGTCGCCGGGGTCGCCGACGACGACGGCGTGCGGATTGCCCACCGAGACGGGGGTCAGCTCGATGCCGTCGACGAGCTCGCGCTCGCCCACCTCGACGGCCCCCATGTCGGACTCGTAGAGGCCGCCGTGGACGCGGCGCACCTCGACGACGCGCAGACCGACGTGTACGCGTGCGAGCGGCGACCCGGTCCGCTCCATCAGCCAGGCGGCCGCGATGCGTGTGCCGTTGCCGGACATCTCGGCGTGCGACCCGTCCGGGTTGACGATCGCGACGTCCACGTCGTCACCGTCGACGCTGACGATCTCGATCACGCCGTCGGTACCGGACGCGTCGACGCCGCGTGAATCGCCCTCATGAACGAGGTAGACGTTCCCGTGTGCGTGCCAGCGTGACGATCTCATCGGCGACCTCGCCCGGTGGGCGGTCGGCGCCGACGATAACGAGGCCCGGCACGCGCCGCATCCACTTCCGCTGGTAGGCGGCGTAGCGGCGCGTCCGCACGACGAGCGCCGCGATCGCCTCCTCGCGCGGCAGCGTCGCAACCTCGTCGATCCCGATCGTCTTGCGCGCGGTCGCCGAGATCGGTCCGGCGAGCGCGCGGCGCACCTCGTCCTGCACACCTGCGTCGAACATCGCGCGCGTCCTCTCCTCGATGCGGCGGTCGAGCACGGCCTTCGGCACGAGCAGGCCGACGACGAGCGTCGGGTGGCGCGTCTCGCCGGCCCACAGCCGGTCCCGCTCCGGCACGAGGGACTCCCCCATCTCCGCCAGCTCGAGCGCGCGCACGACGCGACGGCGGTCGTTTGGGTGGACTGCGACCGCGGCCGCGGGATCGAGTCGCGCCAGCCGGGCGTGGGCCGCCTGTCCTCCCTCGCGGTCGTAGAGCCGGGCCCAGCGCTCGCGGGCGCCGGGCGCGGGCGCCGGCGGCAGCTTCAGCTCCGCGAGCGCGGCCCGCAGGTAGAGCCCGGTGCCGCCGACGACCACGGGTGTCCGGCCGGCAGCGAGGATCTCGTCGATCGCGCTGTGGGCCAGGGCGGCGTACTCCCCAACCGAGGCCTCGTGCTCCAGCGGCCATATCCCGGCGAGACGGCTACCCTGGGGGGACTGGTTGGTGAGGATCGGCAGGTCTCGGTAGACCTGCATCGCGTCGGCCGACAGGAGCTCGGCGGGGATCCGGTTCGCCACTGCCTCCGCAATGGGGGATTTCCCACTCGCGGTCGGGCCGTAGATGCCGATAACGGTCACCAGAGCATTGTCCCGCGCGACCCAGCGCGCGGCCGGGAGAGGTGGATTTGAGCTTCGGGCAGTTCGCACGCAGGACGGACATGGAACGGACACGAGCCGAAGCGCTCGTCTTCGTCGCTGCGTCCACCGGCATCGCCCTCGCCACGCTCTTTGCCGTGACCTGCGTCGCCGGCTTCGGCGACGTCGCGGCTCGGCTACGCGCCGTTCAGCCGGGGTGGTTCGCGGTCGCGCTGGCCGCGGAGATCGTGGCGTACGTCGGCTACGCGCTCGGCTACCGCGAGGTCGCCCGCGTCGAGGAGGGGCCGGACATGAGCCGCGGCACGACGGTCGCCGCGGTCGCGGCCGGTTTCGGGCCCTTCGTGGCTCGCGGCGGCTTCGCCGTCGACCTGCACGCCTTCCGGCAGACCGGCATCTCCGACCGCGAGGCGCGGGTCCGCGTGCTCGGTCTCGGCGCGCTCGAGTACGCGCTGCTCGCGCCCGCGGCGTGCATCGCCTCGATCGAGCTGCTCGCGCGCGGCGACCACACCCCGTCGCTCGGGTTCACGCTCCCGTGGGCGATCTCCGTTCCGCTCGGGTTCGTCGCAGCGCTGTGGGCGGTCGGCCACCGCCAACGCTTCCACGGCAAGAGCGGCTGGCGCGACTATCTCGCGCAGGCGCTCGAGTCGGTGCACGTGCTCCGCTGCCTGATCACCCGCCGCCGCCACCTCGCCGCTCCGGTGGGGACGGCGGTGTACTGGTTCGGCGACATCGTCTGCCTCTGGGCCTGCCTGCACGCGTTCACGCACGGCATGCCGAGCGTCCCTCTCCTGCTCATCGGCTACGCGACCGGATACGCTCTCACCCGCCGCACCCTTCCCCTGGCCGGCGCCGGCGCCGTCGAGGCACTGCTGCCGTTCGCGCTCTCCTGGATGGGCATCTCCCTCCCCGCCGCCGTGCTCGCGGTGTTCGCCTACCGGGTGTTCAACCTCTGGCTGCCGATCGTGCCGGCGGCACTCGGCCTGCGGTCGCTGCACGCGGCGGACGCCTACACCTAGGAGACGAGCGCGACGGCGGCCTGCGCCCCGCCCAGCGTCGTCGAGGTGGCTCGCGTGATCGCGACGTCGACGATCTCGCCGGCGGCCGCGGAGCCGGAGAAGTTCACGGTGGTGTTGCGGCGCGTGCGCCCGCGCAGGAGCGCCGGGTCGGTACGGCTCGGTCCTTCGACGAGGACCTCCTCGACGCGGCCGATGCGCCGGTCGTTGCGCTGCGCCGCGATCCGCTGCACGAGATCGACCAGCCGTTCGATCCGCTCGCGCTTGACCTCGTCGGGCACCTGGTCCGGCATCGCGGCCGCGTCGGTGCCCTGACGCGGCGAGTAGACGAAGGTGAAGGCGCCGTCGAAGCCGACCTCCTCCACGACCTCGAGCGTCTGGCGAAAGTCGTCCTCGGTCTCGCCGGGGAAGCCGACGATGACGTCCGTCGTCAGGGCGAGGTCGGGGATCGCCGCTCGCATCTCGTCGACGAGGCGCAGGTATCGCTCGCGCGAGTACGTGCGGCGCATCGCCTTCAGGACCCGCGTCGAGCCGGACTGCAACGGCAGGTGCGCGTGCTCGCAGACGGCGGCGCACTCGGCCATCGCCTCGATCACCGGGTGGCGGAAGTCCTTCGGGTGCGGGCTCGTGAAGCGGATCCGCTCGATCCCGTCCACACCGTCGCAGGCGCGGAGCAGCTCGCCGAACTCCGTGTGGATCTCCGGCAGCAGGTCGCGTCCCCACGAGTTGACGTTTTGGCCGAGCAGCGTCAGCTCGCGCACGCCCTGCCGCGCAAGGCGCGTCACCTCGGCGAGCACGTCGCCCGGCCGGCGGCTCACCTCGCGGCCGCGCACCGCGGGGACGATGCAGTACGAGCACGTCGAGTTGCAGCCCATCGAGATCTGCACCCAGGCCTGGAAGGAGCGCTCGCGGTGCATCGGCAGGGTGGCCGCGAAGGCGCGCTCCTCGCCGGTCCCGAACGCGCTGCGGGCGACGCCGAAGCCGCCGGCGCCGAGCCACTCGCCGAGGTGCGGGATCGTGCCGGGCCCGAACGCGACATCGACTTGCGGGTAGAGCGCGAACAGCCGCTCGCGCTGCGCCTCTGCGTAACAGCCGCCGACCGCGATCACCATGTCCGGGTGCTCGCGCTTGCGCGCGGCCGCATCTCCGAGGTATGCGGCAAGCTTCGTGTCGGGCTTCTCGCGGATCGTGCACGTGTTGAACACGACGACGTCCGCCTCCTCCGGGCTCGCGGCCTCCCCGAGGCCGAGCTCCTCGAGCATGCCCTTGATGCGCTCGGAATCGTGCGCATTCATCTGACAGCCGAAGGTAGTGACGAAATAGCGCCGAGACACGCGACGTAGCGTAGCGGCGTCGTCGACGGTGACCGGCCGCCGCCGCGAGTCCGAGCCACCGAGAGATCGCAGTACCGAGCGTTGCTCAGTCGCTCGCGGGCTCGATCGCCTCGATCAGGTAGCCGAGCGCGGCCTCGGTGTCGAAATAGGCGAACGCTCCGGAGCCGTCGGCTCCGAAGCCGTATCCGTGCTGCAGGCACGCGTAGCCCGCCCGGTGCATCCGGTCGATCGTCTCGTCGACGGACACGACACGGTAGCCGAGGTGGTGCAGGCCTTCGCCGCGCCGCTCGATCCACTCGCCGAGGATCCCCGGCCCTGCGAGCGGCTGGACCAGCTCGAGCTGCGGGTCGGCGCCGCAGAGGGCGAGCCTCATCGAGAACTCGGCGGGCTCGCCGCGGACATGCAGGCCGTGCATGTTGTGAGGCCCGTTCTCGACGATCATCCAGTCGTCCCGGCCGAAGAGGGCCCGGTAGCGAGGGAGCGCCTCGTAGACGTCGGTGACGACGATGCCGACCTGGAAGGGGTGCCCGGCGAGCGGCGCCGTCACGGCTTCGGGCTCCGCTGCATGGCCGCGTCGAACGCGACGCTCGACGGGAAGAGCGTGACGGGTCTCGGCATCGACCGCACGATAGGCGGTTTACAGTGCTCATGTGGCCCGGGTCGGTCTCATGCTCTACGCCGTTCGCGAGGAATGCGCGCGCGACCTCGAGGGAACCCTGCGCGAGGTCGCCCGCCTTGGCTACGAAGGCGTGGAGTTCTGGCAGCTGCACGGGCACGAGCCGGCGCAAGTGCGGGGCTGGCTCGACGAGGTGGGCCTCGTCGCCATCGGCCGCCATGCGAATCTGGAGACGCTCGAGGGCCAGCTGCCGCAGCTCGCCGAGGAGCTGCAGGTGCTCGGCACGGACAGGGTCGCGCTCAGCTTCATCGAGCCGGCACCGGGGGCCGCGGAGCGCATCGCCGGCGTCGCTCAAGCCGCGGTGGCATCGGGCCTGCGGCTCGGCTTCCACAACCATGGCGCCGAGCTCCGGCCGGTTGCGGATGGCGCCGGCACGTTCCTCGATCGGCTGCGCGAGCTGCCGCCCGAGCTGCTCTGGCTCGAGCTCGACCTCGGCTGGGTCTGGCACGGCGGCGGCGACCCCGTCTCCGAGCTCGCGAAGACGAGCGGCCGCTGCCCACTCGTGCACGTGAAGGACTTCGTCAGCCGTGATGGCCGTGAGGACGTTCCGGTCGGCGACGGCGCGGTCGGCTACGAGCGCGTGCTGCCTGCGGCCCTCCGTGCGGGAGTGGAGTGGCTCGTCGTCGAGGAGGACGAGGTCGAGGGACCGCCGTTCGAGGCGGTCGCGCGCTCGCTGGAAGCCGTGCGGCGGCTGCTCGCGGTATCCCCGTGACGGAGCCGGTGCGCGTCGGAGTCGTCGGCTGCGGCATGATCGCGAAGCGCTACGTGACGGACTCGGCTGCCTTCGACACCTGGCAGCCGGTCGCCTGCGCCGACCTCGACGCCGCGAGTGCGGAGGCATTCGCGGCCGAGCACGGGCTGCGCACGGAGCCCGTCGACGAGCTGCTCGCAGACCCGGAGGTCGAGCTCGTCCTCAACCTGACGCCGCCGAACGCGCACGCTCCGCTGATCCGCTCTGCGCTCGCGGCGGGGAAGCACGTGTACTCGGAGAAGCCGCTCGCAACTTCCGTCGCCGAGGGCCGCGAGCTCGTCGCGCAGGCGGAGCAACTCGGCTTGCGGCTCGGCTGCGCCCCCGACACCTTCCTCGGCAGTGCATACCAGACGGGAAGACGGCTGATCGAGGACGGCGCGATCGGGGAGCCGCTCGGGGCAGCTGGAGCGATGCTCGTCGGCGGCCCGGACTCGTGGCATCCGAACGCGGAGATGTTCTTTCGCACAGGCGGCGGGCCGCTGCTCGACATCGCACCGTACTACCTCACCGCGATCGTCTCTCTCCTAGGCCGGATCGAGTCGGTCGCGGGGTTCGCCGTCACGCGGACGCCGCGGCGCACGCTCGGCGCGGGCCCCCGGGCGGGCGAGACGTTCACGATCGAGGTGCCGACCCACGCCGCCGCGGTGCTGCGGCTGGAGGGGGGCGCGCTGGCCACGCTGACCGTCAGCTTCGAGGCCCGCGGCCAGTACGTGAGCGGCCTGCAGATCTTCGGCAGCGAGGCGATGCTCGTCCTCCCGGACGCGAACGCGTTCGGCGGCGACGTGAGCGTCTGCCACGGCCGCAGCGAGCCGGAGCCGGTCCCGTACACGTCTCGCGGCGGGCAGGAGACACGCGGGCTCGGCGTGCATGAGCTCATCGAGTCGATGCGCACTGGGCGGCCGCACGGAGCGAGCGGCGCACTCGCTCTGCACGTCCTCGAGGCTGCCGACGCTGTCACCCGCTCAGCGGCCGAACGCCACGTGATCGACGTTCATTCCGATCCAGCAACGTTGACCGCGTAGTCGTCCACGCTCGTCAACGAGCGGGATCAGACCAGGTGCGTAGCGTAGCGGCCGCTCGGTGAGGCACCGGTCGCCGCAGCTCGACGGCGGGAGCAGCAGCTGCCTGCGTCTGCTGTCTCGGACGGGACAGCCGAGCGTTAGCTTGTCGCTTCAGCGTTGCGGCGTCGCATCTGCATCTCTTGGAGCAGAAGCCAGGTCTGGCCGCCGTCGTCGGACGCACTGCCGCGCCATAGGCACGAATCCGTGGAGATCTCAGAAAACACCGAACGAAACGCGAGTGGCTGTTGCTTCCACTACAAGTGCCAGAAGACGAGCGGCTCGCGCCAGCCCAGTCTCACAGTAGGCTCGTGGCGTGCCCATGGGCGCTGTACGCGTGAGAGCGCTCGAAGAGGGCGACCTCTGCGCCGCCGACCACATCATGCGAATCGCGTTCGGCACCTTCCTCGGTCTGCCGGACCCGAGCACGATGTTCGGCGATGCGCAGTACGTGCGGACGCGGTTTCGGGCCGCGCCTGACTGCGCCTGGGCGGCCGAGGTCGACGGCGAGGTGGTGGGCTCGGTCTTTGCTACCCGATGGGGGACGTTCGGGTCGTTCGGCCCGCTCACCACCCATCCCCGCGTGTGGGAGGGTGGCGTCGGACGTCGGCTGATGGATCCGGTGATCGAGGCGTTCGACCGCTGGGGGCTCCGCCAGGCGGGCCTCTTCACGTTCCCGGACAGCCCCAAGCACATCGGCCTCTACCAGAGGTACGGGTTCTGGCCGCGCTTCTTGGTAGCGCTCCTGGCAAAGCCGGCGACGAACGTCGCGAGCGAGTACACGACCTTCTCACGGGTCCGTGTCCCCCGGGCTCGACCTGGAGCGCGAAATCCTGTCCTGTGACGCACAGCAGATCGGCGACACGGTGCTGGTGTACAACGCCGGTGAGCTGGCGGGTGCAGCGATCTGCCATTGCGGCGCCGGGAGCGAGGCAGGGAGCGGCGCCTGTTACGCGAAGTTCGGCGCCGTCCGTCCCGGCCCGGAGGCCGCAGACCAGTTTGAAAGGCTGCTCGACGCCTGCGAGGCGTTCGCGACGGCGTCGGGTCTCGACCGCCTCGTCGCCGGAGTCAACACCGGCCGGCTCAACGCCTACCGCCAATTGCTGCAACGCGGCTTTCGATCCAACCGGTTCGGGATCTCGATGCGCTTACGGCCCGACGGACCCGACTACGACGGGCCCGAGCACTACGTGATCGACGACCTGCGCTAACGGCGATGGAATGTCACCCGGGCGCGGTTAAGCTCGCGCCGACCAGCCAGTCCGAGCTTCGCGTTAGCGTGCAACTTGATCGCGGCCCTCCTTTGGGTGGCGTGTCTTGGCGGACGCGCACACACTCATAGGAGGGCCGGATGTATCCCTCAGCCGTTCACAACCTGTGTGGGCAGCTCAGCTAGCCGATGGTCTTCTCCGGCGGCGCCTGCTCCTTCAGGTAGAGCAGCTCGAGGAGTGCGCCCGTCTCGGCGATGTCGAAGTAGCAGAACTCGCCGAGCTCGCCGAAGTCCCCGCTCTGGACCATCTCCCGCCCCTGGCGCGTCAACTCGGCCTTCGCCTCACGCAGCGCCTCGTGGGTCGGGTAGGCGATACAGGTGTGATGAAACCCCTCGCCCTTCGCCTCCAGGTGCTCGACATAGATGCTCTCACCCGTGTGCGGCGCGAGCAGCTCGTAGTTCGAGTCCCCGATGGGCGCGATCGCGATCCGGAAGGAGAAGGGGACCTCGCGCCCCCGCACGGTGGTGACCGGTGGCTCGATGGTCCAGACGCCCCACGGTCCGATCCCGAGAGACTCCGCCAGCACGGTCGCCGTTTTCTCCACGTTGTTCACGACGAAACAGGTGTGATGCAGCGTGCCCGACGCGGCCACGCCCATGATTGCCTCCTTCGGCTGAAGGGTCGACCCCTGCTGCGGGCCGCCGGTGGCTCGAACGAATCGACTCTAGCGGCCGGCCTCCCGGGAAGTCTCCGAACGGCCTAGACACCCGCACGGCGTCGTGCTTCTCGAGAAGCTGCAGGACACGCTGCATCCTGCCGACCGAGTTCAGGTTACGGCTGCCGCGATCCGCCGACTCCGAAAGTCAGAGACGAGTTTTCGAAACCAACGTTAGTGCGAAATCCGGCGTTCAGTACTCTGCCGGAGCCCGATCAGGGCGCCCCCCGATGCTGCCCCAAGGCGACGCCGGTTAGACAACAACTGACGCACCGGTCTGAGCTGGAGGAACTCGTTGTCCCGCTCTCCTGTCTCGAGTCTGTGGCCCTACGACCCC
>JBEKEH010000083.1:0-14502 GCA_050013935.1 Gaiellaceae bacterium | reverse complement strand
GCAGCTCACCATGGAGCCGCTCGACGAGATGCTCGCGTCGGCGCGCGTCATGGACGAGGCGGGCATGGACACGGTCTGGCTCGCCGAAGCCTACCCATGGTGGCGCAAGCACGGCATGGAGGCCCGGTCGTCCACCGTCGTCTCCGCCTTGATGGCGAGGCATACGGAGCGGCTGACGATCGGCTGGGGGATCATCTCGCCCTTCACCCGGCACCCGGTGCAGGTGGCGATGGACGCGCGCGTCGTGCAGGAGGCGGCCGGGCCGGGCCGGTTCATCATCGGCTTCGGCACATCGAAGATCTTCCTCAACAACGCGGGGATGCAGACGAACAAGACTCTCGGGCCGATGCGGGACGCGGTCGAGATCGTCCGCGGCGTGCTCGGCGGGCAGCCGTTCGAGTACACCGGCTCGACGTGGAACGCGTCGGTGCCCGGACTCCAGGACGCTGCGGATGCGCCGCGGGGCGTCCCACCGGTCTACGTGGCCGCGACCGCGCCGAAGATGCAGGAGCTCGCGGGGGAGATCGCCGACGGCTGCCTGACGCCGTCGATCACTACGCCTCCGTTCGTGCGGTACACCCGCGAGAACGTCGGCGCGGACATCGACATCGGCTGCACGGTCGTCGCCTCGATCCACGAGAGCGATCGCGACGAGGGCCGGGACGGCGCGCGCGAGATCGCCGGCATGTATCTCGCCAACAAGGTGCAGAACATCCAGGGCGCCGCGGACACGTTGCTCGATCTCGCGGGGATCGAGCAGGACGAGATCCGTCCGGTCGCCGAGGCGATGGAGCAGGGCGGGCGGCTCGCGGCGAAGGCGAAGGTGTCCGACGCGCTGCTCGACAAGTGCAGGCCGATCGCGGGCACGCCGCGGGACTGCATCGAGGCGATCGAGGCGTACCGCGATGCCGGCTGCACGCACGTCATGCTCGAGCTCTGGGGAGCCCGGCGGCACGAGCAGATCCGGCTCTTCGGCGAGCGCATCCTGCCGCACTTCCGGTGAGCGCGGTTCCTCGCATCGACCGTGATCGGCTCGTCGAGACGGCGAGCGCGATGATCGACGTCCACAGCTTCACCGGCGACGAGCAGCGGATGGCCGAGCTGATGGTCTCGCTCTACGAGTCGATGGGACTCCACGTGCAGTGGCAGCAGGTCGAGGAGAACCGTGCGAACGCGCTCGGCTTCTGGCCGGGCGCGGGCGGCGGCAAGTCGCTGATGTTCAACGGCCACATGGACACCTCGTACTCGGGGAGCGAGCCGTGGCTGCGGAACGTGCCGGGCTTCCAGGCCCAGGCGTTCGAGCGCGACGGCCGGCTCTACGGCCTCGGGATCTCGAACATGAAGGGCGCGCTCGCCTGCTACGTCGAAGCGGTGCGCGCGCTCCAGGACGCGGGCGTGCGGCTGCGTGGCGACGTCCTGATCGCGGCGGTCTGCGGCGAGATCGAGAAGACGCAGTACGGCAATGCGACGGGCGCGCAGTACCGCGGCTACGCGGCGGGCTCGCGCTACCTCGTCTCGCACGGCGGCGTGGTGGACATGTGCCTGCTCGGCGAGCCGACCGAGGGCACGGTCGTGCTCGGTCACTACGGAGCGCTCTGGCTGCGCATCCGCGTGCACGGCAACTTCATCCACACGGCGTTCAGCGAGGGCAAGGGCGGGCAGAACTCGATCCTCCGAATGCACGAGGTGCTCGGCGCGGTGCAGGAGTGGATCCCGAGCTGGGAGGACGACCCCTCGAATGCATACCGCGGCGCGAAGGCGATCGTCAACGTCGGCGCTATCGAGGGCGGTTTCGGCTGGCGCGTCTCGCGGACACCGCACCATACGGACCTGTTTCTCGACGTGCGCGTCCCGCCTACGAAGCCGATGAGCGTCGCACGGCGCGAGGTGCTCGACTTCGTGCGCTCGCTCGGCGAGCGCTTCCCGGACTACGACGTGGAGGGCGAGGTCTACGTGACGGCGCCGGGGGCGGAGATCGACGAGGGCCACGAGCTCGTGCGGGCGATCGACGCCGCGCACGAGCAGGTGTTCGGGGAGCGGCCGGAGCACGGTGTCACGCGCTGGTTCAGTGACGCGTCGGCGCTCAGCCGTTACGGCATCCCGACCGTCAACTACGGCACGTCCACCGGGCTGATGGACGTCGAGCTCGGGGAGAACCTCGACATCGACGCGCTCGTGAAGACCGCGCACACGTACGCTCTGATCGCGATGTCCGTCTGCGGAGTTGCATGACTGACGACGTGTACACGCTGCCGCCTAACCTGCCGGTGCCCGAGGACGACGGGGCGGCCGACCATCTCGTCGGGCTCGAGCTGCCGAAGCTCCTGCTCGAGTCGTCGCTCGGCAACGTGAACGTCCACGACTTCGGCGTGCTCTACGTCTACCCGCGCACCGGCCGGCCCGACCTACCGCTGCCGCCGGGTTGGGACGAGACTCCGGGGGCCCGCGGCTGCACGCCGCAGTCGTGCGCGTTCCGGGACGCGGACAGCGACCTGACGGCGCTCGGCGTCCGGGTCGCCGGGCTCTCGGCCCAGCCGCTCGAAGACCAGCTCGAGTTCGCAGAGCGGAACCACATGCCGTTCCCGGTGATTGCAGACCCGCAGCGGAGGCTCGGCGCCGCGCTGAACCTGCCGACCTTCGAGATCGCGGGCTTCACGCTCTACAAGCGGATCACGCTCGTCGCGGACGAGGCCCGGATCGTGAAGGTCTTCTATCCGGTGTACCCGCCGGATGCGAACGCCGGTGACGTGCTCGCCTGGCTGAGGTCGCGATGAAGCTCGTCACGTACGACGACGGCAAGGTCGGGCGGATCGAGGGCGACGAGATCGTGCGTCTCGACGTGCCGACGATGCGTGCGTACTTCGAGGCGGGCGGCGCCGGGGAAGCCGGCGAGCGAACCCCGCTCACGGCCGCGCGACTGCAGGCGCCGATCGTGCCGAAGAAGTTCTTCCACACCGCCGGCAACTTCCGGGAGCACGAGGAGGAGTCGCAGCAGGCCGGCTGGTCGCACGAGATCGCTCCCTGGATCGTCTTCTTCCAGAACGTCGACGCGATCGTCGGCCCGGACGAGCCGGTCGTGTACCCGGAGCACCTGACCGAAGAGCTCGACTACGAGCTCGAGCTCGCCGTCGTGATCGGCAAGGCCGGGAAGTGGTTCTCGCCCGAGGAGGCGATGGGCTACGTCGCCGGCTACGTCATCTTCAACGACATCACCGCCCGCGACATCCAGCGGCGCGAGATGCGCAGCGGCGTGTTCTCGTTCTGCAAGGCGATCGACACCTTCTGCCCGCTCGGCCCCTGGATCGTGACGGCGGACGAGATTCCCGATCCGCACGACCTCGCCATGACGCTGCGCGTGAACGGCGAGACGCGGCAGACGTCGCACTCGAGCCGGATGTCGACGAAGATCCCGGAGATCCTCAGCCACTATTCGGCGCTCGGCTACTCGGCCGGCGACGTGCTCTCGACCGGGACGGTGAGCGGGGTGGCGGGCTTCAGCGAGCACGCGGCGTCGCTGTACCTGAAGCCCGGCGACCTGATCGAGGCGGAGATCGATCGAATCGGCGTGCTGCGGAACCCGGTGATCTCGTGGCAGGAGGCGCACGGCGAGCCCGCACCGCCGCGCGTTCGCTGGTGAACGCCCGTATAGATGTACACGTGCGAGTAACTTCGGGTCCCAGCCCGCCCCCCTTCCCGGCGGTCAGCCTATCGACGGCCGGAGCGCGCCGAAAGATGTCCTTCCATACGAAACTGTCAATTCTGTGAGCTGGCCGCGGGACGACGCAAAGCTGGCGCGCGTGCGCGCGCTCATGGCCGAGGCGGAGCTCGACGCGCTCGTCGTGCGCGCGCCGGACAACGTCCTCTACCTGACGAACTTCTGGAGTATGAAGGGCTACGACGCGTGCCTCTTTCCGCGCGAGGGCGATCCGACGCTGATCTGCCTCGAGGCCTCCGCCGATGACGCGGCGCGTACGGCGTGGACGGACGACGTCCGGCTCGTCCGTGGCTACGACGAGTCCGACCCTCGCCCGCCGACGGCCCGCACGCTCGACGCCGCCGTCGACGCCGCTCGCGGTTACGAGCGCGTCGGCCTCGAGCTGTCGCTTGGCACGCAGGCGTCCGACCGCATGGTCGGCGAGCCGACGACGTACACCCGCGCCTGGTTCGACGCGTTCCCGAGCGCCGCCGACGCGACGCCGCTGCTCAACCGCGCCCGCATGCTCAAGACGGCGCAGGAGGTCGAGCGGATGCGGCTTGCGAACGAGCTCGCCGGCGCCGCGATGGACCACGTGCGCGAACGGCTGCACGTGTACATGAAGGAGTCCGAGGCGGCGGCGCTGTGGCAGGGCTACGTGCACGGCGTCGGCACCGGGTGGCACGGGAAGGTCGAGCTCGCGCTGCCGTTCTCGCTCGTCTGGGCCGGCCGCGGGATCAAGACCTTCACCGCCACCGGCGATAGGCCCGTACAGGAGGGCGAGCCG
The DNA here is from genome assembly GCA_050013935.1 of Gaiellaceae bacterium. GTDB lineage: Bacteria > Actinomycetota > Thermoleophilia > Gaiellales > Gaiellaceae > Palsa-739. The sequence continues at coordinate 10,021 of JBEKEH010000083.1, read as the reverse complement.
GTGCTGTTCGAGATCTGGGTGTGCGTCGACGGCTACTGGGCCGACCACACGAAGAACCTCGTGCTCGGCAGCCTGCGCGGCGACTATCAGGAGCTCGAGCAGCAGCTGATGGCGGTGTACGCGCGCGCCGTCGACCACTGCAAGCCCGGCGCGAGTCTCGCCGAGCTCGACCGGCTCGTGCGCGACGGCCTCGCCGAGGCCGGCTACCCGGGCCAGCCCTCGCACCCGATCTGCCACGGCATCGGCGCGCGCGCCCACGAGCCGCCGTACGCGCACCAGGCCAGCGGCGGCACGGTCGAGGAGGGGATGGTGCTCGCGATCGAGCCCGGGGTGTACTGGGAGGGCGGCGGCGGCCTGCGTGTCGAGGACAACTTCCTGATCACGAAGGACGGCGCCGAGAAGCTGTCGCCGTTCCCCGACGGCGTCGTGACCTGCCCGTGAGCGACGAGCTCGTCTGGACCGGCGCGCTGAACGACGCGTACCGCGTCGGCGGCAGCGTGGGGCTCTACGACACGACGCTGCGCGACGGCGAGCAGACCGTTGGAGTGGTGCTCGACCCGCAGCAGAAGCTCGAGATCGCCCGCCTGCTCGACGAGCTCGGCATCGACCGCATCGAGGCCGGTTTCCCGCGGGTCTCGCAGGACGATTGGGAGGCGGTGAAGCTCATCTCCGCCGCCGGTCTGCGCGCCCAGGTCTGGGGGTTCTCACGAGCGGTGCCCGCGGACCTCGAGGCGCTCGTCGAGCTCGGCGTTTCGGCATCGGTGATCGAATCGCCGATCTCCGACCTGAAGCTGAAGGCGATCGGCGTCGACCGGGACACGATGCTCGGCCGGATCACGGGCGCGATGCGCTTCGCCGCGGATCACGGCATCCATGCCGCCTTCTTCGGCGTCGACTCCACGCGGGCCGAGCCGGACTTCTACGAGCGCGTCTACACGTCGGCGGTCGAGGCGGGCGCGCGCGAGGTCGTCGTCGTCGACACGCTCGGCATCGCCTCGCCGGAGGCGGTCGCCGACCTCGTCGGCCGCACCGTCGAGTGGGTGGGTCCCGGCGTTCCCGTGCACTTCCACGGCCACAACGACTTCGGACTAGCGACGGCGGCTGCGGTCGCCGCGGTGCGGGCCGGTGCGGCCTGGGTTCAGGGGACGATCAACGGGATGGGCGAGCGTGCAGGCAACGCGAACCTCGGCGAGGTGGCGCTCGCCCTGCGCGCCCTCTACGGCGTCGAGTCCAACCTCCGCCTCGACCGCGTGCGCGGCGTGTCGGCGCGGGTGCAAGAGCTGTCCGGCTACGCGCTCGAGCCCTGGAAGCCGGTGACCGGCGAGACGCTCTTTCGGCGCGAGTCGGGCGCGGTCGCGAGCCAGTTCCACGATCCGCCCTCGATCGAGCCGTACTCCTCGCAGCTCGTCGCTGCGGAGCGCGGGATCGTGCTCGGCAAGAAGAGCGGGCTCGACTCGATCCGGATCAAGACGGAGGAGCTCGGTCTCGACGTGCCCGAGGAGCGGCGCGCCGAGCTGCTCGCGCGTGTGAAGGAGCTCGGCGCACGCAAGCGCGGCCTCGTCACCGACGACGAGCTCAGGAGGTTGGCGAGTGGCTGACTACGACGCGGTGCTCGTCGGCAGCGGCGTCAACTCGCTCGCGTGCGGGGCGCTGCTCGCCCGTGCGGGCTGGCGGGTGTGCGTGCTCGAGCGGAACGACTGGCTCGGCGGCGCGATCCACACGGCCGAGATCACCGAGCCCGGCTACCGGCACGACGTCTTCAGCGCCTGGCATCCGCTCTGGGTCGGCGGAGCCGCGCACGCCCAGCTGGGCGGCGAGCTCGCAGCGCGCGGGCTCGAGTACCTCAACACCGACCTGCCGGCCGCGACGGCGTTCCCCGACGGGGAAGCGTCCTTCCTCCTCCGCACCGCCGACGCCAACGCCACCGAGTTCGGCCGTCACGGGCGAGCCGACGGGCAGGCCTGGCGGGACATGCTCGCGGAGTTCCTTCCCAACGCGGACCTCGCGTTCGGCGTGCTCGGCACCGAGCTGTGGGGCGCTGCCGGGCTCGCTTTCGGCTTCAAGGCGCTGCGCCGGGTCGGCCGCGACGGCCTCGCAGCCTTCTCCGGCGACCTGCTCCTCTCGAGCCGCGACTGGCTCGAGCGGACATTTGCGTCGGAGCGCGTGCACGGCCTGCTCGCGCCGTGGGTCTTGCACACCGGTCTCGGTCCCGACGCGGCGACGTCCGGCTTCATGACGCAGGTGATCGCGGTCGCGGTGCAGGAGGGCGGCATGCCCGTCCCGCGCGGCGGCGGCGCCAGGCTCGCCGATGCGCTCGTACGGCTCATCCGCGACCACGGCGGCGTCTGCGAGACGGGGAAGCACGTCGAGCGCGTGCTCGTGCAGATGGGCCGCGCCGCCGGGGTGCGCCTCCTGGGCGGCGAAACCGTCACCGCCGAGCGCGCGGTGATCGCCGGCGTGACGCCGACGCAGCTCTACGGCGGGCTGCTCGACAAGGCCGATGTGCCCGCCCAGGTGCTCGCGGGCGCGCGGCGCTTCCGTTACGGCCGTGCCGAGATGCAGATCCACTACGCGCTCTCCGAGCCCGTGCGCTGGAACGGCGACGAGCGGCTTGGCGGCACCGCGATCGTGCACGTGACGCCCGGGCTCGACGGCGTCTCCCGGGCCGTCAACGAAGCCGACCGCGGCCTCCTGCCGGCCGAGGCGACGATCGTCGTCGGGCAGCCGCTGACGCTGGACGAGAGCCGCGCGCCCGAGGGCAAGGGGATCCTCTGGATCCAGCTCCAGGAGCTTCCACGCGTCCTCAAGGGCGACGCCGCCGGCGAGCTCGACACGGGCGACGGCACCTGGAGCGACGATCTGCGCGAACGGTACGCCGACCGCATCCAGGCTCGGCTCGCGCGCCACCTCCCGAACCTCGAGTCAGCGATCGTGAAGCGCGTCGCGCTCGGGCCGCACGACCTCGAGCGGATGAACGTCAACCTCCACCAGGGCGACCCGTACGGCGGCGCGCTGTCGCTCGACCAGAACTTCCTCTGGCGGCCGTTCCCGGGCAGCCCCGGGCATGCGACCGCGGTCGAGCGGCTCTACCACATCGGCGCCAGCACCTGGCCCGGCCCGGGCCTCGGCGCCGGCTCGGGGACGCTCGTGGCGCAAGAGCTCCTGAAGCCGCCCGCATCCGAACGCGCACTAGCCAAGCTGCGCACCCTGGCCCGCGCCCGCCCAAGGGCCGGAGGGTAAGCCGGGCGCAGCCGGCTTACCCGGAGGCCGAATCCACCCGGGCGGGGACGGCGCAGCCGCCACCGTCCGCGCAACGAGACCGCTGGCCTACGCCAGAAAGAGGACGGCGGCTTTGCCGCCGTCCGCTCTGCGGAGCACAACCTCGAACCCGGGAGAAGTGCGCAGCACTTCTTCCGGCCTAAAAGGCGAAGATCTCCCGCCCCTTGAGCTCGACCGCGTAGATGTCGGTGGCGAGCTGGAGGTGGGCTTGGAGGGCGGCGGCCGCGCGGTCGGGATCGTGGGCGGCGCAGGACTCGAGCAGCTCGACGTCGAGCTCCTCGTGCCGGTCCTGCAGCTCGCCCGTCGCCGCGAGGAGCACCGGCCGGTACCGCTCGCAGCTGTCCCAGGCCGGGCGGATCAGGCGCAGCAGCCAGCTCGAGCCGGCCGCCGCGTAGAGCGTGAAGTGGAATGCCGTGTGCTCGTGCACCGCGGCGCGGGTGTCGGCGCGGTGACGCGCGTCGTCGTAGGCCGCCAGGTGCGCCCGAGCCGCCTCCTCGTCCGCAGTGCTGAAGCGCTCGGCTGCACGACGCACGGCCATGGTCTCGAGCGCCAGCCGGATCGAGAACAGCTCGCGCAGCTCCTCGACGTCGAGCTGCATCACCTTCGCGCCGTGATGCGGGACGTGCTCGGCGAGTCCGAGCGCCTCCAGCTGGCGCACCGCCTCGCGGATCGGCGAGATGCTCATTCCCAGCGAGCGCGCGAGGTCCTCGAGCCGCAGGGGCGTCCCAGGGGTCAGCTCACCCATGATGATCGCCTCGCGCAAGCGCTCGAGGGCGGCCTCGGCCATCGTCCGGTGGCGGACGGCGGCGCCAGGCTGGACCGGTACCGGGCTCTCCACCGACGCGGAGCGTGAACCACACTTGATCAGATGTCAAACGCGTGACACGATTCCCGTCTCCCGCGTGCTGAGCGAATCTGATCGTCTGCCGCTGTTCTCCGTCTCCCAGGTGAGCACGCACCAGCGGCTCGGAGCGTTCGTGCTCTCAGGCGCACTCGCCGGCTTCGCCGGCGGGCTCTACGTCCATCTGCTGCCGCTGAACGCGGGCGCGCTCTACCTCGACCTGACGTTCGTAACACTGGCGATGCTCGTGATCGGCGGCGCGTCGAGCCTCTGGGGGGCCGTGGTCGGCGCGCTCGCCGTCAGCGCGCTCGACTCGTTCCTCGCCGAGGCCGAGAACGGCGTGAAGATCCTCGGCGGCACGCTCGACCTGCCCTCGGGCACGCGCGTGATCGTCGAGGGCATCCTGATGACGCTCGTGCTGATCGCCCGTCCGAGCGGCCTGACCGGCGGGCGTGAGTTCGCGCTTCCCCGTCTCCCCCGCCGCGCCCAGGGCCCGGCGCCGCCCTCGTCCAGGGGCGCGACATGATCCGCTCGGTCTGCGTCGCCGGCGCCGGTGCGATCGGCAGCCTGTTCGCCGGACACCTCGCCCGCGTGGCGGACGTCTCCGTCCTCACCCGCCGCGAGGAGCACGCGCGCGCGCTCAACGCCCAGGGCCTGCGTGTCTCCGGGCGCTCGGACTTCACCGTGCGCTTGACCGCGGCGACGGATCCCGACGACCTGCCCGAGCCGGAGCTCGTCATTCTCGCCTGCAAGGCGACCGACCTCGAGCCGCTCACGCAGCGTCTCTCTGGGCACTTTGCGGGCGCGACGGTGATGACGGTGCAGAACGGCCTCGGCGCCGAGGAGATCGCGGGCGCCCGCGGCGACTGGCCACTGCTCTCGGCGGTCACGTTCATGAGCGGGACACGTCACGCCGACACGCACGTCGAATACGTGCTCGACACGGCGACCTGGGTCGGGCCGTACCGCGGCACGACGGTCGACGATGCGCGCGCGGTTGCGGAGCTGATCTCGTCGTCGGGGCTGAAGGCCGAGGCGTTCGACGACCTGCGCCCGGCGCAGTGGTCGAAGCTCATCTTCAACGCCACCGTGAACGCTGTCGCCGCGCTGACAGGGCTCCCGCACGACTTTCACTTCGCGCAGACCGAAGAGGTCTCGGACCTCGGTCACCTCGTGCGCGATCTCGTCGACGAGGGCAAGGCGGTCGCTGTGGCCGCGGGCGTGCAGCTCCGCGAGGACCCGTGGGAGATGAACGTGCTCGCGACCCAGCGCGGGCATCGGCACTACCCGTCGATGCTCGAGGACGTCGAGGCGCACCGCCCGACTGAGGTCGAGTTGATCACCGGCGCGCTCGTGCGCGAGGCCCGGGCTCACGCGATCCCGGTCCCTCTGCACACCGCGCTTTACCGGCTTGTCAAGGCGAAGGAGGCCGGCTACTCGTGAGAATCTGCATCGTCGGATGCGGCGCGGTCGGGTCGCTCTTCGCCGCGAACCTCGCCCAGCTCGACGACGTCGAGGTCTGGGCGTACGACGCGGCGGAGGCGCACGTCGACGCGATCAACGCCCACGGCCTGCGCCTGTCGGGCGCGGGGGACGTCCTCGGCCGCCCGCACGCGACGGCTGACCCGCAGGAGCTTCCGGCTTGCGAGTTCGGCATCGTGGCGACGAAGGCGATGCACACCGAGGCGGCGATCCGCGCGACCGCGCATGCGTTCGCGGACGGTTGCGTCGCCACGGTGCAGAACGGGCTCGGCAACGAAGAGACCCTGGCCTCCTATGTCGCGCGTGTGATTCGCGGCACGACCTTTCCGGCGGGGAAGATCATCGCGCCGGGTCACGTGCAGTGGGACGTGAAAGGCGACACGACGTTCGGGCCGTTCGAGCCGCAGCCGGCTCCAATGGCCGAGATCGAGCGGCTCGCCGACGCCTGCACGCGGGCCGGCATGCCGGCGCACGCGGTCGCGGACGCGCGCGGCCCGCAATGGCGGAAGGTGATCTTCAACGCCTCGACCAATCCGGTCGGCGCACTCACCGGGCTCACGCACGGCCGTGTCTGCGAACGGCCGGATCTGCGCCTGTTCGTCTCCGGGCTCGTCGACGAGGGCAAGGCGGTCGCCGCAGCGCAGGGGATCGAGCTCGACGCCGACCCCGAGGACCTGATCGACCACGCTGCGAAGCCGGAGGTCGCCTACGACCACAAGGCATCGATGCTCCAGGACGTCGAGGCCGGGCGGCCGACCGAGGTCGACTATCTCAACGGCGGTATCGTCCGCTTCGGGCGGGAGCACGGAGTGCCAACGCCGCTGAACCATGCGATCTGGGCACTCGTGAAGGGGGTGGAGCAATCGTGGCAGCACTGAAGGAACCGGCGTACACCGGACTGCCCAAGGACGAGGTCGAACGCCGTTACCGGCTCGTGCGCGAGGCGGCGGCGCGTGACGGGCTCGACGCGGTGATCGTCTGCGGCAACGAGTACACGGGCTTCGAAGGCGCGGTCACGTACCTCAGCGGCTTCGTGATCGTGCACCGCTACGCCTACGTGCTCCTTCCGGTCGACGGCGAGCCGTCGATCGTCTTCCCGGGCGAGGCGCGCTACGTCGGCGAGCACGGCACGACCTGGATCGACGAGCAGGAGTTCGTCGACCGTCCCGGCGACCGGCTCGCGGAGCGGGTGCGCGGCCGGCGCGTCGGCGTCTACGGGATGGACTACGTGATGACGGTGCGCGACCACGCCGCCCTTGCGGGCGCGTGCGAGCTCGTCGGCTGGGACGTCCCGTTCGACCACGCGCGCATGGTCAAGTCCGAGCTCGAGCTCGCGTCCGTGCGCGACAGCGTGCGCATCAACACGGAAGGCTTCTGGGTCTTCCTCGAGGGCTTCGAGCCGGGGAGGATGGAGCGCGAGATCCTCGCGCCGTGCGAGCAGTACTTCGTCTCGCAGGGCTGCGGCCGCTGGACGATGGACATGGTGCTCGACGGCCCCGACGGCTCGGCGCTGCCGGAGTTCAAGATCGCAGGAACACGCCGCATCGAGGCGACGGACTGCGTGCTCCCGTCGCTCGAGGTCGCCGGGCCCGGCGGCCACTGGGTCGAGGTGTCGCGCGCGATCTGCCCAGGCGAGCCGAGCGACGACACGAAGCGCATGTTCGAGGCGTACGAGGAGTACTTCGAGGCCGCGCCCGCAGCGCTTCGTGCCGGCGGGACCGCGCGGGAGGCGCACCGCGCCGTGGCGAACGGCTTCACCGAGCGCGGCTACCACCTCGGCCATGTCACCGGCCACTCGATCGGGATGACGATGATCGAGTTTCCGAAGATCGGCGAGGCGGACGAGACGGAGCTGCAGGCGGGGATGGTGCTCTCGATGCACCCGCACGCGATCTCGGCGGACGGCCGGGCGTGCCTCTACATGCAGGACACGTGGCTCGTGACCGAGGACGGCGGCGTCCCGCTCGCCGATCTGCCGATGCGGCTCTTCGACGGCACCGAGACCCGTCCCGGGCGCTAGGGTCCGGCCATGGCGCAGACCGACGAGTACGCACCGATCCTGCCCGGCCCCGGCGGCAGCGACTACGAGCGTTACCTCCGCACCGACGAGCTGCTCTCGCTCCAGAAGACTGCGGACGAGTGGGTACACCGCGACGAGCTTCTCTTCTTCACGGTGCACCAGGCGTCGGAGCTCTGGCTCAAGCTCGCGTGGAACGAGGTGGAGGAGGCGACGCGCCTGATCGAGGCGCGCGACCTCGCGCCGGCGCTGCGCCTGCTCCGGCGCGCGAATCTCTGCCTGAAGTACGTCGAGGGCTTTCTCGAGCATCTCGAGCAGATGTCCCCGTGGGAGTACCAGGAGATTCGCCGTGTGCTCGGGCACGGCTCCGGCTTCGACTCGCCCGGCTTCCGCGAGATCCGGCGCGTCTCGCCGGCCCTGCTCGCCGCCTTCGACGCGCTCCGGCGCGAGCGCGGCGTGTCGCTGCTCGAGGTGTACACGCACGGTCGCGAGCACGACGATCTGTACCAGCTGGCCGAGCTGCTCACCGAATGGGACGAGCGCGTCGGCGTCTGGCGCTTCCGCCACTTCAAGGTCGTCGCGCGGATCATCGGCGAGGACGTCGTCGGCACGCAGGGCACGCCGGTCGAGCTGCTCGCAGGCCTGATCAAGAACAAGATGTACCCCGAGCTCTGGCGGGTGCGGACCGAGTTGACCGAGCTCGCGAAGCAGTCGGATTGATTCCGCTCGACGAGATTCGCCGTGCGCGCGAGCGCATCGCCGATGCGGTCGCGCGCACGCCGCTCCTGCGGCTCGACGCCGACGCGCCGTGCGAGATCTGGCTCAAGCTCGAATGTCTGCAGCCGATCGGCTCGTTCAAGCTCCGCGGCGCGCTGTCGGCGATCCGTGCAGCCTCCAGCTCGGAGCTCGCGGGCGGCGTCGTTACGGCGAGCGCCGGCAACATGGCGCAGGGCGTGGCGTGGGCGGCGCGCGAGGCGGGCGTGCGCGCCCGGATCGTGGCCCCCGAGAGCGCGCCCCGCGCGAAGCTCGACGCGGTCGAGCGGCTCGGCGGCGAGGTGATCTCCGTGCCGTACGAGGTGTGGTGGCAGACGATGGTCGACCGCTGCTACCCGGGCGTCGAAGGGCTGTTCGTGCACCCGGTCGAGGACGACGCGGTGATGGCGGGGAACGGCACGATCGGACTCGAGCTGTGCGAGGACCTCGATGCGTTCGACGCCGTCGTCACGCCCTGGGGAGGCGGCGGGCTCACGACGGGGATCGCGAGTGCTGTGAAGGCGCTGCGCCCGGGGACACGGGTTGTGACTGCGGAGCCGGAAACGGCCGCGCCGCTTGCCGCGTCGCTGGCCGCGGGCGCCCCCGCGGAGATCGACTACCGCCCGTCGTTCGTCGACGGCGCCGGCGGGCGCGCCCTGCTGCCGACGATGTGGGACCGCGCACGCGGGCTCGTCGACGCTGCGATCGCGGTCCCGCTCGACGAGGTCGCGGCTGCGATGCGGCTGCTCGCCGCGCGCGCCCGAATCGTTGCGGAGGGCGCCGGCGCGCTCGCAGTCGCCGCCGCGCTGCGCGGCGACGCCGGCGAAGGCCGGGTCGTCTGCATAGTGAGCGGCGGCAACATTGACGCTAGCGTCCTGGCGAGAGTTCTGGCGGGCGAGACGCCTTTGTGACGCGGTGAGGGAAGGCGACGGCCTACGGCAGCGACCAGGTCGCGACCTGGTCGCAGTCGTTGAAACGCTGCGCTGAAGGCTGCAACCAGGTTGCATCCCGCAACCTGGTTGCGGTCGTAGGCCGTCGCTTGCTCCCAGCGCCTGGGCCGGAGGCGAACGCCGCAGGCGTTGGACGGAAGCCGACCTCTCGCGGACGGGGATGGCGTAGCCACCGCCGGCCGCGCGACAGAAGCCCGACGCCCCTCGCCTGATAAGAGCCCGGCGGCTCTGCCGCCGGGCGCTCCGCGAAGCCGAAACCAGCGCCGGCTGAAGTGGGCAGCACTTCAGCCGGAACTGAGGAGCGCCAGCTCCGAAAGAAAGCCGTCGACTTCGTGCGTCGTGTTGTAGTGGATGAAGCCGACGCGTATCGCGTTGCACGGGTACGGAAGCCTCTCGCGCAGGCCAAGGGAGTACCAGTTGTCGTGTGCCCAGACGCCGTAGCCGCGCTCGGCCATCGTCGTGGCGACGTCCGCGGCCTCCACACCGTCGACGTTGAGGAGGAACGTCGGCACGCGTCCTGCCATCGTCTGCAGGCCGTACACGGTCACCGAGTCGGGGAGCGCGTCGAGGAAGCGCTGGCCGAGCTCGCGCTCGTACGCACGCAGCACGTCCATCCCTCCGAGCGACTCGAGGTACGCGATCGTCGCCGAGAAGCCGGCCAGCAGCTCGTACGGCGCCGTCCCGGTCTCGAACTTCCGT
>JBEKEH010000082.1:0-24691 GCA_050013935.1 Gaiellaceae bacterium | reverse complement strand
CGCACTCGCGGCAGAAGCGGACGCGTTCCTTCACGTCGCGGATCGCATCCGCGAGCGCGGGAACGGTCTCGTACTGGGTCGTTGTCACGGCAACAGTGTAGGTACGGCCGCCCTCCTGAATCCGGTCGCTCGTAGCAACTCCGGAGGCCGGAGGGCTAACGCGGAGCGTTAGCCCTCGGCGGATCCACGCGACCGGGGACGCCGGCGGCGCCACCGGTCGCGCTACCGGAACCCAGGGCCTCTCGTCAGATCAGAGGACGCCGGCGTCGCCGGCGTCCGCTCTGCGGAGCACAACTTCCCCCGCAGGGAACCGGAGGTTCCCTGCGGCTCCTCACATCTCGCGGCGGCCGGCGAGCGCGCGGCCGAGCGTGACCTCGTCTGCATACTCGAGGTCGCCGCCCACGGGGAGGCCGCTCGCGAGCCGGGTCACCTTCACCCGCCCGCGCAGCCGGTCGGCGAGGTAGGCCGCGGTCGCCTCACCCGTCATGTTCGGGTTGGTCGCGAGCACGACCTCCTGCACGCCGTTGCGCTCCACACGGTGCAGCAGCTCGTCGATGCGCAGGTTCTCCGGCTCGACGCCGTCGAGCGGCGACAGCGCGCCGCCGAGCACGTGGTAGAGCCCCCGGAACTCGGCCGTCCGCTCGAGCGAGAGCAGGTCGGCCGGCTGCTCGACGACGCAGATGATCGCGTGGTCGCGCCGGGCGTCGCGGCAGATCGCGCACACCTCCTCCTCGGTGAGGTTGCCGCACTCGCGGCAGAAGCGGACGCGTTCCTTCACGTCGCGGATCGCATCCGCGAGCGCGAGCGCCTCCTGCTTCGGCACCTGGAGCAGGTGGAAGGCCAGCCGCTGCGCGGTGCGGCTGCCGATTCCGGGCAGCCTCGTGAGCTGGGCGACGAGGTTGTCGACCGCGGGGCTCAGCATGTCCGGGAGCGTAGCCGTCCGCAGCGGACATCCCCGCGCGCGGGCGCTACATTGCGAAGGTGCGGGGTCCCTACCTGCTCTCGAACTGGCTCTGGTTCTTCATCGTGCTCAGCCTTACGGGCGTCGTCGTCTGGGGCTGGGCCTTCGACTTCGCGAATTAGCCGCCGCGTCCATTAGCTGCCGAGGCCCGGGAGGCCGAGCCCGCCGAGCCCGAGCTGGCTCGCAAGCTGCTGCGCCTTCGCCCCGACGGCCGCCTGCGCCGAGCGGAGCGCCTCGTTCACGCCGGCGAGCACGAGGTCGGCGAGCGCCTCCGGGTCGTCCGGGTCGATCGCCTCCGGTGAGATCGTGATCGAGAGCACCCGGCCGGCGCCGTTCGCGGTCACCTTCACCATCCCGCCGCCGGCGGAGGCCTCGGCGGTCTCGTTCTCCGCCTCCTCCTGCATCCGCTGCACCTGCTCCTGCATCTGCGCGGCCTGCTGCATCAGCTTGTTCATGTCGAAGCTCATTCGCCGTCTCGCTCTCGCTCGTGTGCGTCGAGGGTCTCCTTCATCAGCTCGAGGATCCGCTCCTCGCCGGCCGGGCCCTCGAGCTCCTCGCGTCCCTCCTCCTCGCCCTCGCCGACCGCGAAGGAGAGCGCGAGCCGGCGGCCGGTCACCTCGTAGAGTGCGTCGGAGAGCAGCGTCACGTTCTTCGGCTCCTCGGCGAGCTGGCGGTGGAAGGACGCGCTCGCAGGGAACTCGACCGTCAGCGTGTTCCCGGCCAGCTGTGCCGGGCGCGCCTCGCCGAGCACCGTCGAGATCGGGATCGACTTCTCCGCCACCGCGGGCACGATCGTGCGGCGCCAGGCTTCCTGCAGCTGCAGCAGATCCACGTCCGGAGGCGACGGCTCTCCTTCAGAGGACTCGTCAGCGGGCGGAGCAGTCCGTAACGCGGCCTCCGGACTAGAGGGCTGATTAGTCGCGCGGCCCGGCGCCTGCTGCTCGAGCCGTTCCAGCCTGTACGCGATCGTTTCTTTGGAGAGATCCGCGGCGGGCCGCGTGACCTTGACGAAGGCGAGCTCGAGCGGGAGCCGCGGGTCGCCGCCCTGGCGCATGTCGTCCACCGCGAACGCGAGCAGATCGAGCATTCGGATCACGGTCGGCTCGCCGAGCTGGTTCGCCTGCGCGCGCAGGCGCTCGCGCGTCTCCTCGGTCACGGGCAGCGACGCCGGCACTTCGCCCATGTGCTGGACGAGCAGCAGGTGGCGCAGGTGCTCGATCAGGTCGGAGACGAGACGGCCGAGGTCGTGCCCCTGCTCAGACAGCTCCTCGAGGAAGGTCAGCGCCCCGGCCGTGTCGCGGTCGACGACGAGGTCGCAGAGCCGGAACAGCGCCTCCTCCTCGACGGTGCCGAGCAGCTGGAGCACGGCCTGCACCGTCACCTGGTTCTCCGTCGCCGCCGCGAGCTGGTCGAGTGTCGAGGTCGCGTCGCGGAAAGATCCACGCGCGGCGCGCGCGATGAGCGACAACGCCTGCGGGGCCGCGTCGATGCCCTCTCCCTCGGCGACGCGGCCGAGCACGGTCACCAGCTCCTGCAGGCGCGGCCGCTGGAAGACGAACGTCTGGCAGCGCGAGCGCACGGTCGGCAGCACCTTCGAGAGGTCGGTGGTGCAGAAGACGAAGACGAGGTGCGGCGGCGGCTCCTCGATCAGCTTCAGCAGCGCGTTCCACGCGGCGTCCGTGAGCTGGTGCGCCTCGTCGAGGATGTAGACCTTGTAGCGCCCTTCGACCGGCTGGAGCACGACGCGGTCGCGGATCTCGCGAATGTCGTCGATGCCGCGCTGCGACGCCGCGTCCATCTCGATCACGTCGAGCGAGGTGCCTGCGGCGATCGAGGTGCACGCGTGGCAGGTGCCGTCCGGCTCGGGCGTCGGGCCCTGGGCGCAGTTGAGCCCCTTGGCGAGGATGCGCGCCATCGAGGTCTTGCCGGTGCCGCGCGGACCCGCGAACAGATAGGCCTGGCGCACCTGTCCGGACGCGATCGCGTTCTTCAGCGTCCGCACGACCGCTTCCTGTCCGACGACCTCCTCGAAGCTCTGCGGGCGGTATTTGCGGTAAAGCGCAGCCACGGATCGATTCAAGCAGAGATGAGTCCGCAGGCCTACTACGACCACAAGGGCCGCAGGCCAGCGCGGCCGAAGGCGCGCTGGGCGAAGGCCGAATCCACGCGGCCGGGGACGCAGAGCGCCACCGGCCGCGCTACGGGACCAAAGGCCTCGCGCCGGAAGAGGCCGGCGGCTCCGCCGCCGGCCGCTCTGCGGAGCACAACCTCGATTCGCGGGAAACCGGAGGTTTCCCGCGAAAGAGAAAGGCCGGGCGATCCGCACACCTGGAAGGAATTGCTTAGCGCTGCTTCCTTCCGGATCTGACGCGGTTCACAAGCTCCCACTGCGCGGAGCCCGGCCGCGGCGGAGTGTAGCTTCCCGCCGTGAGCGGCTTCGGCGTCTTCTCGACGGGCGGCGGCACGCCGCGGGTGGGGTTCCGCGCCGGCGACGAGGTCGTCGACCTGTCGGGGCTCGGTGAGGCCTTCCGGCAACCGTCGCTCAACGCGCTCCTGGCGCAGGGGCCGGCCGCCTGGCAGGACGCCCTCGGACGTGCGCAGGAGCAGGACGGCCCGCGCGTCCCGCTCGCCGGCGCGACGCTGCTGCTCCCCTTCGAGGTCGCCGACCACGTCGACTTCTACTCGTCGCTCGAGCATGCGACGAACATGGGCCGGATCTTCCGGCCCGATGGAGAGCCGCTCCATCCGAACTGGCGCCGGCTGCCGGTCGGCTACCACGGCCGAGCCGGCTCGGTCGTCGTGAGCGGCACCGACGTCGTCCGGCCCCGCGGGCAGCTCAAGGCAGCGGACGCGGCCGAGCCTGTCTACGCGCCGTCCCGTCGTCTCGACGCCGAGCTCGAGCTCGGCTTCGTCGTCGGCGTCCCGAGCCGCCGCGGCGAGCCGGTGGCGACGGGCGCGTTCGCCGAGCATGTCTTCGGCGTCGTGCTCGTCAACGACTGGAGCGCGCGCGACATCCAGGCCTGGGAGTCCGTGCCGCTCGGCCCCTTCCTCGGCAAGTCGTTCCTCACCTCGATCTCCGCGTGGGTGACGCCCCTCGCGCTGCTCGAGCAGCGCTGGGTCGAGGCTCCGCCGCAGGAGCCGCCCGCGCTGCCGTACCTCGCCGGCGGGCGCGACCGGGCGCTCGACCTCGACCTCGAGCTCGAGCTGAACGGCGAGGTGGTCTCGCGCGGAAACGCCCGGACGCTCTACTGGACGATCCCGCAGCAGCTGGCGCACGCGACCTCGAACGGCGCGTGGCTGCGCACCGGCGACCTGATGGCGTCGGGGACGATCTCGGGCCCCGTGCGCGGCTCCGAGGGCTCGCTGCTCGAGCTGACCCGGAACGGCGCGGAGCCGCTCCGGCTCGCCGACGGATCCGAGCGCGCGTTTCTCGAGGACGGAGACGAGGTTGTGCTCCGCGGACGCGCCGGCGGGCTCGAGCTCGGCGAGGTGCGCGGCCGCGTGCTTCCGCCCGCCGCCTGAGCCCGTCCGAGGTCGCCAGGAGAGCCCGAACGTTTTGCAAGGACGGGACGCTGCAGGTGACGTATGCCGGACATCCGCTCTATCTCTTCGCGCAGGACGCGAAGGCGGGCCAGACGAAAGGCCAGGGAGGCCAGGGCTTCGGCGGCCGCTACGCACCGTGAGAAGTGGCCGGAGGGTGTAGACCGCCGCTCGTCGACCGGACCAGGGCCGGAGGTCAACGCCGCAGACGTTGACCGGAGGCCGACCCCCACGCGGGTGGGGATGCCGAAGGCACCACCGCCCGCGCCACGGCACCCGTCGCCCCTCGCCAGAGAAAAGGACGCCGGCTTCGCCGGCGTCCGCTCCGCGAAGCCGAAACTCACACCTGAGAGAAGTGCGCAGCACTTCTCTCAGCGCCGGCGTCCGCTCCGCGAAGCCGAAACCCAACCCGCCTGAAACGCGCAGCGTTTCAGGCGGCTTAAGCGGCGCTATAGCCCTCGCGCCGCAGGAGGGTGCGCGCGAGCTCGGCGTTGTCTGCGCCCGAGACGAGGATGACGAGCACGCCGCCGTACTCGGGCGAGACGTGGCGCAGCTCGAAGTCCTCGATGTTGATGCCGGCCGCGCCGAGCGACTGCGTGATGCGCGCGAGGACGCCGGGCTTGTCCGGGATGCGGATCCGGATGCGGTTCAGCTTGCGCGCCTCGGTGCGGTAGGCGTACTCGAGCATGCGGCTGCGCGCGTTCGCGGCCTCGGCGATCCAGGACTCGAAGAAGGCCCGGTCGCGCTCGCGCAGGGCGCGCTCGACGTCCGCCAGCTCGTCGCGGTGCGCGGCGACCGCGTCCGCGATCAGGTCGCCGTTCTCGTCGAAGATGTCCGCCCAGACGGCCGCGTTCGCGCCCGCGACGCGCGTCATCTCGCGTAGCGCCGCGCCTGCGTGCGCGAGCGGCTCGTCGCGCCCCACCGACGCGCGCGCGATCTGGCGCATCAGCACGTTTGCGAGCGCGTGGGGGAGATGGCTCGTGAGCGCGAGCAGGCGGTCGTGCTCGCCGGCGTCGAGCCGGACGGCGTGTGCGCCCAGCATCGCCACGAACCGCTCGACCAGGTCGAGCCGGCCGGCATTGGTGAGCGGGAGCGGCGTCAGGAACCACGTTGCGCCGTCGAAGAGGTCGGCGGCTGCGCGGGCCGGCCCACCTGTCGTGCCGCCGGCGAGCGGGTGCCCCGGCACGAAGCGCGGGTCCTGCACGGCCGCCGCGAGCGCGCGCTTCGTCGAGCCGACGTCGGTCACCGTCGTCTCGGTTGCCGCGGCGGCGAGCACTTCGGCCGTCGTCTCGACGAGCGCGCCGACGGGAACGGCGACGACCACGAGCTCCGCGCCCGCGATCGCCTCGCGCAGGGACGGCGACGCCGAGTCGACCGCCTTCGCCCCCGCCGCCTCACGGAGCGTCGTGCCGTCGGCATCCCAGCCGGTGACGCGCGCGACGCCGGCGCGCTTCGCCGCCAGCCCGACCGACGAGCCGAGGAGCCCGGTGCCGACGACGGCGAGGTTCGAGACCACCGGCGCCGCCGCCGGCGGCTGCTGCGGGCTGCCGGGCCGCTGCTCGCCGCGCAGCTCCTGCTTCATCACGTCGAGCACCGCGGCGAACACGGACTGCACCGCCCGCTCCGAGAGCGGACCGCGGTTCGCCGCCGTCAGCTCCTGAAGCAGCTCGGCCTCACGCTGGGCGTCGATCAGCGGCGCGCCGGTCTCCTGCTTGCGCTCCTGCACGCGGGCGACGAGCTCGAGCCGCCGGTTCAGCGCCTCCAGGACCTCGCGGTCGACTGCGGCGATCCGCTCGCGCAACTCCTGCAGGCCCAGATTCGTCTCGTCGCTCACGTTCCTATTGTCCATTCTCTTGAACATCTGCGCGGGGGATGGAATGCTCGCCCACCATGGCAAGCGTGGCGGTGGCTGCACCGGTGCCCGACGTGGGCGAGAAGGGCCTGAAGGCGAACGCGCTCGGCTTCCTGTCGAGCGTCGTGATCGGCGTCGCCTCGACCGCGCCCGCCTACAGCCTCGCGGCCACGCTCGGCTTCGTCACCGCGATCGCGGGCATCTCCTTCCAGGCTCCCGTCGTGATGGTGCTCGCGTTCGTGCCGATGCTGCTGATCGCGCTCGCCTTCAAGTACCTGAACCAGGCCGACCCCGACTGCGGCACGACGTTCATCTTGGGGGGCCCGGGCGTTCGGCCCCTCGATCGGCTGGCTCGGCGGCTGGGGGATCCTCTACGCCGACGTGCTGGTGATGGCGAGCCTCTCCCAGATCGCGGGCTCGTACACGTTCCTGCTCTTCGGCGCCGACCACGCCGCCTCGAGCAGGCTCTGGGTCGGCATCGCGGGCGTCGTCTGGATCATCTTGATGAGCCTCATCTGCTACGTCGGCATCGAGGTCTCGGCGAAGACGCAGTGGTTCCTGCTCGCAGCGGAGGTGATCGTCCTGGCGGTGTTCGCGGCGGTTGCGCTCGGACGCGTCTGGTTCGGGCATCCGACCGGCAGCGTCCACCCGTCCTGGAGCTGGCTCAACCCGTTCGACATCAAGTCGTTCGGCGCGCTCACCGACGGGCTGCTGCTCGCGATCTTCATCTACTGGGGCTGGGACACGGCCGTTTCGGTGAACGAGGAGACCGAGGACGCGAGCCGGACGCCCGGTCGCGCCGCCGTCGTCAGCACGTTCCTGCTGCTGGGGATCTACGTCGTCGTCTCGATCGCCGCGCAGGCCTACCATGGCGTCGGCTTCCTGAACAACCACGCCGACGACATCCTCAGCGCCCTCGGCAAGCAGGTGCTGCCCTGGCACCTGGACAAGTTGCTGATCATCGCCGTGCTCACGTCCGCGTCGGCGTCGACGCAGACGACGATCCTGCCGACGACGCGCGCGACGCTCGCGATGGCGGCCCACGGCGGCATCCCGCGCCACTTCGCGCGCATCCATCCGCGCTACCTGACCCCGAGCGCCTCCACGATCTGGATGGGCGCCGTCTCGATCGGATGCTTCCTGCTGCTCAACTCGCTCTCGGGCGACATTCTCGCCGACTCGGTGACCGCCACCGGACTCGGCATCGCCTTCTACTACGGGCTCACGGGCTTCGCGTGCTTCTGGTACTTCCGGCACAGTCTGGCGCGGAGCCTGCGCACGCTCCTGATGGTCGGCGTGCTGCCGCTCGTCGGTGGGATCATGCTGTTCGGGATTCTCGGCGACAGCATCTATCAGCAGACGAACCCGGCGAACTCGTCCGTCGGTCACGCGTGGCTCGGCGTCGGTCCGCCGCTCGCGATCGGCATCGTCGGCCTCGCGCTGGGGATCGTGCTCATGCTCGTGCAGCGCCTCGTCAGCCCCGACCCGTTCTTCCGGCTGCGGCCGGAGACCGCGGATCCGTCCGTCCTCGACCCGGCTCCGGCCGCGAAACGTGCCTAGCTCGATCGTCGTCGGCTTCGACGGGTCGGCCTGCGCGCTGGCGGCGCTCGACAAGGCGGTCGAGCTCGCGCGCCTCGACGGCTCGCGGATCGTGATCGTGTTCGCCTTCGAGATCCCGGCCGCGTACGGCGGGGAGACCGGCGACTACCGGCGCGCCGTCCGGCAGCTGGCGGAGCAGGCCGCGGCGAAGGCGGCGGAGCGGGTCGCGCAGGCCGGCGTCGAGCATGAGGTCGATCTCATTCCCGAGCGGCCGGCCGAGGGGCTCGTGCACGCGGCCGAGCGCCATGGGGCCTCGCTGATCGTCGTGGGCACGCACGGCGAGCATCCGCTCGCCGGCGCGATTCTCGGCTCCGTCCCGCACAAGCTGCTGCACGTCTCGCGCGTGCCGGTGCTCGTGGTGCCCGTGGGGCGATAAGGCGACGGCTTACGGCTGCAACCAGGTTGCCTCCGGCAACCTGGTTGCGGATTTACGCGCCGGCGGCGTGCTGCCGCTACGAAACCAGCAGCGTCAGCAGTGCCTTTTGCACGTGTAGCCGGTTCTCCGCCTGCTGCCAGACCGCGGACTGCGGCCCGTAGAGGACGTCGCTCGAGATCTCCTCGCCGGTGTGCGCGGGCAGGCAGTGCAGGACGATCGCGCCGGGTTCCGCAGACGCGACCAGGGCGGCGTCGATGCCGAAGCCCGCGAACTCCCGCCGCCGCTGCTCGCGCTCATCGTCGGCGCCCATGCTCGTCCAGACGTCGGTGTAGAGCACCTGAGCGCCGGCCGCCGCCTCGTGCGGATCCTGGGTCAGCGACACCTTGCCGCCGAAGGCGCACGCGGCCGAGAGCGCGCCTGGGCCCGGCTCGCGGCCCGGAGGCGTCGCGCAGACGACCTCGGCGCCGAGGGCCGAGCAGGCGACAAGCAGCGACGCGCAGACGTTGTTCCCGTCGCCGAAGTACGCGACGCGTACCCCGCGCAGCTCGCCGTAGTGCTCCCGGATCGTGAGCGCGTCGGCGAGCGCCTGGCAGGGATGCTCGTCGTCGGTGAGCGCGTTGACGACCGGGATGGTGGCGTGCTGGGCGAGCGTCTCCAGGTCGGCCTGCGACGGCCAGCGCACCGCGAGCGCGTCGAGGTAGCCGGAGAGCACGCGCGCCGTGTCCTCGAGCGGCTCGCCGCGTGAAAGCTGAAGCTCGGATGCGTTGAGCGCGAGCGCGGAGCCGCCGAGCTGCTCCATCGCCGCCGCGAACGAGACGCGCGTGCGCGTCGACGGGCGCGTGAACAGCAGGCCGAGCGTCCGGCCGGGAAGCAGCCGGTGCTCGATGCCGTTCCGCTGCGCGGCCTTCAGCTGCTGGGCGAAATCGAGCACCGACCCCAGCTCGAAGGAGCTCCAGGTGGTGAGCGTCGTCAGGTCGCGGCCGACGAGCGTGCGTGGCAGGTGCGCGAGTGAGCGGGCCTGCAGTCGCAGCCGGGCGTCGCGCAGCGCGGCGGCGACGCCACTGGGGCCGGGCGCGGGCCGCGGCGCCGTCCGGTCGGGCGGTGTGAACGTGCCGGCGCGCACGGCCGCGGCGACCTGCTCGTGTGCGTCGCGGAAGGGCATGCCGTCGCGCACGAGCGCCTCGGCGGCGTCGGTCGCGCGCAGCAGCGGGTCCGCGACCGCGGCCGCGAGCCGTTCCGTGTTCAGCTCGATTCCGCCGACGAGCACGGCGAGCGCAGCGAGGGCGCTGCGGACGTCGCGCCTGGTCGCGAACAGCGGCGTCTTGTCCTCCTGCAGGTCGCGGTCGTAGGCGAGCGGTAGCCCCTTGACCACGGCAAGCAGCCCGGTCAGTCGCCCGATCTGCGTGCCGGCCTTGCCGCGGGCGAGCTCGGCGACGTCGGGGTTGAGCTTCTGCGGCATCATCGACGACCCGGTCGCTGCGTTCCCCGGCAGGCGGGCGAAGCCGAACTCGGAGCTGCACCAGAGCACGAGCTCCTCGCCGATGCGCGACAGGTGCGTGAACAGAACCGACGCTGCGTAGAGATAGTCGAGTGCGAAGTCGCGGTCGGCCACCGCGTCGAGCGAGTTGCGCATCGCGCCCGCCGGCAGCGGCAGCGGCAGCGTCAAGCCGGCGAGCGCCCCCGCGCCGAGGGGGCTCGGCGCGCTCGCTGCGGCGGCCTGCTCGAAGCGGGCACGATCGCGCTCGAGCATCTCCACCCACGCGTGCAGATGGTGGCCGACCGTGACCGGCTGCGCACGCTGCAGGTGCGTGTAGCCGGGCAGCGGCGTCGGGGGGGGGNGCCTCGCGCTCGGCGACGTCGAGGATCGTCTCGATGAGCGCGGTGATCGACGCGTCGGCCTCGCGGCAGGCGTCTTCCACGTACAGCCGCGCAGCTGCGGCGACCTGGTCGTTGCGCGAGCGGCCGGCGTGGATCTTGCGCCCGACGGTTCCGAGCAGCCCTTCGATCGCCGAATGGACGTCCTCGTACTCGCCGAGGAACGCCGTGCCTTCGTCCGCGATCGTCGTGAGCCGGCTCTCGACCTCGGCGAGCTCCGCGTCCGTGAGCAGTCCGGCCATGTGCAGCCGCTGCGCGTGCAGCGCGGTAGCGGCGCAGTCGTACGGCAGCAGCTCGGCGTCCTCGGCGCGCAGGAACGCGTCGACGTCCGGATCGAGCGCGACACCGGTGCGTGCGGCCCAGAGCGTCATACCGCCGGCCCCAGCTCGAGCGGGTTGGAGAGCGGCGCCGGCGGCTCGTGCCGCAGCCGGCGGTGCGCCGCGAGCATGCGCCGCGAGTCGGTGATGTCGTTGATCTGCACGGCGAGCTGCCCGATCCGGTCGGCGGCGGTGAACGCCGTCGCGCTGCGCTCCATGCTCAGCCGCTCCGGGTCGTACGTCACGGCCTCGCCGCGCGTGTCCAGGATCGTGTAATCGTCGCCGCGCCGGAGCTCGAGCGTCACCTCACCGGTGACGAGCGCGGCGACCCAGCGCTGGAGCGAGTCGCGCAGCATGAGCGCCTGCGTGTCGAACCAGCGGCCCTCGTACAGCAGCCGTCCGAGCCGCCGTCCGTGCTCGTCGAAGCGCTCGAGCGTCGCCTCGTTGTGAATTGCCGTCAGCAGCCGCTCGTAGGCGACATGGAGGAGGGCCATGCCCGGCGCTTCGTAGATGCCGCGGCTCTTCGCCTCGATGATCCGGTTCTCGATCTGGTCCGACATGCCGAGGCCGTGGCGGCCGCCGATCGCGTTGGCGGCGCGTAGCACCTCCACCGGGTCGTCGAGCTCGGCGCCGTCGATCGCCACCGGCACGCCGTGCTGGAACGCGATCGTCACCGTCTCCGGCGCGATCTCCGTCTCCGGGTCCCAGTGCGCGACGCCCATGATCGGCTCGACGATCTTCATGCTCGCGTCGAGCAGCTCGAGGTCTTTCGCCTCGTGGGTCGAGCCGAGCAGGTTAGCGTCCGTCGAGTACGCCTTCTCGACCGATGCACCGTGTGCGAGCCCGCGCGCGGCGAGCCACTCGCTCATCTCGGTGCGTCCGCCGAGCTCCGACACGAACGCGTCGTCGAGCCACGGCTTGTAGATGCGCAGGTTCTCATTCGCGAGCAGTCCGTAGCGGTAGAAGCGCTCGATGTCGTTTCCCTTGTACGTCGAGCCGTCGCCCCAGATGTCGACGCCGTACCCGGCCATCGCCTGGACGAGCATCGTCCCGGTGACGGCGCGGCCGAGCGGGGTGGTGTTGAAGTAGCGCTTGCCGGCCGTGTGGATGTGGAACGCGCCGCACTGGAGCGCGGCGAGCCCTTCGCACGCGAGCGCTTCCTTGCAGTCGACGAGCACGGCCTCCTCGGCGCCGTAGTGCCGCGCCCGCTCGGGGACCGCCGCGACGTCGGGCTCGTCGTACTGCCCGAGGTCCGCGGTGAACGCGTACGGGACGGCGCCGTTCTCGCGCATCCACGCGAGCGCGCAGCAGGTGTCGAGGCCGCCGGAGAAGGCGATGCCGACCCGCTCGCCGACGGGCAGCGAGCCGAGAAGCACGCCGCGTTCGCGCAGGAGGTCGACGTTCACGCCGCTCCCTCGAGCAGCAGCGCGTTCATCTCCGCGGCAAGCTCGGCGCCGGTGGCCGGCTCGCGCGAGACGAGCAGCACGGTGTTCTCGCCGGCGATCGTGCCGGCGATGCGTGGATGGCGGCCGAGGTCGATCGCCTGCGCGAGCGGGCTCGCGTAGCCGTGCGGCGTCGTCACGACGACGAGGTTGCCGCTCGGCTCGACGCCGAGCGCCCAGCGTGCGAACGCGACGGAGATCGCGTCGACGCGCTCCGCCTCGGCGGCCTCGGGCGGGGCGTAGACGAGCCGCCCGTCCGCGCCGCGCACCTTCACGAGCCCGAGCTCGTGGATGTCGCGCGAGACCGTGGTCTGGACGACGTCGTGGCCGGCGTCGTGCAGAGCCTGTGCGAGCTCGCTCTGTGTGGCGATCGGGTGCTCTTGCAGGAGCCGCAGGATCGCTGCATGGCGCTGCCGGCGATTCATCCGGTCATCACCTCCGTGAGGATCTCGAGGGCGAGGTCGATCTCTTCGGCGCCGACGACGAGCGGCGGCGCGAGGCGCAGGACGTCGGGCCCGGCCGTCAGGCAGACGAGACCGGCGTCGAGCGCCGCGTCGGCGACGGGCTGCGCCGGCCGGTCGAGCACCGCTCCGAGGAGCAGCCCGGCCCCGCGCGCCTCGACGACGCCGGGGAGCGTGGCGAGCCCGTCACGCAGCCGTGCGCCGAGGCTGCGAACCTCGGTGAGCAGCTCGTCCGTGATCGCTGCGCAGACGGCGGCTGCCGCCGCACACGAGACGGGGTTGCCGCCGAACGTCGAGCCGTGGTCGCCGGGCGCGAACGCGTCGGGCGCGTCGTCGGCCACGAGCAGGCAGCCGATCGGCAGGCCGTTGGCGAGCGCCTTCGCCAGCGTCAGCAGCTGCGGGCGGACGCCCAGCTGCTCCCAGGCGAAGAACGTCCCCGTGCGGCCGACCCCGGTCTGCACCTCGTCGAAGGCGAGCAGCGCGCCGAGCTCCTCGGCGAGCGCTGCAGCGGCGGCGACGAACGCCGGCTCGAGCGGGATCACGCCGCCCTCGCCGAGCACGGGCTCGAGCAGGATGAGGCCGACGTCGTCGCCGGCGGCGGCCTGCAGCGAGGCGACGTCGTTCGGCTGCGCAAAGCGCGTGTCGGCGAGCGGCTCGAACGCGGCGCGCTTCGCCGGCTGGCCCGTGACCGCGAGCGCGCCGAGTGTGCGGCCGTGGAACGAGCCCTCGAGCGCGATCACGCCGGCCTTGCCGGTCGCCTTGCGTGCGTACTTCAGCGCCGCCTCGTTCGCCTCCGTCCCGGAGTTGCAGAAGAACGCCCGCGCGCCGTCGAACCGCTCGGAGAGGATGCGCGCGAGCGCGAGGGCCGGGTCGGTCGCGAAGAGGTTCGACGCGTGCCAGAGGCGGTCGAGCTGCGCGTGCGCAGCGGCGAGCGGCGCCGGATGCCGGTGGCCGAGCGAGACGACGGCGATGCCCGCGGCGAAGTCGAGGTAGCGGACGCCGTCCGTGCCGGTGAGCCAGACGCCGTCGCCCTCGGCGAAGCCGATGCGCGGCGGCGGGTAGACCGGCAGCAGCGCGCTCTCGAGCGCTGTGCTCATGCCACGACCGCCGTCGAGCCGATCTCCGCAACAAGCCCGCTGCGCGCCGCGCCTGCCGCCGCGAGCAGCTTCGGGACGATGCCGCCGGCGAAGCTTCCCTGGTCGACGAGCGCCTCCGCATGCGCGGCGCCGATCGACGGCAGCAGCCGGCCCTCGTGGAAGACACCGGGCACGTCCGTGAGGAAGAGGATGCGCTCCGCGCCGAGCCCCACCGCCAGCGCTGCGGCGGCCTCGTCCGCGTTCACGTTCAGCGGTCCGCGCGCGAGCGGCGAGACGACGGGGACGAGCCCCGCGGCGAGCGCCTGCTCGACCGCCGCGGGCCGCGACGGCAGCGGGTGGCCGACGAGCCCGAGCTCGGGCAGCTGCTCCGCCTCGAGCCCGATCTCGTCGCCCGCGAGCGCGACGGCATCCGGCCCGATCGCCGCGCAGAGCGCTGCGTTGATCGCGTCGAAGCTCTCGCGCACGACCTCGAGCGCCTCCGGCGTCGTCACCCGCCGGCCGCCGACGAAGCGCACCTCGAGGCCGCGGCGCTCCATCTCCTGTGAGATCTGCGGACCTGCCCCGTGGACGACGCAGACGCGGTGGCCGAGCGCACGCAGCTCGGCCACCGTCGTCGTCGCACCGCCCGCGGACGCACCGCCAACCTTGAGCACGACCGTCACGACCGGTACTCCGCGTTGATCCGCACGTAGTCGTACGAGAGATCGGTCGTCAGGTACGTCGCCGCGCCGTCGCCGAGTCCGAGCTCGAGCTCGATCGTGCAACGGCCGTTCGTCAGCACCGGCTCGTCGCCGGACGGCCGGCCGTCGACGAGAACGGGCACGCCGTCGATCACGATCGTCAGCCGCTCGGGGTCGAGGTCGGCGAAGCCGCCCTCGAACTTCGCCGAGCCCGCGGCTGCGGCGATGCGGCCCCAGTTCGCGTCGTGTCCGTGCAGCGCGGTCTTGACGAGCGGCGACGTCGCCACGCGCTCCGCGATCGCGCGCGCCTCGCCGAGGCTCGCTGCGCCGCGCACCGCGATCTCCGCGAGCACCGTCGCGCCCTCGCCGTCGGCGACGATCTGCCTCGCCAACTCGCCGCAGACGCGGCGCAGGCAGAGCGCGAACTCCTCGTCGGAGGCGGCCGTGCGCTCGATCCCGCTCGCGCCGTTCGCGAGCAGCAGCACCGTGTCGTTCGTCGAACACTCGCCGTCGACGGAGATCGCGTTGAAGCTCGTGTCGACGGCGGGGGCCAGGAGCTCGAGCGCCTCGCCGGGCTCGAGCGGGTAGTCGGTCGTGACGACCGCGAGCATCGTCGCGAGGTTGGGATGGATCATCCCGGATCCCTTCGCCATGCCGCCGACCGTGAAGCCGGCGCCGTGCGCGACCGCCTGCTTCGGGTGCGTGTCAGTGGTCATGATCGCCTCCGCAGCGGCCTGGCCACCGTCCGCGCCGAGCAACGCGGCCGCGTCGCGCACGCCCGCGACGACGTTGTCGAGCGGGAGCTGCGCGCCGATCACGCCGGTCGAGAGGATCAGCACCTGCTCCGGCTCGAGCTCGAGCGCCTCGGCCGCCGCGGCCGCGGTCGCGCGTGCGTCGTGCAGCCCCTGCGGGCCGGTGGCGGCGTTCGCGACGCCGGAGTTGGCGACGATCGCCTGCGGCTGCGCGAGCTCGAGGTGCTCCTTCGAGACGACGACGGGCGCAGCGAGCACGCGGTTCACGGTGAACATGCCGGCGCCGGTCGCGGGCACGAGCGAGCGCACGAGCGCGAGGTCGAGACGGTCCTTCTTGCGGATGCCGCAGTGCACCGCGCTCGCGACGAAGCCCTTCGGCGCAGTGACACCCGTGACACTCATACGAGCACTCCGGCGAGGCGCAGGCCGGCGGTCTCGTCGAGCCCGAGC
The DNA here is from genome assembly GCA_050013935.1 of Gaiellaceae bacterium. GTDB lineage: Bacteria > Actinomycetota > Thermoleophilia > Gaiellales > Gaiellaceae > Palsa-739. Next base: position 9,289 of record JBEKEH010000082.1, on the reverse strand, counting down.
GCGAGGTTCGCGTTCTGCAGCGCCTGTCCGGCGGCGCCCTTGCCGAGGTTGTCGAGCGCGCAGACGACGACCGCGCGGCCCGTTGCGGCGTCCTCGTACAGCGCGATCTCCGCTCCGTCGGTGTGCTGTACGCGCGCCAGCTCGGGCGCGACTCCCTCGGGCAGCACCCGCACGACGTCGCTGTCTGCGTACGCCTCCTCGAGCAGGCCGCGCAGGTCGCCGCCGAGCGGCTGCGCGTAGCACGTCGCGAGCAGGCCGCGCCGGACGGGCAGCAGGTGCGGCACGAAGCAGACCGGGAAGCCGAGCGCCTGCGCGATCTCCGGGGCGTGCTGGTGGCTGCCGACGCGGTAGGGGGAAAGGTTCTCGAGCACGAAGCCGGCGTGCGAGCTCGGCTTCAGCTCGCGACCCGCGCCCGAGACGCCGGACTTCGCGTCGACGACGACGCTCGCGGGGTCGACGGCGCCTGCGAGCGGCAGCAGCGCGAGCAGCGCCGCGGTCGCATAGCAGCCGGGGTTCGCGATCAGGCGGCCGGCCGGCGGCGAGAGCTCCGGCACCGCGTAGCTCCAGCCGGCGAGCGTCCCGGGACGGGGATGCTCGAAGCCGTACCAGGCCGGGTAGAGCGCCGGATCCTGGAGCCGGTGCGCGCCGGAGAGGTCGACGACGACCGTTTCCGGCGGCGGCTCGAACGCGGCCGCCCGCTCGTGGCCGAGGCAGACGAACAGCACGTCGGCGCCGGCCTCGAGCGCCTCCTCGTTCGGCACGAACGGCGGTAGCGAGCCGTTCAGGCGGAGGTCGAGCGCGGAGGCGGGCTCGCCGGCGAGCGAGTCGGAGCCGAGTGCGACCACCTCGAGCTCGGGGTGCCGCAGCACGCGGTCGAGCGTCTCCTGCCCCGAGTAGCCCGAGGCACCGATGATCGCGGCGATCGGCATTTCTGCATGTTACGCAATTCCATGCGTAATATGCAAATCGCCTACGAGTAGCGAAACTCCGCGGCCGTCGTCCTGGGGCTCGTCCCGCCCGGCGTGGTCACGGTGACGGCCGCCTTGCCGGTGCCGGCGGGCGCGAGGGCGGTGATCCGGGTCGGCGAGACGAGGCGGAACGAGGCGGCCTTCTTCGCCCCGAAGCGGACCGCGCTCGCCTCGACGAAGCTCGTGCCGGTGACGGTGACCCTGGTGCCGCCGCGGTGCGACCCGGTCGACGGGCTCAGGCTGCGGATGGTCGGAGCGGCCAGGTAGTGGAACGCGCCGGCGGCAACGCGAAGGCTCGTGCCGAGGCTGGTCGTGACCGTGACGTCGGCGCTGCCGGTCCCGCTCGGGGCGACGGCGACGATCGTCGTCCCCGAGACGACCGTGAACGAGGCCGCCTTCTTCGTGCCGAGGTGGACGGCGGTCGCGCCCGTGAGGCTCGAGCCGGTGATCTTCACCTTCGTGCCGCCGCGCAGCGGTCCCGCGTCGGGCGAGATTCCGGTCACCGTCGTCACGGGGACCGCCCCCGCGCTGGCGCACAGCCGGCTGACGAGCCCGTTGTCTCCGCCGCTGCCGTTGCCGGCGATCGGCGACCCGAGCCCGGTGGCGAGGTCGTAGCCGACCGTCGCCGGGTAGAGGCCGTTCTGGTAGCCGAGGTCGTTGTTCCCCTGGGTGATGTCGCTGAACGCTGTCGGGTAGGCGGCGCTCCCCGCGATCGCGTACAACGCCGGGTTCGCGAAGCCGATGCGCTTCGACGCGCACGCTAGGCTCGCGTTCGTCAGGGCGAAGAAGGCGCCCCAGATCGGGGAGGCGAGGCTCGTGCCGCCGAATCCCGTCCAGCCGCCGCTGGCGCAGCCCTCACGGCCCTGCTCCGTGCAGTACGTCGCGAACGGTGTGCCGGCGTTCGCGGCGACGTCCGGGACCTCGCGGCAGTTGCCGGATGCAGAGCCGCAGGCGGAGAACTGGCTGACGACGCCGAGCGAGGCGGCGGCGCCTGTCTGGTAGTCCGGCATCGCCTGCTCGGCGGAGACGCCGCCTCCGGTCGCGCCGCTCTGGCTGTTCCAGACCGCCGCGGTCGGCGGCGGGCCGGGGACGAGCGTCGTGCCGCCGGTGCCGGTGACGTACTGCTGGCTTGCGGGGTCGTCGACGGCGAGCGCCATCCGCTGGAAGCCGAACAGCTGGGCGAGGCAGTCCTCGGAGCCGCTGTCGCCCGCGGCGGCCACGATCGTCTTCCCTTCGGCTGCCGCCTGCTGGAAGGCCGTGTTCTCCGCCGAGACGAGGCTCTGGTCGGCGGCGGCCTCGCAGCGTCCCCACGAGGTGGAGATCACCTGGACGTCGGGGTTGTCGATCGCGGCGGTGAAGACGTCGAGGGAGCTCGCGCCGGGGCCGGTCTGCGGGGCCTCGTAGACGTCGATCGTCGCGCCGGGCGCGAGGCTGAGAACGGCTTCGATGTCGAGCTCGGCCTCGACCTGGTCGCCGACGCCGAAGCCGAACGTCTGCGCGGGGCCGGGGCCGCCGTCCACCGGGATCTCGTTCACGGTCGGCGTGATCCCGTAGCAGCTCGCGAACGTCGCGATGTCGCTCGCGAGGAAGGAGGAGAACTCGATCAGCGCCACCGTCGTGCCCTGTCCGACGTCTCCCGCGTTGTAGAGGTCGGTGAAGCCGTACGCCTGCGCAATGTCGGTGCTCGTGAGAAGCGAGGGAGAGCTCTCGCGCGCCGCGGCGACGTCGGCCGCGCACGCGGTGGACAGCTGCGGGCCGGCGCTGCTCGCCGCGGGCGTCCGCGCGACCGTGGTTCGCCGCTTGACCGCCTGCGCGCGGACGAGGCCGGCGGGCGCGATCGCGGCTAGCGAGTCGAGCCCGACGATCGAGGACACGCTCGCCGCAACGTCGCGCGGAAGCACGGGCGCTGAGCGGTTCGCGAAGCCGACCGTGCCGTCCGGCAGCCGGTAGCGCGTGAGCGAGACGTGAAGGGCGCGCTCGATCGTGCGTGCGGTGCCCCTCATGTGCACGAGCAGCCGGTTCGCGGAGACGCCGGTCACGTGCAGGCCGCGCTCGTGGAGCGTCTGCTTCACCGCGTCGATCGTCGCCTGCGAGGCGCCGAACCGGTCCCTGAACTGGGCCGGTGTGAGGTAGTGCCGGAAGCTCGGCGAGCCCGGCGTCGAGACCGCGGCCGCGAGCGCCTTGAGCGCGTCCGCATGTCGTGGCTTCAGCACGACGTCGAGGCGCAGGTCGCCTGTCGCGTGCGGCGCGAGCGGCCCGAGCGGGACCGCGCTCCGCGCCACGTGCGGCACCCAGCCGACGCTCGCGAACGCGGTGACATCCCGCGCCGATGGATCGGCAGCCGTCAGCAGGGCCGGCGCGCACACGAGCGCAGCAGCCGAGCAGGCGACAATCGCCCTCGTGACAACGCGCGAGGGGCGGTGACCGGCTGTCTGTTTGGCGTGACGCATCGCTGTCCGTTCCCGCCTCAGCGTAGGCGACGCGCCGGGCTGTCCGCGACCGCTTCCCGGGGGAGATCTGCTCCGGTCGAGAGAGAGCGCCGGCTCGGCTAAGGTGCGGCAGCTCCGGCCCGAGGCCCGCGCCTACCTTCGTGTCTGCCTTTCCTCGATTCGCCTCATGGGCACTTCGTGCGCTTGCCGAGCATGCCCGGACTCGAACCGTTCCACGGCCGCGGTTGGCTGCGCCGACTCGCGCTCGCGACCGGGCCCTCGCACATCTGACCTACCGGGGATTCACCCTCTGCCTGCTCCTGACGGTCGTCGCCTTCCTCGGCGTCTTCGCCCTCCACACTCACGCAGCCTGGCTGTCCTGGACGAAGATCGGCTTCGGCGCGTTCTTGATCGCCGAAGGGCTCCTGCTCGCGCGGGACTGGCACGGCGCGCGGCGGCTTCTGCTGTGGCAGCTTCAGGAGAGATCGCGCGATCAGTCTGCGACGGAGCCGCTGTCTCGTTCCATCCTCCGGCGGGCGGTCGCGCCGGCGCTGGAAGCGATCGGCATCGTCTGGGTCGGTCTCGGTGTCTTCGTCACTGCTCTCGGCGCAGCGAGGCTGATCTAGTGGACGCGGCCACAAGTACGGTTGTGCGTCTGGCGGCCCGCAAACGCGGCGCATGCCGTTGTCCTCGGTCGGCCGCATACCTACGGGTATGCAGCCTCCCTGCGTCCTAGGCCTGCTTGGTTTGCGAACCGCCAGACACGAACGAACTTATGACCGCGTCCACTAGTCAGCCCACTCGCCGTGGTCACGTGCTCGACTGCGTCAGCGTAGGACGGATGTGAGCAGGCCGTGGTACGACTCGAGCGGGCGCGTCACCGCCGAGGGATCCTTGCCGGCGTCGTCGTAGCGGCGCAGGCGGCAGGCGTCGACTGCATGCGGGTGGGCCTCGAACGCTTCGACCTCCGCCGCGGACATTGAGCCGCCCTGGAGCTCGAGGCTCAGGAGCGACGCGGAGGAGAGCGTGTTCCGATACTCGGGATCGACGGCGACGAGATAGCGCTTCGCCGCGACGTGCAGTCGGATCGGTTCGGTCACCTCGGGCGGGAACCAGCGCTCGAGGAAGGCGAAGCCGACTTCCTCGTGCCGTGTGTCGACGCCGTGCTCGGCGGAGTCTTCCGGGAGGTCGTGGATGAGGTGACCGTAGTCGTGCAGCAGCGCGGCCGCGACGAGCTCACGAGGCGCACCGTCCTGCTCCGCGTACGCCGCCGACTGCAGCATGTGTTCGCTCACGGTCACGGGCTCGCCGAGGTACGTCGCGTCCCCCGCTTCCCGGAAGCGCACGAAGATCTCGTCGATGACGTCTTCGCTCACGTCGTCCGCCGCTCGAGGACGGCGAGGCTGCTCAGCACCCCGTCGCGGTCGGCGTAGCAGCCTTGCAGCCGGCGGGTGCCCGCGCTCGCGAAGCCGGTGCGGCCGTGGAGGACGCGAAGATTGTCGAAGAGGATCAGGTCGCCCGGCTCGAGGCGGAAGACAACCTGCAGCTCGGGCGTCTCGACGAGCGCGACGAGCCCGAGATACGCGTCGTACCAGGAGGCGACGCGCGCCGGATCTCCGTGCGGGATCCCCTTCGAGCGGTTGTTCAAATGCAGCGCGACGACCTCGCCGAGCGGATCGAGCGACACGACCGGGACGTCCGCCTCGAGGTCGGCGTTCTCGTCGCGGTACGCGAAGCGGATGGGCTCGCGCGCGAGGGTCGCGAGCCGATCCGGGGCTTCGCTTCGCAGGCGCTCCACGGCCGCGAAGCCGTCGACGAGCACCGTGTGCCCGCCGACGACCTCCGACGCGAGGCAATGGAGGAGCTGTACGGTCGGCGTCGGCTCGCGGTACGGATTGTCCGTGTGCGGGCTCAGGGGGAGCGCCGTGTCGGCGAGGTTCGTCGCGCCCACGGCGACGCTCACGTCGAACACACGCCCGTAGTTCGTCTCGCGCACGGCACCGAACAGGCCGGCCACGTGCTCGACGAAACCCGGCTCGCGCGGGACACCGTGGAGAAGGGCGAAACCGAGCGTCGCGACGTCGCGCAACCAGTCCGCACGCGCCCGGTCGTCTTCGGCCACCTTTGGCCAGTGGTGCTCCGGCAGGGAGTCGCCGAGCTCGGCGGTCCAGAGCCGCCGGTCGCGCGCCGCCCGCCGCCCGCGCGCCGCGGCTGCCGCCTCCCCGCAGATCCAGGCGGCCGGGAAGAAGCTGCGGTGTCCGTCGCTCCAGTCGAGCTCGAGCGAGCCTTCCTCCGAGACACCCGCCGTCGCCGCCCCGGCGGCCGGAAGGACACGCGACGACTCGAACAGCCGCTGGCCGCTCACGGGATGCCGGCACTCGGAGCACGGGCAGCCGTCGCGGAGAGCGAGGACGTGCAGCGCCGCATGCGTCCCGTCTGCGAGCTCGACCCGGACGACGTCGCCGTCGAGGATCGCGGCCTGGACGCCGGCTTCCGTCACGGCGCCGCTCATACGATCCTCTGGCGAATCATGAGTGAGACACGCTCGACCACGAGCAGCAGCACGAGCAGCACAGCGAGCTCTGTCGTCGCCTGGCGGTACTGGAACAGCTGCAGGGAGTCGTAGAGCAGGAACCCGAGGCCGCCGCCCCCGATGGCGCCCAGATAGAGCACCGACCGGACGTTCGTGTCGAAGCGGTAGAGCGCCAGCCCCGTGAGTGTCGCGGCGATCCCCGGAAGCACGGCGTGCAGGAACACCTGCAGCCGGCTCGCCCCCGCGGCGCGAAGGGCGTCGACCGGCCCCATGTCCATGTCTTCCACGGCCTCGGCGAACAGCTTTCCGATCACCCCCACGGAGTGCGCGGCGACTGCGAGCACGACCGAGAAGGGGCCAAGGCCCACCGCCACGAGGAAGATCAGGCAGAAGACGAAGTCCGGAATCGCGCGGGTGACGCCTATCACCAGGCGGGCAGCCTCGTACGCGACCCGGTGCGGCGTGATGTTGCGCGCCGCGAGCGGGACGAGCAGCAGCGAGAGCACGAGCGCGGACGCGGTGCCGAGCAGCGCCGTGTCGAAGGTCAGGATCGACGCGCGGATCGAGTCGGTGAGGACGCTGCCGTCCGGCGGGACGGCGCGGCTGAGAAGGTTGAGGGTGTTGTGGAAGCCGCTGATGAGCGAGGTCAACGAGGCGCCGGTGTCCTGCCACGCGTGGACGAGGACGGCGATGCCGGCGGCCGTGCCGGCAAGCCACAGCAGCCGCCGTCGCACCGAGCGCGGACGCGCGAACGAGCGGCCGGCGAGGCTCGGATCCGCAGCAGCCTCGCTCACGTCTCGGAGCCCTGGTAGAGCGCGGCGACCCGGTGCTCGTCGAGCGACGCCGGCGATGCGTCGAACACGATCTCGCCGCGCACGATCCCGAGGATCCTGTCCGCGTAGCGGAAGGCGAGCTCAGGCTGGTGGAGCACGACGAGCGCCGCGAGCCCCTCGACGCGGGCGATCTCGCCGAGGAGGACGAGCACCTCCTCCGCCGCCCGCGGGTCGAGGCTCGCCACGGGCTCGTCTGCGAGCACGAGCTGCGCCCGCTGACAGAGCGCGCGCGCGATCGCGACGCGCTGCGCCTGACCTCCGGAGAGCGTGTCTGCCCGCTTCCACGCGACGTCCGCGAGGCCGACGCGGGCGAGCGACGCGTGAGCGCGCTCGCCGAGCTCGGCCGGAAAGAGGCGGCTGGAGAGCGAGCGGTGGAGTGGCAGCTCGCCGAGCGCCCCGTAGGCAACGTTCTCGACCGCCGAGCGGCGCCGCACGAGCAGCACCTGCTGGAAGACCATCGCCGCCTTCCGCCGCGCTTCGCGCAGCTCGCGCCCGCGCGCCCCGACGAGCTCGGCCCCGCAGAGGACGACGCTGCCGGCGTCCGGATCGAGCAGCCGCACCGCGCAGCGGAGCAGCGTCGACTTGCCGCTGCCGTTCGCGCCGAGGACGACCGTCAGTTCGCCGGGCCAGACGTCGAGGTCGACGCCGTGCAGCACCGCCTGGCCGCCCGCGAAGCTCTTGCGGAGCCCGCGGACGGCCAGGGCGGGTGCTGCGCCGGCCGGTCTCGTGGTGAACGGGAACTCGGTCGGCCCTTCCGTGGCCGGGCGAGCGCTCAGCCGATGTCCCCGATTCCGAGGTGCTCCGCGTTCACGACGTCGCGGATCGGCTGGAAGAGGCTGTCGGGGCCGGGGATCATCGGCCCGGAGTCGACGCCCAGCTCGGTGTCGACGAGCTTCAGCTGCGCCGGCGTGAGCTTCAGCAACGCGTCCTTGAACGCCGTCTTGAAGGCTTCCGGAAGATCGCCCCGGACGGTGATTGGGTCGTTGGGGATCGGCGCCGACCGCCAGATGACGCGGTACTGCGACGTGTCGAACTGCCCGGCGGCGCCCGCCGTCGCCTGCTGCTGGCTGTTCACCTCGCCCGCGTCCACCTTGCCGTTCGTGAGCGCGAGCAGCGAGGCGGTGTGCGAGCCTGCGAACTCGATCTTCACGTCCGAGTTGGGGTTCAGACCGGCCTTGATGAGCGCGTAGCGCGGCAGCAGGTTTCCGGACGTCGACGCCGGATCGGAGAACGCGATCGTCTTGCCCTTCAGCCCGGCCACACTGGTGATCGACGAGCTCGACGGCACCCACAGCGCGGCGGTGTAGGTGACGGGCTTGTGCTGCTTCGTCCCGAACACGGCGACCGGCTGTGCGTTCGCGAGCTTGTGCGCGAAGATGTAGCCGAGGGGGCCGAACTCGCCGACGTCGAGCTTCTTGGCCCGCATCGCCTCGACCTCGGCCGTGTAGTTGTTCGTGATGATGAGCTTCACGGGGCAGCCGAGGTTCGTCTGCACGGCCTTTGTGAGCGCCGCGTAGGCGCCGGTGAACTTGGGCCCGGAGTCGTAGGGCTCGACGCCGAACCGCACCTGCCCGTCGGGGCAGGTGGTCGACTTCGAGGCCGACGCGCCGGTCACGACGACGAGCGCCGCGCACGCGAGCACTGCCGCCGACAGGGCGACCGCACGGGTCGTTCTCATGCTTGCTCTCCTCCTCACAGGGATCGACGGCTGGGAAGCTACGCCGGCCCGGAGCGGGAGTGGGTTACAAGCCTATGACCATCCGGAGGCAAGGTTGAGGCATCGTGTCTAGACACGTTGACCGGGCCGGAATGCGACTCTAGGGTTCGTGTCCAGCATGGCTCCCCGCCTGTGTAGACATGTCTGCCGTCGCATTTGACACGCCGATGCACCGCCGGATCGCGGAGGCGGTCCGGCGCTCGATCCGGGCCGGCGCCTACCCGCCCGGGTCGCAGCTCCCGTCCGAGCGCGAGCTCGCAGAGGAGTTCGACGTGTCACGCGGCACCGTCCGCCAGGCGCTCGCGACGCTGCGCGCGGAAGGCGTGGTCGCCTCGCGCAAGGGCGCCCGCGGCGTCGTGCTCTCCGAGCCCCGCGCGCAGAGCTTCTCCGAGCTGCTCAGCTTCTCCGCCTGGGCGCGCTCGCTGGGCGAGGAGCCGTCCGGCCGGGTGGTCGAGCTCGTCCGCCGCTACGCGGACGCGGCCGACGCGCAGCGGCTCGACGTGACGGAGGGCGACCCGGTCTTCTCGCTCGTGCGCGTCCGGATGCTCGGCGGCTCACCGGTGATGATCGAGCGGACGACGTTCGTGGAAAGCGTCGGGCGCCGCGTGGCCTCCGTCGACCTCGAATCGGACTCGATCTACGCGCGCCTCGCCGATCACGGCGTCGTCTTCGCTCAGGCGCGCCACTACGTCTCCGCGATCGTGGCCGACGCGGAGGACGCGGTGCTCCTCGGCGTCGAGCCCGGCACGCCGCTCCTGCGCCAGGTGCGGCGGACGACCTCGCCCGAGGGCGTTCCGCTCGAGTGGTCG
>JBEKEH010000081.1:0-14646 GCA_050013935.1 Gaiellaceae bacterium | reverse complement strand
CAGGCATTCATCCAGTACTCGCGCCAGTTCACGATGCCGATCACCCAAATCGCCTCCCAGATGAACATGCTCCAATCCGGGCTCGCCTCCGCCGAGCGCGTCTTCGAGTTCCTCGACGCGGTCGAGGAGGCCCCGGACCTGCCCGCCGCGGCCGCGACCGCGCATCGCAACGGTGGGCGGGTGACGCTGGACGAGGTGTGCTTCCGCTACGAACCGGACAAGCCGCTGATCGAGGACTTCACGCTCGACGCCGCGCCCGGCAGCACCGTCGCGATCGTCGGCCCCACCGGCGCCGGCAAGACAACGCTCGTCAATCTGCTCGTCCGCTTCTACGAAATCGACAGCGGACACATCCGGCTCGACGGCACGGACTACCGCCACCTCACCCGCGACCAGGTGCGCCGCGCCTTCGGCATGGTGCTCCAGGACACCTGGCTCCTTGCCGACACGATCCGCGCCAACATCGCCTACGGCAAGCAAGACGCCACCGACGCCGAGATCGCCGCCGCCGCCACAGCCGCCTACGTCGACCACTTCGTCCGCACGCTCCCCGACGGCTACGACACCATCCTCGACGAAGACGCCTCCAACATCTCCTCCGGCCAGAAGCAGCTGCTCACGATCGCACGCGCCTTCCTCGCCGACCCGAGCATCCTCATCCTCGACGAGGCCACCAGCAACGTCGACACCCGCACCGAGCTCTACGTCCAAGAGGCGATGGCACGCCTGCGACAGGGCCGCACAAGCTTCGTCATCGCCCACCGACTCTCCACCATCCGCAACGCCGACACGATCGTCGTCATGGACAGCGGCCGCATCGTCGAGCAGGGCAACCATGCCGAGCTCCTCGATCAGCACGGCCTCTACCACTCCCTCTACACCACCCAGTTCGCCGAAGCCGAAGCACGGCCGGTATGAGTGGGCGATGTGCAGCCGGTGAAGGCTCCACAAAGGGCTCCACAACTGTGCTGTGCCCGGAAACGGGTTAATTCCAAAGCCCCGCTGTGCGCGGCTTTTGCAGAGCCCTCTGACGGACTCGAACCGTCGACCCCCTCCTTACCATGGAGGTGCTCTACCAACTGAGCTAAGAGGGCAATGCCGCCATTCTAGGCGGTTCTGGCGCCGGTCGGGCGCCTGCCGGGCAGGGGTTGGTGAGTGAATTGGTGAGTACGGCCGACTCGTTGCCCGACCCGGGAGCTCGACACCTCGCTTTGTCGGTGACATGTTCGACGAGGTCGGTGCTCAGCTGATGGTCAGGTTCATCCACACCGCCGATTGGCATCTCGGGATGCAGGCGCATTTCCTGCCTGCTGAGGCTCGTTCGCGGTTTGCCGAGGACAGGTTCTCCGCGGTGGGCGCGATCGGGGATCTCGCACGTGAAGAGGCGTGCTCGTTCGTCGTGGTTGCCGGTGACGTGTTCGACTCCAATCACGTCGACCGGCAGGTGATCGCGAAGGCCGTGGACGAGCTCTCGTCGTTCACTGTGCCCGTGTTTCTTCTTCCGGCCAACCACGATGCTCTGGATGCGTCGTCGGTCTACCGGTCGCCCGCCTGGTTGGATAGGTGCCCGGCGGGTGTCACGGTGCTGGAGGAGCTTGTCGCCATTCCGGTTGGGGAAGGCGGTGCGGTGGAGATCGTCGGTGTTCCTTGGCTCACGAAGCGGCAGCTTGGCGATCCCGTCGCTGCTGGCTATGAGGCGCAGGTGGTCTCTGCGGGCGCGAGCCGGGTTGTGGTCGGGCACGGGATCGTGGATGAGATCAGCCCTGATCGCGACGACCCTTCCCTGATCCGGGCTGCAGGTATGAGAGACGCACTCGAGAGCGGGAAGGTGCAGTATGTGGCACTCGGCGACCGCCACTCGGTAACCGAGATCGAGGGTTCAGACGGTCGCGCCTGGTACTCCGGCACTCCTGTGGCGACGGATTACGGAGAGATGAATCCAAACCAGGTGCTGCTTGTCCAGCTCGACCGCGGAACGTGCACCGTCGAGAATCGCAGTGTCGGCTCGTGGACCTTTCACAGGCCGTCGTTCGATCTCAATGGCGAAGAGGACGTGGGGCGGCTCGAGGAGTGGCTGCACGGCGTTCCGTCAAAGCACACGACGGTGGTGAAGCTCGCACTCCGCGGCACCCTCGGTCTCGCTGAGAATGCCCGGCTCGAGGCTGTCCTGGAGGACAGTCGGCTGACGTTCGCGTTGCTCAACACGTGGGAGCTGCACAGCGATCTCGTCGTCGCACCGGACGACGCCGATCTCGCGGCGCTCGACGTCTCCGGCTACGTTCGTGAGGCGCTTGACGATCTGGCCCTCGAAGCCGGCAGAGCCGACGAGAAGGGGATTGTCGCGCGCGACGCGCTCAACCTTCTTTACCGGCTCGCGCAATGAGGATCCATCGCATCTCGCTGAGGGACTTCCGGGGCGTCGACATACTCGACGTCGAGTTCGACATTGCGGGGGTGACGATCGTCGAGGGTCGCAACGAGGTCGGTAAGACTTCCGTCGCGGACGCCTTCATGCTTCTCCTCGACGAGAAGGACTCGTCGAGGAGGCAGGTTATCCGTGATGCGCAGCCGGTCGGCCGCGACGTGGGGCCTTCGCCGAGGTCGAGCTGACCGTAGGCCGCTATCACCTGACCTATCGCAAGCAGTGGCTGAGGAGCAAGAAGACCGAGCTCGAGATCCACAAGCCGAGTCCGGAACAGCTGACCGGCGAGGCCGCGCACAACCGAATGGGCGAGATCCTCGAGGCGGAAACGGACACCGCGCTGTTCAAGGCACTGCGGTACCAGCAGGGCGTCGCGATCTCGCAGGCAGCGATCGGCGGATCCCCGACGCTCGTCGTTGCGCTTGACGCTGCGGCTGGGGGCACGGGGCGCGTCGGCGGGGCTGGGGCAGACGCGCTCTTCGCGCGAGTCGAGGCCGAGCGGCAGCGGTACTTCACTGCAACGGGACGGCTTACCGTCGAGAGGGCGAGGAAGATCGAGCAGCTTGCTGTGCTGCGAACCGGAGTCTCGGATGTCGAACGCCGGCTCCTTGAGCTCGATCAAGCGGTCGAGCGCCATCGCCAGATTCAGAGCGACTTCGTCGAGCTGCAGACCCAGTCCTTGAGCGTCGCCGACCAGATCGATGAGAGTCTGAAGGCCGTCCAGGCGGTCGAGGAGGTCGAGCGCCGCGTCGAGACGGCACGGTACGAAAACGAGCTCCGACAAGACCTAGCGCGCCTACGGCCTGAAGTGCCTAAGAGCCGGCACCGAAATGAAGGGGCCCGTTCGCTGCCTCTTCCGCTGGATCGAGGGCTTCTACAACAGCCGCCGCCGGCACTCAACACTCGGACAGCGAAGCCCGCAAAGATACGAAGAGATGATGACCGAACACGACCCACAGACGGCGGTCGCCGTCTAAAGCCGAAGTGTCAACGGGAACGGGGTAACTCCACTGATGCGCTCGGCTCCCTCGACGAGTGGACGGAGAAGAGGCACAAGATCGTCCATCGTGGAGAGCTCGTCAGGATGCGACGCGACGAGGCGGGAGACGTGATCAAGCTCATCCGCTCGGTCGGAAAGACGCTGAACGACCGGGTGATCGCGCTCCACTTCTAGGCCGAGCCGTACAGAACTCCGCGAAGCGGCCGTACAGTCGCGGCGGTCGGCCTCCACGATCCCGCTCCGCCACAGGGCTTGCGGTAATCCAGAGCTGTCCCACGTGGGGGTCGATCGGGCGCAAAGTGGGACAGGGCGAGCGATCGGTGCATCGTTAGCCGGTAAGCCTGGGGTCGAGCAGCTCGGACAGGTCGCCGACGACGATGTCGGCACCCTCCCGCTGTAGCGCGTCCGGGGCTCCGCTGCGGTCGATACCCACGACGAGCTCGAAGCCACCGGCGCGTCCTGCCGCGATGCCGGCGGCGGCGGTTTCGAAGACGGCGGTCTGCGGCGGCGGCACGTCGAGTTGCCGGCAGGCGGCGAGCAGCACATCCGGCGCCGGCCAGGCACGCAGGCCGGCAGCGACGATCGTGTTGCCGTCGATGCGCTGGTCGATCAGCCGGGCGAGCCCCGCCCGCTCCAGAATGATGTCCGTGTTGGCGCTGGCGGAGACAACGGCGCAGTGCAGGCCGGCGTCGCGGGCGGCCTCGAGGTAGCGCCGCGAGCCCTCGTACGCATCCACGCCTTGTGCGTCGAGCCGGCGCAGGAACGCTTGGCTCTTGCGGTTCGCGAGGCCGTACACCGTCTCGGCGAACGGCGGGTCGCCAGGCTCGCCCTCGGGCAAACGGATCCCGCGGCTGGCAAGAAACGCGCGCACGCCCTCGAGGCGCGGGCGCCCGTGGATGTAATCGTCGTAGTCGCTGCGCAGGTCGAACGGCGCGAAGGCGTCGAAGCGCTCACCGGCGCGCGCTGAGCGCTTCAGCAAGAGCTCGTCGAACGTCTCCGCCCAAGCGGCCGCGTGCACCGCGGCGCTGCCGGTCAACACGCCCTCGAGCTCGAACACGCACGCAAGAGCGTCCTTCGGCAGTCCGAGCATCGGTTTCGTGGGTCGTGGCGCGCCGACCTGGTGCACCAGCCGGACGTGCTCCTGGGCTGCGATCGCATCAAGCAGCCGGGCCGTCGCAGCGCGCTCGAGCACAAGCGCCGTTTGCCGCTGCCGCCGTTCGCTCGCTGGCAGATAGTGGGCAGCGGCCCGGAGCGCGTCCTGCGCGCTCCAAAACGCGACCCGCCAGTGCGCACTCAACGCGTCAAGATCGGCGTGAAGGGCGCCAACTCTCGTGTCGCGACTCATGCGGTCGCGGCGGAGAATCTCGCCGATGGGTGGTAGCGGTTCTGGCGGCTTCTGCTGCAGTGACTGGAACTTGAGCGCACGGTGCGGCTCTGGGGGTTGCAGTGGTCGACGGAGACGCGCAGCACGCGTTCGAGGTGGCGGCGGTTAAAGATCAGCAGCCAGTCCAGACATTCCGAGCGGATGGTTCTGACGAAGCGCTCGGCGGCCGCGTTTGCCTTCGGGGCCCGCACCGGTGTCTTCACGATCTTGATCTGCTCGCTGTGGACGCAGCGCGTGCTCCGCGTGAGCCTGGCGTCAGCGGCGTCACGGCGTCAGACATGTGCTCATGCTCCGCTTGGTTCCGGAAAACGCGGTGCTCGGCTCGGATCGGACTCGTCACGCAGCGGCTCGCCTCACGCACCTAGCCGCAACAACCCCCGGCCGTGTCACACGGAAGCCCCCAGCAGGTCGCGCAGGAACGACGCCACCGCGGTCCGGATCCATTGAACCGGACAGCGTCAGTTTGTGAACCCTACGCGTGATCCTGGTGGTCAAGCTTGGATCGATACTGCCGACATATAGTAACGTTGGCACATTAGCTAGGAACCGGCGGTTCGGCCAACGAGGTGGCCGACGCGACACAGCTCCGGCAGCTGGGCAGTTCAGGAAAGAGGCGTCAGTGCGATGAGCGAGGTGACGAGCGCGAGAAGCGATGTGAGCGCGCCCCACGTGCTGGCGGCCCGGCTGCGGTTGTCGATGGTCCGCCTCTCCCGTCAGCTGCGTCGGATGGACCCGTCGGAGCTCACCATCGCCCAGTTCTCCGCGCTCGCCACCGTGGTTCGCAGCGGCCCACTCGGTATCGGCCACCTCGCCGAGATCGAGGGCCTGCCCTCCCCGGCCGCGACACGACTTGGCGACAAACTGGAGGCTGCAGGCCTTGTCGTCCGCCGGATGAACCCTGCCGACCGCCGGGGCGTGCAGCTCGTGGCCACGACCAAAGGTACGGAACTGCTCGAACGGCGCGCACAGGTTGGCAACGCCTGGCTTGCCGGACAGTTGAGCGCTCTCAGCAAGGCCGACCGGCTGGCACTGGAACGAGCTGTGACCGTGCTCGAGTCGTTCGCGACCGAGCGCCCAGTTGAAGCACCGACGGCAGCAGACCACTACGAATCAAAGGCAGAACGGACATGAGCGTAGTGACGCCGACCAATTCGACGGTCGTGGGGCCGCGTTACAAATGGGTCGTCCTCTCCAACACCACCGTCGGAGTGCTGCTGGCGACGATCAACGCGACGAGCCTCATGATCGCCCTGCCGGTCATCTTCAGGGGCATCCACCTGAACCCGTTGCAGGCGGCCAACTTCCCCTACCTGCTCTGGATCATGATGGGCTACATGCTCGTGTCGGCCGCCGTCGTGGTGACCGTCGGGCGCATCGGCGACATGTTCGGCCGGGTGAAGATGTACAACCTCGGCTTCGCCTGGTTCACTGTCGGGGCGATCCTGCTTTCGCTGGTCTGGAGCACGGGCTCGAACGGAGCCCTGGAGCTCGTCATCCTGCGGATGTTCCAGGCCATCGGCGGGGCGATGCTCATGGCGAACTCGGCGGCCATCATCACCGACGCCTTCCCCTCCGAGCAGCTCGGCCTTGCCCTAGGGATGAACATGGTCGCCGCGATCCTCGGCTCCTTCTTAGGCATCCTCGTCGGCGGGCTGCTCTCGCAGCTGGGCTGGCGCTGGGTGTTCCTCGCGAACGTGCCGGTCGGGGTCTTCGGAACCATCTGGGCCTACATGAAGCTGAAGGAGATCGGCGTCCGCATCAAGGCGAAGATCGACTGGCTCGGGAACCTCTCCTTTGCCGCGGCCCTGGCCATGATCCTCACCGGCGCCACCTACGGCATCAAGCCTTACGGCCACTCCCTCACCGGCTGGGGGGATCCCTTCGTGCTGGAGATGATGTTCGGCGGTCTGGCGTGTCTCGTTGTCTTCGTCATTGTCGAGATGAGGGTGGACGACCCCATGTTCCGCCTGTCGCTGTTCCGCATCCGGGCGTTCACCGCCGGCAACGCAGCGTCGTTCCTCGGGTCGATCGGGCGGGGCGGTTTCCAGTTCATGTTGATGATCTGGTTCCAGGGCATCTGGCTCCCCCAGCACGGCTACAGTTTCGCCCGAACCCCGCTGTGGGCCGGGATCTACATGATCCCGTTCATGGTCGGCTTCGTGGTCTCAGGGCCCATCTCCGGCAGGCTGTCGGACCGCTACGGCGCCCGGCCCTTCGCGACGGGCGGAATGTTGCTTTCGGGGGCGATGTACGCGGTGATGATGACCTTCCCGGCCGACTTCTCCTACTGGCCCTTTGCCGCGGTGATGTTCGTCCAAGGGATCGGCGGTGGCCTATTCGCTTCGCCGAACACGGCCTCGATCATGAACTCGGTCCCCGCTCGCCACCGCGGGGCAGCTTCGGGTATGCGGGTTACGTTCGCCCAGTCCGGGATGCCGCTCTCGATGGGGCTCTTCTTCACGTTGCTCGTCGTCGGACTGAACTCCAAGGTGCCCTCGGCGATGCGTCACGGCCTTCTCGCTCACGGGGTCCCCGCAGCCACCGCCACCCAGCTCTCCCACCTGCCGCCCCTCGGTTACATGTTCGCCGCCTTCTTGGGCATCAACCCCTTGAAGAGCCTGCTCGGGCCAAAGGTGCTGTCCCATTTGGCGCCTGGGCAGGCTGCCACCATCACCGGCCGCTCCTTTTTCCCCCACCTCATCGGCACGCCGTTCAAGGATGCCCTGCTCCCCATCCTCGGTTTCGCGGTGGTCATGAGCGTGATCGCAGCGATCGCCTCGGCGCTTCGAGGCGAGAAGTTCATCCACGTGGACGAGGAGTCGATTGCCCAGAAGGCCGGTCTCCACCACCACCGCCACGGCTTCAGGATCCACCATGGTGGCGATGGCAGTGCTGTCCCAGACCTGCTCGACGGCGCGGCCGAGCGGGACGGGGCCACACCGTCGCCCGATGAACTGCTCGGATCGGCCCTCCCCGGACGCACGGCGCCTGCTACGCGAAAATAGGGAAGAAAGGGCTCGTCGAACGATCGTCTAGGCGCCAAGACAAGGGGGCGACGCCTCCTCGCCGTGACCGGGCAGGCCACCGGCAGCGGTGGGCTCTGGCGCCGAGCATCGTCAAGGAGCACAGTCCGATGGGCATCAGAAGCCTCGTTGTCGGGATCGACGGCTCTGAGACGAGCTATCGCGCCTTCGCAATGGCCGTCGGCTTGGCGGTGCGCGAGCAGGGCTGCGTCCGCCCGCCCTGTCGCAGTTCCCGCAAAACGCGACAAGCTACATCGTCTGTCTCAACTGACTCGAGCGGCCAGCGAGCGCCGTTCTTGCACAGGTCGTCAGACCGGACACGATGTCGGTGTTCTGCCGCTCATCGTGTCGGTACGTGCGTTCGACGCAACACGTCTAGGCAAGCGGGAAGGACGAGAGTCGATGTCGGGAATGTCGGCGACCGACACCACCGACATGAAGAGAGCGTGGGTGCCATGAAGGTCGGGAAGGCAGAGACCGACGGCAGCGGTAACGGCACGTTCTCGATCAGGGGCTTGAAGCTGCCTACCGGCAAATTCCTGACGGCGACGGCGACGAGCATCACGACCATGGACACCTCGCCCTTCTCGGTCTGCGTCAGCACGTAGCGCCGTTCAGCGCGGCGTTCGAGCTACACGTCGCGCGAGTGCTATCGAGCGCCTCCCCACGACACGGGTGCGGCTGAACCGCGGCCCATTGACTCAGTGGAAGCGGGCGAGCACTCTCGCCATCGGCTCGAACGCGAGGCCCGTCTTCGACGACATGAAGAGCCCCGTGGGCTCGAGCTGCGCCTGGATCGTCCCGCCGCCTGTGGGCGTGAAGCCCGCACCTTTCCCGGTGTCGAGCCGAAGGAGGTGCACGGCGCCGCCGCCGATCAGGACGGCGATCCCGCTCTGGACGTCGACCAGCCGCCGCTTCGCCTTCTTCAGGTGGAACGTGCGGATCAGGGTCCCGGTGCCCGTGCCGTAGACGTCCAGGGCCGTGGGGCGGAGGATGACCAGGTTGCTGCCCTGGAAGACGGCGCCCTGGAAGCCCGCGCCCGCGTCGAACGTCTGCAGCGCCGCGCCCGAGGTGCGCAGGAGCGTGAGCTTCGAGCCGTTGCGGACCAGGATCCGGCCTCCGTCCACCCAGATCGGGTAGAGCACATCGTCGCCGCTCCGGAGCACGGTGTCCTTGCCGTTCACGACCCGGTGGAGGACGCCGTTGTAGTCGTCGGGCTGCCCCTTCTGGCAGGGCCGCCCGTATCCGCCTCCGTACGGATCGCAGCTCGTCCACGAGACGAAGACGAGCAGCGGCCCATCGGCGAGCAGGTTGCCGGTGTAGTCGCCGCCGGGGTCGCCGGCGGCGCCGGCCCCGCTCTCGACGTACGAGAGGTCCTGCGTCTTCGGCTTCGCCACGGTGGCGGTCTCGACGCTCAACTCGAGATTGTCGCCCCCGTTCGTCTCCTCCCACAGCACGCGGTTGCCGCCGAGCGCCAGCTCGTCCACCCCTTCGAGCGGCCCGCCGCCGTCGCACTCGACCTGGGTCTTGATCACGACCGGCTTCGAGCTGGGGCGCCAGAGGACGACCTGCGTGCAGCGGCTCTTGTTGTCCCCCTCGACGACCGCGGCGGCGAGCGAGCCGTCCGCGGCGAGCAGCGTGACCGGCCCGGCTGTTCGCAGGGTCTGCGCCGGTGGCGCGGCCGCCGAGCCCCCCGCCAAGAGCGCGATCGCGGCGATGAGCGCCCTCACGCCGCGCAGTCTAACCCGGCGCCCGAAGCCGCGCCGTCAGGCCGAGCTGCCAACCGCTGCGCAGTCCACCCGGCCGTGCATGAACGTCGACGACCGCGCGCCCGAACGCATGGTACGAGGGCTTCGGCCGCCAGTTCGACCACGGGAGGCCCGACCGCCAGCCGGTCAGCCGCGACTCGTCGGCGAGCAGGAAGTTGAAGAACGCGCCGACATACGGTTGGCAGTACGCGAGCCGCACCGCGTCGCCGAGCTGCGTTGCCTGATCGACCGCCCGCCGGCGGCCCGCGACCTCGCCGAGGTGCTCTCGCTCGCCGGCCACTTCGAGGAGGCGAGGGCTGCGCTCGAGGAAGCACTCCTCCGCTACGAACGCAAGGAGAACCTGGTGATGGCGAAGCGCATCCGCGAACGCCTCGCTGCCCTCGACAGTAGACACGCCGTGCAACGACCCGCGACTGCGGGACGCTGATTGAGCCGCCCACGCGGCGATTAGCGCATGCTGGGGTAGGCGAACGTGCTCTCCCCCGACACGCTTCTCATCCTCGATGAAGCGAGTGCGCCTGCGTCAGAGTCAGCAGGTCCGGCCAGTCTGAAGTATTGGCGCACGCCTGCCCGTTCATCGTGCGGTGTGCTCCGCGACCGAGCGGGCGAGGACGGTGAGGCGGCAGATGCTGTCCGGGCTCGGCCGCGCGCCGCGAGTCGGCCAGCGCGCGCCGCTCAGGAGGCGGTCGGCGGCTCGATCGACGTGGTCGATGTCGCGAGCGAGTCGAGCTGCTCGATCATCCAAACGTCGACGTTCTCGAGTGTCGACTTGGGCTTTGCCGGGTGGTCGCCCGACGGGACGAACATCGCCTACACCCGCTGCGTCGACAACTCCGACGTTCACCAGTGCGACGTCTGGACGGCGGCCTCGGACGGGAGCAACCGCGTGCGCGTTACCCGGACAGCCGGGACCGAAGGCGAGCTCGCATGGGCGCCCTGAGACCCGCCGTAGGCTGAGCGACGCCCAACGACCCGATCAACGCCCCCAACGAGGCGGAGGTCTTCCGCGAGCGGATCGTCCTACCGGGCCAGCAACAAGCGGACTAGCGTCGGTCGGGTACTGAGGTCGCGTATATAGTCGAAGGTGTTGCACGCGTCCAGCTTGAGCGTGACGTACGA
Source organism: Gaiellaceae bacterium (assembly GCA_050013935.1). Classification (GTDB taxonomy): domain Bacteria; phylum Actinomycetota; class Thermoleophilia; order Gaiellales; family Gaiellaceae; genus Palsa-739. Next base: position 3,929 of record JBEKEH010000081.1, on the reverse strand, counting down.
GGCGCTCGACCCAGACGTCGAGCAGGCTGGGGCTGGGTCGATGGCACGGGCAGGATGTGGGTCGTGGCGAAGGTGATCATGCCGATGACGGCGCCGAACGTTGTCACGGTCTTCGCCTTCGCCTTCATCCTCCCCTGGAACGAGTTCCTCGTCTCGAAGGTGCTCTACTTGAGCGAGACGCCGATGCTGGCGCCGGTGACCGTCAACCTCATGGGCCCAATCAACGGGGTCGAGCCGAACGTAGCTGCGGCAGGCGTGATCGCGAGCATCCCTGTCCTCCTGCTCGCCTTCCTGATGCAGCGCCATATCGTGCGCGAGATCGTCGCCGGGTGGGTCAAGTGAGGCCGCTCGCCCTGCCCGAGCGGCTGCTGTGCGGGCCCGGGCCGACCAACGTCGACTCGCGCGTGCTCGAGGCGATGGGAAAGCCTCTGCTCGGCTACATGGATCCCGACTTCATAGCGATCCTCGACGAGGTCGTCGAGGCGCTGCGGACGGTATGGCGGCGCTCGGACGGTCTCGTGCTCCCGCTCTCCTCGACCGGCACGGCCGGGATGGAGGCGGGCTTGGCAGCGCTGACCGAGCCCGGCGACATCGCGATCGTGGCTGTCGCCGGCTACTTTGGCGCGCGGCTGGCCGAGATCGCACGGCGGGTCGGCGCCGAGGTGGTCGAGGTCAGGGCCCTTCCGGGCGACCACGTGCCGGTCGATCGGCTGGCCGAAGCGCTGACCGCGCACCCCGAAGCGCGCATCCTCGCCGTCGTCCATGCCGAGACGTCCACGGGGGTTCGCTACCCCGTGGACGAGCTGGCCCCGGTCCTGGCCGAAACGGACACGCTCCTTGCCGTCGACTGCGTGACGTCGCTCGGCGGGATCGAGGTCGAGCCGGAGGGCTGGGGCGCCGACTACTGCTACTCGTGCTCGCAGAAGTGTCTCGGTGCGCCGCCCGGGCTCGCGCCGGTCGCGCTCTCCGAACGAGCGCTCGATCGCATCCGGGTGCGCTCGGTGCCGCTTCCGTTCACCTTCGACTTCGAGCTGCTGGCCCGCTACTGGGCCGAGCGCCCGGCGGCCTACCACCACACCCCGCCTGCGCTCCTTCTCTACGCACTGCACGAGGCGCTTCGGCTCGTCCTCGAGGAAGGGCTCGAGGCCCGCTGGGCTCGCCACGCCGACGCGGGCGGCTACCTGCAGGCCGCTCTCCGGGAGCGCGGCCTCGAGCTGTTCGCGGATGCGCGCACCCAACTGCCGCAGCTGACCGCGGTCCGGGTACCCGAGGGCGTGGACGGGAACGAGACGCGTGGGCGGCTGCTGCGCGAGTACGGGATCGAGGTCGGGGGTGGACTTGCGGGCTCGCCGCCTCTCTGGCGGATCGGACTGATGGGAGTCAACGCCACTCGCGAGGTGGCCGACCGGGTGCTCGGGGCGCTCGACGCAGCGCTCGTGGAGTCGTGAGTGTCGAGCGCCCAGACGGGAGTGCCCACGCACGTGCGTGGGAGCCGGCTCCGATTGAGTTCTAGGCGCTTTCACCTTCCAGCTGCGCCTCGACCTTGAGCCCCGCCAGCTAACCGGTAGCCTCTTGGCCTTGTGGCCGAGGTGAAGATTCCCACCGCTCGGGGCGAGCTGCCAGCCTATGTGGCTACGCCTATGGGCGAGGGTCCGTGGCCGGGAGTCGTCGTCATCCACGACGCCCTGGGAATGAGCCATGACCTGAGAGACCAGGCCGACTGGCTGGCAGGCGAGGGATACCTGGCCGCGGCGCCCGATCTGTTCTATTGGGGCGGGAGGATGACCTGTATGCGTTCCATCATGCGCGATGCTCGCGCTCGACAGGGACGAGCGTTCGACGAGATCGAGGCCGTGCGCACGTGGTTGGCCGAGCAGGACGGCTGCACGGGCACGATCGGCGTTATCGGCTTCTGCATGGGCGGCGGCTTCGCCCTACTGCTCGCCCCTGGCCGCGGGTTCTCGGTGTCGAGCGTGAACTACGGCTCCGTCCCGAAGGACGCCGAACGCTTCCTGGCCGGCGCCTGTCCGATCGTCGGCAGCTATGGCGGCAAGGATCGCACGCTGCGAGGGGCCGCCGACCGGCTGGAGCGAGCGCTTACAAGCAATGGCGTCGACCACGACGTGAAGGAGTATCCGGACGCCGGGCACTCGTTCCTCAACGACCACGACCCCGCGGACGCGCCGACCCTGTTTGTGCTGTTGGGGAAGATCGCGGGGGGCGGCTACCACGAGCCCTCGGCCGAGGACGCCCGCCGACGCATCGTCTCCTTCTTCAACACGCACCTGAAGGCCGAGGGGTAGAGCGCAACCGCCTCACACATTCGTCGATTCCGTAGACGAGTCGCTGTCGGAACACAGCGACAAGGGAGATCTTCGTGGCGCAGCGATACGTGGTTCCCAATTGGTTCACCCGCAACGTCTTCAATCGGCTCGTCGCCGGCCTGACGCATCTCGGGATCAGTGTCTGGGGTTCCCGCGTGCTCGAGGTGCGCGGCCGCAAGAGCGGCCAGCCGCGCCGGGTACCGGTCAACCTGCTAAAGCTCGACAGCACTCGCTACCTCGTCGCCCCACGCGGTCATACCCAGTGGGTGCGCAACCTGCGCGCCGCCGGTGAAGGGCATCTCCTGCTCGGCCGGCGACGCGAGCCCTTCATCGCCTCGGAGATCCCGGACACCGACAAGGAGCCGATCCTGCGCGCCTACCTCAGACGGTGGAAGTGGGAGGTCGGCCAGTTCTTCGCCGGCGTTGATGCCGGCTCCCCGAGTGAAGAGCTCCGGCGAATCGCCCCTGATCATCCGATCTTCCGCATCGACCATCGGACAAACTAGTCAGCGGCGAACGGGGTTGCGTGTGATGAGGAGGACAACAGCGATGGCGACCATGAGGGAGTGGAACATGCGATCGCGAAGCTGCTGGGCGATTGCCGCCCTGGCCATATCAGCCGTGGCTTTGGGCGTGACGGCTGGTCAGGTATCCGCGTTTGCCCAGAAGAGGACACCCACGGGGCGCGTGTCCTTGGCGGAGTGGAAGCACTGGGATAACGAAGTGACAAGACTCAATGCGTCATTCAACGCCGACCGTAACCTCCTCGGTCCCTCCGAGGCCGCTGAGTGCAATGCCCTCAAGAGCGGCAACATGCCCGCGTCTTATGAGACTGCTTTTACAACCCCAATGCGCGGCTTCGCCAAGGCAGCTACAGAGGACGCTACGGGCGGCGCGATCCCGCTAGCACTCTGGGGGCAAGGTTTGGCGCGTCGCTCCCCCAGCTATCGCGCCGTCAGTTCGACGATCTACAAGGGCGCCACGGAGATGTTCGGTGCGCTAACGGATCTCCACCTCGCGTTCGCGCAGCTAGGCAACCTGATCTGCGATCAGACCGCTAACGTGTTCAAAGCCAATTCTGAATGGCTTGACGGCTACAGTGATCGTGTCCTCCCAGGCCTCAACGCTTTGAAAAAGACGATTCACTGATAACGCCAAGAGCGTCTCATCACCACCAAGACGAATGACGAGGCTCCGAATCACCGCTAATACATGACGGCTATGCGCACCGGGCGCTACCCAATGACCCGGTCCGGGCTGTCCTTGCTTGTGGTGTGCGCCGCGGCCCTGTGGCTGCTGCTCTCGGCGCCTGCCAGCCGCGGAGTGGGCGCAGCCGGCGGCTGCCGAGGGAGCGCGTTGAGCGGCAGCTTCACGCACGTTCCGGGAAGCGACGCGATGGGGCATGCGGAGTACTCGCTGTGGCTGACGAACGGCTCGTCGCAGACCTGTACGGTGGCGGGCCGGCCGAGCCTGCAGCTACTCGGCCGGGGCGGGAAGCCGCTCCCGACCGACGCATCACCGTGGCACCCGGGGCGGACGGCTTCTGCGGTCACCCTTGGCCCCGGGGGCAGCGCGGAGGCAACGGCGCTGGTCGCGACTGACATT
>JBEKEH010000080.1:0-14723 GCA_050013935.1 Gaiellaceae bacterium | reverse complement strand
CTCAGATGGTTCGCCAAGAATGACGTACCGGGCTGCTCGAAGGGGTTTGGCGCGTTCTATCCGTTGTATCGAGCGCATGGTGCTCTGAGGACGGGCAAAGTGGGAGATGCCGACTCCATACTGATCAAGGCCGCTGATGCCTACAACATTGAGTCGCCGGCTATACGGGCGGACCCGCGGCTCTCACTCTGCAACCGTCCAGACTGTTTCTCCTGCCGCGGCACCAAGCTCTTCAACGTGCGCGACATGTGGGCCTTCTATCTCAGGCACCCTTCCCGAGCGCGTATCTTCGTGCGTGCTGCCAGGCAAGCGTTGCGACCCGCACGTTGAGCAAGAGCGAGCTCACTGTCGTTGCAGGTTCGATCGAGATCACACCGCCGGAGCCTTGCGCGCTGGCGGGATTCTCCGCGCGTGAAGGTGCGTTCACCCGAGTCGCCGACCCGCTCGAGCTCAATGGGATTCTGCTGCGTCAAGGAGGACACTCCCTTCTGATCATCTCAGCAGACCTGCTCTACGTTGGTGATCAGGTCGAGAGCGCGTTGCGCGACGAGCTGGATGAAGCGGGGCTGCCCGACTGTCATTCCCTGATCGGCGCGAGCCACACGCACTTTGCTCCCAACGTCGACCCAACCAAACCGCTCCTGGGTGAAGTCAGCGTCGGTTACGTGGCGTTCTACCTGGCCCGAGCGGTGGAGCTCGTGAGACGTCTGCTGGAAACGCGACCTGTAGTCGCCGGTCTGTCTCTGGCCGAAACGGACGCTCGCATGACAATCAATCGGCGCCGTTTGCGTTGGCGACTTGATCGTCAGGCTCTACTTCATCACGGCGTGATGATGCAGCCGAACTCCCGAGGGCCTGTCGATTCGACACTCCGGGCCCTGCGAATCGTCGATCGCTCAGGGGTGCCTGTGGCGGTCTTGTGGAACTACGCGTGCCACCCGGTGTGCTTTCCACGTCGCCATGAAGTAAGTGCCGACTACGTAGGTGTGGCGCGGCGAAGGCTGCGTGAACGACTCGATCACGCGCTGCCGGTGGTGTTCCTTCAGGGCTTCGCGGGAGACATCCGGCCTCCGGCCGTCCGACACTTGGGCCTGCGGCCGAGACTCTGGCTGTCGCGAGCGCTGACCGGCCGACGCTTCGGCAAGATGTCCGAGAGCGAGTGGGAACGCTGGACGCGTGGCATCGCGAACCACCTCGTCGACGCCGCCGCGGATTCCGGGCGCGCGTTGAGGCCCTGCCTCTCGCACGGGAGCATTGACCACCCGCTGAGTGACTTGATCGATGGGAAGGTTGGCGAGAATCCGCTCCGCATCTCGCGCGTCGGACTCGCGAGTGAGTTGCAGATCGTCGCTCTGACGGCCGAAGTAGTGATCGAATATGAGGCCCATCTCCATCGCGCGTTTCCGGAGTTGCAGACGATTCCAGTCGCTTGCGCAGGGGCAGTGTTCGGATACTTGCCCACGTGGCACATGCTCCACGAAGGCGGCTATGAGGCCGGCGAGTTCTTCCGGGGATTCTCCCTACAGGGTGCTTTCAAACCGACGGTGGAAGGCCTCGTAGCACACTCATTCGAGCAGCTTGCGGAGGAGTACTATCGTCAAGCTGCTCTAAGGGGGTGACCGGACTCCACTCCTTGGTCCACTTCCCGTGTTGGTCCCAGCGGGATGCCCCCATCTCTGGCGCCGGCCCAAGAGCGCTGTCGGAACCTGGTCGAAGTGGCGGCGTATTGGGTAGCACCCGGATGGTGACGCTGAGTACCACGGAGCGTCGTTCCGTACCCTCTTCTGGCGCTGCGTCTGGCTGCAGTGTCAAGGGCGAGCACATCCCTGCCCGCCTCGGCCGCGTCTGGTTCCCGCTCGGCGGGCAGGGCAAGGAGGAGACGCGCGACGAAGCGGAGCGCGCCGGGCTCGCGGTCGCGCGCCGCGCCGAGAGCCAGGAGGCGTGCTTCCTCGCCGGCGACGACTACCGCGTCTTCCTCGGCCGGCACGGGCTCGCGCCGCGGGCGGGCGCGATCGTCGACGAGAACGGGAACGAGCTCGGTGCCCACGACGGCTTCTGGCGCTTCACGCCCGGTCAGCGCAAGGGGATCGGCGTCGCTGCCGGCCGCCCGCTCTACGTGCTGGGCGTCGACGCCCGCGCGAACACGATCGTCGTGGGCCCGCACGAGGCGCTCGCGTGCCGCCGGGTCTCGGCGAGCGGCCGGCTCTACGTCGACGTCGACCGGGCGGAGGCGAAGCTGCGCTACCGCTCGCCGTCGGTGCCCGCCCGGGTGTCGCCCGCGCCCCGCGGCTTCGAGCTCGAACTCGGCGAGCCGGCGTACGGCGTCGCCCGCGGCCAGGTCGCCGTTCTCTACGAGGGCGACGCCGTCGTGGGGTGTGGCGTCGTCTCGTCCGCGTCAGACGACTAGGATCTGGTCCGCATGCTGGCCTCCGCATCCATCTGGGGCGAGCTCTGGCGGGCGGCGCTCGCTGTGTTCCTGCTCGCCGTCGGCCTCTCCACGGCGTACCTGCTCGTGCGGCTGAGCGGAGCCGTCGCCCGCCTCTCGTCCTTCATCTCCGGCGCGGAGCAGGAGATCCTGCCCGTCATCAACAAGGTCGGCGGCAGCGTCGACCGCGTCAACGGCCAGCTCGACAAGGTCGATCGCATCACCGACAGCGCGGTCGACGCGGCCGACAGCGTCGACACCGCGATCCGCGCGGTGAGCATGGCGGTGACGAAGCCGGTACAGAAGGTCTCCGGCCTCGCCGCCGGCGTCAGCTTCGGCGCCGCCGACTTCAAGGCGAAGCGCGACTGGCGGCACGCCGTCCAGGCCGGCAAGGACGCGGCGGCGCGCCGCGAGCAGGAGCTCACCGAGGAGCTCCGCGACGCCGGCAAAGAGCAATAGCGACGAGATCGCCCGAGCCGGCGCCTGAGCAGGACGATCCCGAGGCCGTCCGCCGCGAGTACGCCGACGAGACGGGGCTCGCCGCGCGGATCGCGCTCTGGGCACGGCGGGGCGGCCCGCAGCCCCAGGAGGTCGCGTTCGAGGAGGTGCTCGCGGTCATGCCGCGGCGCGTGCTCGAGGTCGGGTGCGGGCGCGGAGAGTTCGCCGAGAGGCTGGCCGGCGCGGGGATCGGGGTCGTGGCGGTCGACCAGTCGGCGCGGATGGTCGAGCTGACGCGGGCCCGCGGCGTGGACGCGCGGCTCGGCGACGTGCAGGCGCTGCCCTTCGCCGACGGCGAGTTCGACGCTGCGGTCGCCAACTTCGTCCTCTACCACGTCCGCGACATCCACCGGGCGCTTGCCGAGCTCGCGCGCGTGCTGCGACCGGGCGGCACGCTCGTTGCGGCGACGAACGGCGTGCGCCAGCTTGCCGAGCTGTGGGAGCTCGTGGGCCGCGATCTCTCCGAACGCCGGCGGCTGTTCATGCGCGAGACAGGGGAGGAGCTGCTGCGCCCGCACTTCGCCCGCGTTCGCGCGATCGGCCTCGACGGAACGATCGAGCTCACGAGCGAGGAGATGCGGCACTACGTCGCGCACTCGGTCAGGCATCGGGACCTCGCGGCGACGGTGCCGGATCTCGGCGGCACGCTGACCGTGACGACGTCGTCTGCGGTCTTCGTCGCCGAAACCTCGGAGTGGCCCTAGGCGGAACCTAGGACAGGGCCGAGAAGCCCAGGTTCAGCAGGCGTGCGGCGTCGCTGTACATGTTGCCCGAGTCGAGCACGACCGCGATCAGCGTGACGCCGTGGCGCGTCGCCGACGCGACGAGGCACGGCCCGGACCGGTGCGTGTAGCCCGTCTTGACGCCGTTCGCGCCGCGGTACTCGGTCAGTAGGCGGTTGTTGTTGATGTAGATCTTCGAATTCGTCGGCGGCGACCACGGGACGTGCTCGACCTTCGTGCGCACGATCTGCGCGAAGCGCTGGTTCCGCAGCGCGACGCGCGTCAGCGCCGCGAGATCCCACGCGCTCGAGTAGTTGCCGCGGTCGACGACACCGCTCGGCGAGACGAAGTGTGTGTCGCGCAGGCCGAGGCGCTGCGCCTCGGCGTTCATCTCGCGCACGAACGCCCACTTGTCCCCGGCGGTGGCGATCGCCAGCGCAAGTGCGTCGTCGTTTCCCGAGTAGAGCAGCATCGAGTAGAAGAGCTTCCACGCCTGCACGCGCTCGCCGGCGCGCAGGCCCTCGCGCACGAGCGGGACGCGCGGCACCGACGGGTCGACGGTGACGACGTCGTGCGGCCGCAGCTTTTTCAGCGCGAGGAGCGCCGTCATGATCTTCGTGGTCGAGGCGACGGGCCGCCGTTCGTGCGCGTGCAACTCCCAGAGGACGCGGCCGCTGCCGGCGTCGACGACGATCGCCGAAGCGGCGAGGAGCCCCGGCGAGAATGTGTGCGACAGCAGCGGGCCTGCCGTCAGCAGCCGCTCCGGCGCCGTCCGGTGTGCCGGCGTGTGTGCAACCGCCGGCTTTGCGACCGCGACCGGTCCGCGTGAGGCGGCAGCGAGCGACGCCGACGGCTGGTGGGAGCCGACCCAGGCGCCGGCGCTTCCGGCGAGCACGACGGCCGCGGCAACCGGCGTGAGCCGCCGCAGCCGGTAGCGGTACCGGCGCCGGCGGGTGCGTGGGCGGGAAACGGCGTGCACGTCGCGATCCTACGCGGATTGCCCGCTGTACTCGGCCCGGGCACGGTCCAGGGGCATACCTACAATGACCGCCGTGCGCACGTCGGCCGAGATCCGCGAGGGCTTCCTCTCCTTCTTCGAGGAGAAGGGGCACCTACGCGTGCCCTCGGCGCCGCTCGTGCCCCGTGCCGACGACCGCTCGACGCTGTTCACCTCGGCGGGGATGCAGCCCCAGATGCCGTACTTCCTGGGCCGCGAGGCGCCGCCCGCGCTGCTGACGACGACCGCGCAGAAATGCCTTCGCACTCCGGACATCGACGAGGTCGGCCTCGACACGTATCACCTCACCTTCTTCGAGATGCTCGGCAACTTCTCGTTCGGGCAGTACTTCAAAGAGGGCGCGATCGAGTTCGCGACGGAGTTCATCCGCGAGCGTCTGAGGCTCGACTGGGATCGGATCTGGGTGAGCGTCCACGCCGGCGACCCGGAGTTGAAGCTCGGCCCCGACGAGGTTGCGATCGACCTCTGGCGGAAGATCGGGCTGCCGGCCGAGCGGATCGTGCCGCTGCCGTCGTCGGAGAACTTCTGGTCCGTGGGCGGACCGGGCCCGTGCGGGCCCGACTCCGAGATCTACTACGACTGGGGTGAGGACGCCGGCTGCGGCGAGCCGGACTGCAAGCCGGGCTGCTCGCGCTGTGAGCGCTTCCTCGAGTTCTGGAACCTCGTGTTCATGTCGTACGAGCTCCACCTGGACGCGACGCTCACCGATCTGCCGAAGCAGAACATCGACACCGGGCTCGGACTGGAGCGCACCGCTCGCATCGTCCAGCAGGTCGCGTCGGTGTACGACACCGACGGCTACCAGACGATCATGCGCTGGATCGCGGAAGAGTCCGGCGTCGCCTACGGCGACTCCGCCGACGCGACGAAGGCGCATCGCGTGCTCGCCGATCACGGGCGCGGCATGACGTGCGTCGTCAGCGAGGGCATCACGCCGTCGAACGAGGGACGCGGGTACGTCCTCCGCCGGCTCATCCGCCGGGCCGCGCAGCACGGTCTGCGGATCGGGATGCAGGCGCCGTTCATCGCCGGGCTCGCCGATGCGGTGATCGAGCAGATGGGCGACGCGTACCCCGAGCTCGTCGAGCGCCGGCGCGAGATCCACCAGGTGCTCGCCGCCGAGGAAGAGCGCTTCGGAGAGACGCTCGAGCGCGGGATGAAGCTGTTCGAGGAGGCCGCTGCGCGCGGCGAGATCACGGGCGAGGACGCCTTCACGCTCGCGGCGACGTACGGCTTCCCGATCGAGCTGACGGAGGAGCTCGCGCGGGAGCGCGGCCAGCCGGTCGACGTGGACGAGTACATGCGGCTGATGGAGGAGCACCGCGAGATGTCGCGCGCCGGCGTCGCCGGCGGCAACGCGCAGCGCGCGGCCGAGTTCGCCACGCGCGCCGACTTCCGCACGGAGTTCGTCGGCTACGAGAAGACGGAGGCGCTGACGCAGGTCGGCGCGCTCGAGCCGCTCGAGGACGGGCTCTTCCTCGCCAAGCTGCGGGAGTCGCCGTTCTATCCCCAAGGTGGCGGCCAGATCACCGACACGGGCTGGCTCGAGAAGGAGGACGGCGCGCGCGCCGAGCTGCGCGAGGCGTACCGGCTCGAGGGCGACCAGGCGCTGCTGTTCGAAGGCGAAGGCTTCGCGGCCGGCGACCGCGTGAAGGCGGTCGTGCCGTGGGCCGTGCGCTTCCCGACGATGGCGAACCACACGGGGACGCACCTGCTGCACGAGTGCCTGCGCGAGGTGCTCGGCGAGCACGTCCGCCAGGCCGGCTCCGCCGTGCGCCCGGACAAGCTCCGCTTCGACTTCACGCATCCGCAGGCGCTCACCGCGGAGGAGCGTGGGGAGGTCGAGCGGCTCGTCAACGAGCGGGTGTTCGCGAACCTGCCCGTCCGGATCTACGAGACGCCGATCGAGGAGGCGCGCAAGCTCGGCGCGATGATGCTCTTCGGCGAGAAGTACGGCGACATCGTGCGCGTCGTCGACATCGGCGGCTGGTCGGTCGAGCTGTGCGGGGGCACGCACGTGCGCTCGACGGCCGAGATAGGCCCGTTCGCGATCCTCAACGAGAGCTCCGTCGGCGCAGGAGCGCGGCGCATCGAGGCGGTCACCGCCGGCGAGGCGTTCTCGTACCTGCACGAGCGGGCGCGCGAGGCGGACGGGCTGCGCGCCGAGCTCGCGCGGGTGCGCAGGGAGGCGCGCAAGCCGGCGCGTGAGGCGGACGCCGACATCGTCTCCAGCGAGCGCGAGGGCCCGGTTCTCTTCGTGGAGGTAAGGACGCTAAAGGGCGGGCCGCTGCGCGATCTTTCGGACCGGCTGCGGCAGCAGGAGAAGGCCGACGGGGCGATCGTGGGCTCGACCGACGACGGCCGCGCGTACCTCGTGATCAACTTCGACGAGTCGCTCGTGGCGCGTGGACTCGACGCGACACAGCTCGTGCGCGATCTCGGCCAGCACATCGGGGGCGGCGGGGGCGGCAAGCCCACGCTCGCGGAGGCCGGCGGCAAGAACCCGGACGGCGTGCGCGACGCGCTCGCGGCGGGCAAGAAGGCGGTAGCGGCGGCGCTCTCATGAGGGTGATAGCGCTCGACTTCGGCGCCGCGCGCACGGGCGTCGCGGTCTCCGACCCGACCGGCGTCGTCGCACGGCCGCTCTGCGTCGTCGAGCGCGCGGCCAGCGAGGCCGGGATCGCCGAGCTCGCGCGGCTCGTGCGCGAGCAGGAGGCCGGGCAGGTCGTCGTCGGCCACCCGCTCACGTTGCGCGGCGAGCGCGGCGAGCAGGCGCGCGCCACCGAGCGCTTCGCCGACGCACTGCGTGCCGTGCTCGACGTCCCCGTCGTGCTCTTCGACGAGCGCTTCACGACGGATCTCGCGCAGCAGACGCCGTCGGCGACGTCCGAGGACGCGCGCGCGGCGGCGCATCTCCTCTCCGGCTACCTCGCGTGGTCGAGCGGCGCCCCGGCATGATGCCGCCGAAGCCGGGACCTCCGCCGCGGGTGGTGCCGCGGCGGCGGATCCTCGCGCGGCGCCTCGGCGCGGTCGGCGCAGTCGTCCTCGCCGGGATCGTGGTGTTCGCGATCGTGAAGGTCGCCGGCCGGGGCGGCGGTCCGGCCGCGACGGCGCCGACGACGGCTGCGGCGCCGAAGCCGTTCCGCGTCGTCTTCCCGGAGGGGTTCACGCGCGACGAGATGGCGCAGCGAGTGCAGGTGGTCGCGCGCATCGCGCACCGGGAGCGCGGTGTCGACCCGCTGCTCTCGCGCAAGACGTATCTCGCCGCGACGGGCCCGCGCGTGGTGCCCGGCTTCGGACGGAAGCCGCGCCGGATCGAGGGCTTCCTCTTCCCGGCGACGTACGACTTCCTCACGCACACGACGTCGAAACAGCTCGTGCGCGCGCAGCTCGTCGCCTTCCAGCGGAACTGGTCGCAGGTGAACCTCTCCTATGCGCGCTCGAAGAACCTGACGCCGTACGACGTGCTGATCATCGCCTCGCTCGTCGAGAAGGAGGCGCTCGCGCCGGACGAGCGGCCGAAAATCGCGCGTGTGATCTACAACCGCCTGCACGCGCACATGAACCTCGGCATCGACGCGACGACGCGGTACGGCCTGCACGTCCCCGCCACGAAGTCGCTGACCCAGTCGGAGCTGAACAGCTCCAACCCGTACAACACGCGCAACCCCCGGATCCTCGGACTGCCGCCGACGCCGATCGCGAATCCCGGGCTCGCCTCGATGCAGGCCGCTGCGCATCCGGCGCCGGGCGACTGGCTCTATTTCGTACGCAAGCCCGACCGGATCCACCACTACTTCACGGCGAGCTTCAACGACTTCGTCACCCACGAGCGCCTGTACGGGTACAAGTGACCCTTGAGGCCTCGACGAAGCTCGTCGCGCTGCTCGGGCATCCGGTCGAGCGCTCGCTGTCACCGCGGATGCAGAACGCGGCGTTCCAGGCGTGCCGGCTCGACTGGGCCTACGTCGCGCTCGACGTGCCGGCGGAGAAGTTCGAGGAGGCGCTGCGGGGAATCGTCGCCTGCGGCTTCGCCGGTGCGAACGTGACCATCCCGCACAAGCGCGCCGCGGCGAAGCTCTGCGACGAGGCCGAGGGCGAGGCCGTGAACACGCTCGTCTTCGACAACGGGCGCGTGCTCGGCTTCAACACCGACAAGGAGATCGTCGCCGGGATCGACGCGCGGCGCGTCTGCCTGATCGGCGCCGGGGGCGCGGCGGCGGCGCTGCTGCCGGGGCTGCACGGCGAGGTGCGGCAGTTCTCCCGCTCCGGCGTCTGGCCGCCCGACGCGGAAGGCTGCGACCTCGTCGTCAACGCGACGCCCGTGTGCGACGAGCTGCTCGTCCGGCCGCGCGCGGGTCAGGTCGTCGTCGACCTCGCCTACGGCGACGGCGAGACGGCGCTCGTGGCGGCGGCCCGCGCGGCCGGCTGCGAGGTTGTGGACGGGCTGGAGGCGCTCGTGCGCCAGGGCGCCGCGAGCTTCCGGCACTGGACCGGCATCGCAGCGCCCGTCTCCGCGATGCGTGCCGCTCTAGGCTTGTCACCGTGACCCTGGAGCTGGCATCGGCAGGTGAGTCGCATGGCCCGGCGCTCGTCGCCATCGTGTCCGGGCTGCCCGCCGGCCTCGTCCTCGACCGCGCGGCGATCGACGCGGACCTCCGCCGCCGCCAGCAGGGCTACGGCCGCTCGCCGCGCCAGCAGATCGAGACCGACGAGGTCGAGGTGCTCGCCGGGCTGCGGCACGGGCGCACACTCGGGACGCCGCTCGCGCTCGTCGTCCGCAACCGCGATCACAAGAACTGGACGTGGGGGATGAGCCCGTGGCCGCCGGAGGGCGAGCCCGAGGGGAAGGGCACGAAGGCGGTGACGCTGCCGCGGCCCGGCCACGCCGACCTGGCCGGTGTGCAGAAGTTCGGGCTCGCCGACGTGCGCGACGCACTCGAGCGTGCATCGGCCCGGCATACGGCGGTGCACGTCGCAGCCGGCGCGGTCGCGAAGGCGCTGTTGGCCGCGATCGGCATCGAGGTCGCGGGCGCAGCCCTGCCCGAGGCGGGCGCCGATGCCGCGGCCGTCGACGCGGCGCGCACCGAGCGCGACACGCTCGGCGGAGTCGTCGAGGTGCGGGCGCGCGGCGTGCCGCCCGGGCTCGGCTCGTACGCGCGCAAGGACGACCGGCTCGACGCACGGCTGGCGGCAGCGCTGATGGGGATCCAGGCGGTGAAGGGCGTCGAGATCGGCGACGGCTTCGCGCTCGCGCGGCTGCGCGGCTCGGAGGCGCACGACGAGATCGTCCGCGACGACCACGGGCTGCACCGCAAGACGAACCGCGCCGGCGGCATCGAGGCCGGCGTCTCGAACGGCGAGGAGATCGTCGTGCGCGCCGGCATGAAGCCGCTGCCGACGCTGATGCGGCCGCTCCGCTCCGTCGACCTCCAGACGGGCGAGGCGGCGCAGGCGTTCGTCGAGCGGAGCGACGTGTCCGCGGTCGAGGCGCTCGCGGTCGTCGCGGAGGCGGCGGTCGCCTGGGAGCTCGCGCGCGCCGCGCGGGAGAAGTTCGGCGGCGACGCGATCGGTGACTTCGTCGCCGCGTGGCGCGCCTACGTGGAGCGGATCGAGTGGCGCCGCCGCTGACTCCGGTGTCTGACACCAGGGCATGGCTCCGCCGGTGATGAGCCCTCCGGCCAGGCACGTGGCGCTCGTCGGGTTCATGGGCGCGGGCAAGTCGACGCTCGGGGTGCAGGCGGCCGATCGGACCGGCTTTCTCTTCCACGACCTCGACGAGACGATGGAGCACGCGGTCGACGACATCGGCGTCTTCTTCCGTGAGCACGGCGAGGCGGCGTTCCGAGAGCTCGAGGAGCAGGAGACGCTCTGGGCACTCGTCGAGGCCCCGCCGAGCCTGCTCGCCCTCGGCGGCGGCGCCGTCACCTCGCGCGCCGTTCGCGAGGGCCTGCGCGTGCGCGCGATCACGGTCTGGGTCGACGTCGACGTCGACACGTGCTGGGAGCGGGCGCGGGGCTCTGAGCGGCCGCTCGCTCAGGACGAGGCCGAGTTCCGCCGCCTCTACGAGGAGCGGCGGCCGCTGTACGCCGAGGTCGCCGACGTCGTCGCCCGCGACGCCGACGACGTCGTGCTCGCGGCCGCCGGCGTGCACGTGGAGCGCGGCGCGTTGCAGCGCCTCGGCGAGCTTGTCCCCGGCGACGGCCCCGTCGCGCTCGTCTCCGACCCGCACGTCGCCGGCATCCACGGCGCCGACGCACAGCTCGCGCTCGGCCGGCGCCTCGCCCAGACGCACGAGCTCCCGCCCGGCGAGGAGGCGAAGACGCTCGCCGCGCTCGACGGGCTCTGGCAGGACTTGCGCCTCGACCGCAGCGGCACGATCGTCGCCCTCGGCGGCGGCTGCACGACCGACGCCGCCGGCTTCGCGGCCGCAAGCTATCTCCGCGGCATCCCGTGGGTGCCCGTCCCCTCGAGCCTTGTCGCCCAGGTGGACGCGGCGATCGGCGGCAAGACGGCGATCGACCTGCCGCAGGGCAAGAACCTCGTCGGCGCCTTCCACTGGCCGGCGCGGACCGTGATCGACCCCGCGCTGCTCGAGACGCTGCCCGAGGCGCTGCGCCACGAGGGGATGAGCGAGGTCGTGAAGACCGGCCTGCTCGCCGGCGAGCCGCTCTGGGAGCTGCCGGACGCCGAGCTCGTGCGGCGCTGCGCCGCCTTCAAGGCCGCCGTCGTCCTGCGCGATCCGCTCGACCGAGGCGAGCGCGCGATCCTCAATCTCGGCCACACATTCGCGCACGCGCTGGAGGCGGCCGCCGGCTACGAGCACGTTACGCACGGGCAGGCGGTCGCGCTCGGCCTGCTCGCGGCGCTCCGCCTGTCCGGGCGGGACGTCAGCCGCGTGGCGGAGATCCTGCGCCCGCAGCCGGTTCGCGTCGACCGCGAGCGCGCCTGGGCGGCGATGCAGCGCGACAAGAAGGCGGTCGGCGGCGAGCTGCAGCTCGTCCTGCTCGGCGACGACGGCCCGCGCTGGGGCGTCGCCGTTCCGGAGACGGACGTTCGCCGTGCGCTGGACGAGCTGATCGAGTGAGTCACGCCGCAACCAGGTTGCGGAGAACCTCTAGAGTCGCCCGCGTGCGCGTGATCGTCCTCAACGGCGTCAACCTGAACATCCTCGGCCGGCGTGACCCGACGCTGTACGGCGGCCTCTCGATCGCCGAGCTCGAGAGCCGCATCTACGAGTGGGGCCACCAGCTGGAGCTGACGGTGCAGTGCCGGCAGACGAACAGCGAGGCCGAGTTCATCAAGTGGTGCCACGACGCCTCCGACAACACCGACGGCATGATCGTGAACCCGGGGGCGTGGACGCACTACGCGTGGTCGATCCACGACGCGCTCGAACTCGTGGTGGCGCCGGTCGTCGAGGTGCACCTCTCGGACGTCGACCACCGCGAGGAGTGGCGGCGCACCTCCGTCATCAGCGACCTCGTCGCGGCCCGCTTCGTCGGCCTCGGCCCGGACGGCTATCGCCTCGCCCTCGAGTACCTGAAGGAGCACGGATGAGCGACCGCATCGCCCGCCTGCGCGAGCAGCTCGAGGAGCCGCTGCTCGTCACGAACTCGAAGAACGTCCTCTACCTCGTCGGCTTCAACAGCTCGAACGCGGTCTTGCTCGTCGACGAGGAGCGCGTGAGGCTGTTCACGGACTTCCGCTACATCGACGCGGCGCGCGCCGTCCCCGGCGTCGAGGCGGTGCAGACGCGGCGTGCGGTGCTCGCGGAGCTCGCCGAGACGCTCTCGGGGCGGATCGCCTTCGAGGCGTCGACGCTCGCGTATGCGCAGTTCGAGGTGCTGCAGCAAGGCGGGCTCGAGCTCGTGCCGCGCAGCAGCGTCGTCGAGAAGCTGCGCGCGGTCAAGGACGAGGGTGAGCTGGACGCGATTCGCCGTGCCTGCAAGATCACCGACCGGGTGTACGAGCGGCTGGCCGAGGTGCCGTTCGTCGGGCGCACCGAGCGCGACGTGTCGTGGGACGTGACGCGGCTCTTCCACGAGGAGGGGGGCGAGGGTCTCGCCTTCGAGACGATCGTCGGCGCCGGGCCGACGGGCTCGCGGCCGCACGCGCGCGCCGGCGTGCGGACGATCGGCGCAGGCGAGCTCGTCGTGATCGACGCCGGCTGCACGATCGACGGCTACGCGTCGGACTACACGCGCACCTTCGCCGCCGGCCGCGTGAACGGCGAGGCCGCGGAGGTGTACGCCGTCGTCCGCGCCGCGCAGGAGGCGGCGCTCGGCGCTATCCGCGCCGGCGTGCCAGCGCTCGAGGCGGACGCCGTCGCGCGCCGCGTCGTCGACGAGAGCCCCTTCGCGGGCAGGTTCGGCCACGGACTCGGCCACGGGCTGGGCCTCGACGTGCACGAGCTGCCGCGCATGTCCACCGAGACGACCGACGTGCTCGAGCCGGGCAACGTCGTCACGGTCGAGCCGGGCATCTACCTCGAGGGCAGGTTCGGGGTGCGGATCGAGGACGACGTCGTCGTCACGGCGGACGGGATCGAGAACCTGACCGGGCTCGGGAAGGACCTGGTCGAGGTCGGGTAGCTACACTCCGCCGCCGATGGCCGAGACGGTCGACACGAACAGCTTCAAGAACGGCATGCACATCGAGCTCGACGGCCGGGTATGGCGGATCGTCGAGTTCCAGCACGTGAAGCCGGGCAAGGGCGGCGCGTTCGTGCGCACGAAGCTCAAGGCGCTCGACTCCGGCGCGGTGGTCGACCGCACCTTCCGTGCAGGCGAGAAGTTCCCGCGGGTGCACACGGAGACGAAGAACGTCCAGTACCTCTACGACGACGGCTCGGAAGTTCACTTCATGGACACGGAGACGTACGAGCAGTTCGCGCTGCCGCACGCCGACCTCGAAGACGAGCTGCCGTTCATGCAGCCGAACGCGACCGTGCAGGTGCTGTCCGTGAACGGGAAGCCGTCGAGCCTGCAGCTGCCCGCGTCGGTCGAGCTCACCGTCGTGGACACCGAGCCGGGCGTGAAGGGCGACACGGTGTCGAACGTGACGAAGCCGGCGACGCTCGAGACGGGCGCGGTCGTGAACGTGCCGCTGTTCGTGAACGTGGGCGACAAGCTCAAGGTCGACCCCCGCGAGCGGCGTTACATCTCGCGCGCCTGATGCGGACGCTGGCCGTGCTGCTCGCCGCCGCCGCCGTGCCTGCGACGCTCGCCGGCGTGCTCTTCGACGTCATCCACGGGGGCACGACGCTGACGCGCTCGGTCGCGTATGCGTTCTGGTTCGCCGCGGCGCTCTGCCTCGCGCTGATGGCCGCGGGCCGCACGAAGCTCGTCTGGCGGCGGCTCGATCTGCCGGAGGCGTGGGTCTTCATCGCGGCCTCGGTCGTGCTCACCGGCGCCGGCGCCGCGATCGACGCATTCGGTGGCTGACCGGGAAGGCGCGGTAAGGTTCCCGCGTGCCGAAGCTCGCCGACACGACGATTCGCCTGCTCGGACAGGAGCCGCTCGCGGGGCGGATGCCGACCGCCGAGCAGCTGCGGCTGGCCGAGATGCTCGACCGGGCCGGCTTCGCCTATCTCGAGGTCTCCGGCGGGGGCGTCTTCGACACGGCGGTCAAGCGGGGGATCGAGAGCCCGTGGGAGCGGATCCGCGCGCTGAAGGCGCGCGTGCGAACGCCGCTCGGGCTCGCACTGCGCGGACGCTTCCTCGTCGGCTCGCGGCCGGTGGACGCGGACTTCGCGCGCCGCTTCGTCGCCTCCGCGGCTGCGAACGGGATCGACGTCTTCCGGCTGCACGACCCGCTCAACGACGTCTCCAACCTGCGCGAGGCCGCCGAGGCGATCGTCGCCGCGGAGCGGGACTTCGAGGCCGGCCTCGTCTACAGCCCGGGCCCGACGGGCGAGAGCGACACGCTGATCGAGCGGGCGCGGCTGCTGCCCGAGCTCGGCGCGATCCGCGTCCTCCTGCACGACCCGACCGGTTCCCTCCAGCCGCACCAGGCGGAAGAGCTCGTCGGCGCGCTCGCGGAGGCGAGCGGCCTGCCG
>JBEKEH010000079.1:0-14755 GCA_050013935.1 Gaiellaceae bacterium | reverse complement strand
TGCCGCGACGATCCGCGCGAGCGTCGTCTTCCCGGAGCCCGGCGGCCCGTAGAAGATCGAGGAGCGGACGCGGTCCTCGGCGATCGCCAGCCGCAGCGCCGAGCCCTCGCCGAGCATGTGCACCTGGCCGACGAACTCGCCGAGCGTACGCGGGCGCAGCCGCTGCGCGAGCGGCGCCACCTCGCCGGCGCGCTGCGCGGCCGCATCGGAGAACAGGTCTGCCACGTGCAAAGTATCCGTCTAGGCCAGGCGGGTCGCGAGCACCGCTGCGAACGCGAGGAAGAAGAACCGGTGCCCCTGCTCGAGGACGAACAGGTTCTGCGCGCCGATCGGCGTGATCAGCGCCAGCCCGAGCGCGAGCCCTGACGCATCCGCGGCTGCCACCGTTCCGTAGGCTATGCACGTGGGTTTGCGCGACGAAGTCACCGATCTCCTCTGCCGGCTCATCCGCGTCGACACGACGAACCCGCCGGGGAACGAGACGGCCGCGGCGGAGCTCCTCCGCGAGTACCTCGGGGCGAACGGCGTCCAGTGCGAGCTGTACGCGCGCGTTCCCGAGCGCGCCAACCTCGTCGCCCGCATCCCGGGCCGGGGGGACGGCCCGACGCTCCTCCTGCTCTCGCACACCGACGTCGTCTTGGCCGATCCGAGCGAGTGGTCGGTGCCGCCGTTCGCCGGCGAGGTGCGCGGCGGCGAGATCTGGGGCCGCGGCGCGCTCGACATGAAGGGGCAGGTGGCCGCCAATGCGGTCACGATCGCCTCGCTTGCACGCGAGGGCTTCCAGCCGGCCGGCGACCTGATCTTCGCCGCCACCGCCGACGAGGAGGTCGGCGACGGCTTCGGGCTCTCCTGGCTGTGCGAGCAGCACCCCGACGCCGTGCGCTGCGACTACGCGATCAACGAGGGCGCCGGCGACCGGCTCGAGCTCGGCAGCGTCGTCTACCTCTGCTCGACCGCGGAGAAGATGAGCGCGCCGTTCCGCCTCCGCGTGCACGGCCGCTCCGGGCACGCGTCGATGCCCGCGATCGCCGACAACGCGCTCGTGAAGGCGGTGCGGCTGATCGAACGCCTGGCCGAGTACCGGCCGGAGCCGCAGCTGCAGCAGGAGGTGGAGGCGTTCCTGCGCGCTGTCCTCGGCGAGGTGCCCTCGCCGGGTTCGGCCGTCGAGCGAGCCCGCGCCGTGCACCCGACCGCGGCCGAGCTCGTCCAGCCGCTGCTCGCGCCGACGTTCGCGCCGACGATGATCTCCGCTTCGCGCAAGCGGAACGTGATCCCCGCGCTCTGCGAGATCGTCGTCGACTGCCGCCTGCTGCCCGGCCAGCATCCCAAGCTCGTCGAGCCGCTCCTGCGCGCCGTGCTCGGCGGCGACGTCGAGTACGAGCTCGAGTGGCTGGAGGCGCAGGGTGGCACGCGCTCCGCGCTCGACACGCCGCTGTGGGACGCGGTCGAGTCCTTCGTCTCGGAGCGGGAGCCGGGCGCGCACGCCGTGCCGATCTGCAGCGCCGGCTTCACGGACAGTCACTGGCTGCGCGAGGCGTTCGGCGCGGTCGCGTACGGTTTCTTCCCTGCGCGCGCGCTGCCGGCCGGCGTCGCCGCCCAGCTCGTCCACTCCGCGGACGAGCGGGTGCCGGTCGACGACCTCGAGCTCGGGCTCGACTGGCTGCGCCACGCTGCCCGTACCGTGTGCGGGTGATCCTCGAGCTCGACTCTCCCGCGGAGCTGGAGCCTGCGCTGGCGGCGGAGGGGTTCTTCGGCCGCGACGACCTTGTCGCGCGCGTCTACGTCGGCTACGGCTGCTCGGACCCGCTGCGCCGTACCGAGCTGCCGCCGCCGCCGGAGCCGTGCCCGCTGCCGCCCGTCGCCCTCTCGATCGAGGCGCGCGGCCGACGCGTTCCACCGGCCGGGCGCTACGCCGTCGGGGACTGGCGCGCGAGCTGGCGCGAGGCCGAGTACGCGGTCGCGGTCGACGCGGTACGGGCCGCGATCGCCGAGGGCGACGTCTACCAGGTGAGCCTCGTCCAGCACCTGTGCGCGGAGTTCGACGGCGATCCGGCCGGTCTCGCCCGTGCGCTCGCGCCATTGCGGCCGCTCGAGCCGGAGCCGCTGCTCGGTGACGGCTGGGCGATTGTCTCCGCCTCGCCGGAGCTGCTGCTCTCGCGGCGCGGCCGCCGCGTGCGCACGTCGCCGATCAAGGGCACGCGTCCCGCAGGCCTCCCGATCGAGTCGGCGAAGGACGCCGCGGAGCACGTGATGATTGTCGACCTCGAGCGCAACGATCTCTCTCGCGTCTGCGCGCCGGGCACGGTGCGCTGGCCCGAGCTGCTCGCCGAGCAGCAGCTGGCCGGCGTGACGCACCTCGTCGCCACCGTCGAGGGTGAGTTGCGTTCGGAGGTGACGCTGACGGAGCTGCTCGACGCCGTGCTGCCCGGCGGCTCGGTCACCGGCTGCCCGAAGATCGCCGCGCTCGATCTGATCGCCGCGCTCGAGCCTGTCGGCCGCGGCGCGGCGATGGGCGCGCTCGGGACGATCCGGCCGAACGGCGACCTCGACCTTGCGCTCACCATCCGCACCTTCGCGGTCGCCGAGGGGCTGCTCCACCTGTGGGTCGGCGGCGGCGTGGTCTGGGACTCCGACCCCGAGGACGAGGTCGAGGAGTCGTGGGTGAAGGCCCGGCCGCTGCTCGCAGCGATCGGCGCGCCGCTGCCCCTGCCCCTGCGGGTGCCGTGACGCTGCTCGCCGTCATCGAGCTCGGGCGGGGGCTCGTGTCCGTCGACGAGCCCGTGCTGCATCCGGACGACGAGGGCGTGCTGCGCGCCCGCGCCGTCTTCGAGACCGTGCGCGTGTACGGCGGCACGCCGTTCCGGCTCGGCGCCCACCTCGACCGCTTCGCCGCCTCCGCCGCCCGGGTCGGGCTGCGGCCCCCCGAGCGCGGGGCGTTCACGGCGGCCGCTGCGGAGGCGGTCGCCGCGGCCGGCGCCCCCGACGCCATCCTGCGCCTGCTCTGGACGGCGGGCCGCGAGGGCGCAGAGCGCCCGCTCGGGCTCGCGCTCGTGTCCGAGCTCCCGGCCGGGCTCGACGAGCTCCGCGCGCGGGGGCTGCGCCTCGCCACCGTGCCGTGGACGCCGGGCGCGCTCGCGGGCGCGAAGTCTACGAGCTACGCCGAGAACCTCGCCGCCCGCGACGCCGCCGCGCGCCGCGACGCGGACGATGCGCTGCTTGCGGCCGCGGACGGAACCGTGCTCGAGGCGCCGACGGCGAACGTCTGGTGGCGGGAGGGCGACCGGCTGCTGACGCCGTCCCTCGCGCTGCCGATCCTCGCCGGCGTCACCCGCGGCGCCCTGCTCGAGCTCGCGCCGGCGGCCGGCTACACGGTCGAGGAGGGCTCCTTCCCGCTCGAGCGGCTCACCGGCGCCGCGGAGGTCTTCCTCAGCTCCTCGGTGCGCGAGGTGATGCCGGTGGTCGCGGTGGACGGCGCCCCGGTCGGCACGGGCGTCCCCGGGCCCGCCGCGGAGGCCCTGCAGCGCGCGCTGCGCGAGGCGGCTGGCTACGCTCTGAGGCGATGAGCGCAGAAAAGATCCGGCTCGGCGGCATGGCCCTCCCGAACGGTGTGCTCGTGCACGGCCCCAGCTCGTGGGCCTGCGCGATCCGCCATCCCGATGGCCGGCTCGAGGTCGCGTCGGCGCGCAAGCGCTTTCGCACCACCCACGTCACGAGCCCGCTGCTGCGCGGGCCCGCCCGGCTCGCGGAGGCGGTCGCCGTGCTGCCGCAGGTGAAGAAACGGTTGCCCGCGGCGCAGCTGCCGTTCCAGAACCGGCGCTCGGTCGCGTCGATGGTCGGCGTCGTGGTCGCGGTGCGCGGGATCCGGGAGTCGACCCGCCTGCGCCCGGCGGCACAGGAGCTGCTGTCCGGCCTGCTTTCGCTC
This sequence comes from Gaiellaceae bacterium, assembly GCA_050013935.1. Lineage (GTDB taxonomy): Bacteria > Actinomycetota > Thermoleophilia > Gaiellales > Gaiellaceae > Palsa-739. The sequence goes on along the minus strand of JBEKEH010000079.1, from coordinate 10,833 downwards.
GCGCCTGCAGCGTTCGCGCTGCGCGGCTCGGAGCTCGCCGCCTACCACGGCGCGGAGCACATCTCGATCGGCACCTACGAGCACGGCGAGGGCGCGACGCGCGAGCACGAGCGCTGCGGCGGCCACCTGCTCGGGCCGCTCGTCGCGACCAGCGCCCTCGGCAACATGCTGGCGAGCTTCGCGCCGGAGCACGTGCGCGACCGCGCCCGCGCGGCCGCGCAGTTCGGCGCGCTCGCCGCGTCCACCGAGATCTTCGGCTGGATGACGCGGCATCCGGACAACCTGCTCGCGCAGGCGCTTTCGAAGCCCGGACACGAGCTGCAGCACCGCTTCTCCACCGCCGAGCCGACGCCGGAGCAGCTGGAGGTCGCCGAGGCGGCGCTCGCCGCGTGCCTCGAGCTCGAGCATGGCGCACGCTAAGACCAGGACGCGGCTGCCGCCCGAGATCTTCGACCTCCCGGTCGAGAAGATGCGCGCGGGCTGGTACACGGACGCGTACTTCAACCACGCGAGCACGACGCTGCTCCAGGACGGCCGGCATCCGCAGGTCGTGATGCAGGTCTTCCAGAAGCAGCAGGCGTGGCTGGGCGGCATGGACGAGGCGATCGCGATCCTCAAGCTCTGCGCGCACGAGAACGACGGGCTCGAGATCCGCGCGCTCTTCGACGGCGACCGGATCGAGCCGTGGGAGACGGTGATGACGATCGAGGGCGACTACACCGCCTTCGCGCACCTCGAGACGGTGTACCTCGGCACGCTCGCGCGCCGCACGCTGATCACGACGAACGTCGTGCACGTGCTCGACGCGGCGAACGGCAAGCCGATCATCTTCATGCCTGCCCGGCACGACCATCACCGCGTGCAGACGGGCGACGGCTACGCCGCCTACGTCGCCGGTCAGATCACCGGCAACGAGATCGGCGTCACCACCGACGAGCAGGCGTCATGGTGGGGCGGCCGCGGCATCGGCACTGTGCCGCATTCGCTGATTGCGTCGTACGGCGGCGACACAGTGCTCGCGGCTCAGAAGTTTGCGGACTGGGCGCCGCGCGACATGAACGTCACCGTGCTCGTCGACTTCGAGAACGATTCGGTGCGCACGGCGCTCGACGTCGCCGATGCGCTCGGCGGGCGCCTATGGGGCGTCCGGCTCGACACCGCCGAGTCGCTCGTCGACCGCTCTCTCTGGAACGACCTCGGCGACTTCAAGCCGACCGGCGTCAACGAGCGGCTCGTCTGGAAGGTGCGCGAGGCACTCGACGCGGCCGGTCACAGCGCGGTGAAGATCGTCGCCTCCGGCGGCCTCACGGTCGAGAAGATCCGCGCCTTCGAGGACGCGGGCGTGCCGGTCGACGCCTACGGCGTCGGCTCGTCGCTGATCCGCGGCTCGAACGACTTCACCGCGGACGTCGTCATGACCGACGGGCGGCCGTCGGGGAAGTTCGGGCGGGAGCTGCGCGAGAACCCGCGGCTCGAGCCCGTCACTTGATCTCGAGGCAGACCGCGCCCGCGCCGGGCCGGCGCCGGAGCAGGCGCTGGAGGCGTGCCTGGAGCTCGAGCGCGCGCCGCTGCCAGCCGTACTTGCGCCGCAGCAGGCGGGCGACGAGCGGTTCAACCTCGGGCCCGAGCACGCGTGCCCGTCCGGACAGGCGCGGCCCCGTCTCGGCGCCCTTGTAGTTCGACGCCGCGACGAGCACGCGCGGGTCGCGGCGGATTCGCTTGACCTTCCAGGTGCCGGCGCCGGTCCAGACGAGCAGCCGCTTCCCGTCATCGCTCACGACCCAGACCGGGGTCGAGGCGGTGCTGCCGTCCCGCCGGAACGTCGTCAGGCTGATATAGCGCTCGCCGGCGAGGGAGCCGACCATGCCGATCACCTCCGATGTATACATCGTATACCAGCGAGTATACACTGTATACTCAACCTGTGGCAACCCTAACCCGGGAGCGCATTCTCGTGACGGCCCTCCGGCTCGCCGACCGGGATGGGCTCAAGGGCGCGAGCCTCCGCCGCGTCGCCGACGAGCTCGGCGTGACGCCGATGGCGCTCTACCGTCACGTCGCCGGCAAGGAAGACCTGCTCGACGGGATGGCCGACCTGCTCTACGCCGAGCTCGGGGAGCCGGCTCCTGCCGCCGACTGGTGGGACGACCTTCTCACGCTCGCCCGCGCGACGCGTCGCTCGCTCCTCAAGCATCCGGGCGCCGTCTCGCTCTTCTCGCGACCGATCGCGGGGCCCCACGGGCGGCGCCTGGCCGATCGTCTGCTCGGCGCGCTCCGCCGCGCCGGCTTCTACGAGCCCGAGGCGCTCGAGCTGCACGAGCAGCTGACGCAGATGGTCTTCGGCCTGATCCTGCCGGAGCTTGGCCGCCGACGCTCGCGTGCCCACGACGCCGCGTTCGAACGGGGCCTCGAGCTTCTGCACGCCGGCCTGCTCGTGCGGCTCGGGACGGCGGCCGGATGAGCCTCGAGATCCATCCCGCCACGCCGGAGCGCTGGCCGCACCTGGTCGAGCTGTTCGAGCGCCGAGGGCCGCGCGGCGGGCACCGGAACACGCCCGCGTACGGGTGCTGGTGCATGTACTGGCGGGACCGGATGCTTCCCCACGGCGAGCCGAAGAAGCGCGCGCTGGCGAAGCTCGTCCCCGCCGGTTGCGAGCCCGGGCTGCTCGCCTACGACGGCGACGTGCCGGTCGGCTGGGTGTCCGTCGCGCCACGCGAGGAGTACACCGCGATCCTCCGTTCCCCGCAGTACTGCTTGGGCAACAATGACGCTCGTGGCAGGCCGCATCCTCTGGGACGTCGACACGCAGGTCGACTTCATGCAACCGTCCGGGAAGCTCTACGTCCCCGGCGCGGCCGACGTCGCGCCTGCGATGGAGCGGCTCGTCGACGCGGCCCGCGCCGCTCGCATCATCCACGTCGCCTCCGCCGACGACCACGAGCTGACCGATCCGGAGCTCTCCGACTCGCCGGACTTCCGGAACACGTACCCGCCTCACTGCCTGCGCGGGACGCACGGCGCCGAGAAGATCCTCGAGACGAAGCAGCGCGACCCGCTGCCACTCTCGCTCGTCCCCTTCCCGCCCGGCCTTGTGCCGGGACTGATCGCGGGCCGGCGCGAGATCCTCCTCCTGAAGAAGAACTTCAACGTCTTCACCAACCCGAACACGGATGCGCTGCTCGACGCGCTCGACCCCGAGGAGATCGTCGTCTTCGGCGTCGCCACCGATGTCTGCGACGACGCGGCGATCCTCGGCTTCCTGCAGCGGGGACGGCGCGTCCGCTTCGTCGAGGACGCGGCGCGCGGCCTGGACGAGGGCCGCGTCGCCGCCTGCACCGCCGTCTGGCGCGAGCGCGGGGTCGAGTTCACGACCGTCGAGGAGGTGATCGGCTCCCTCGGCTAAGGGATTCGCCCTGGGCTGCCGATGAGCATGGGGATGGTGGGGCATTGGTTCCATTCGGCCGCGAACTTCGCCACGATGTGGCTGCCGCTGGCGTTCTTCGGGATGCTCATCGTGACCGTTTGGCTGCTCTGGAAGACGGTCGGGATGATGCCGCGCGTCCGGCCGACGCACCTCGACGCGCGCGCGAAGTCGCGCGTGACGTGGGCCGACGTGGCCGGGGTCGAGGAGGTGCGCGCGGAGCTGATGGAGGTCGTCGACTTCCTGCGCGACCCGAAGCGGTTCGAGCAGCTGGGCGCGAAGGTGCCGAAGGGCTTGCTCCTTTACGGTCCGCCGGGTACCGGCAAGACGCTGCTCGCGAAGGCAGTCGCGCACGAGTCGGGCGCGAACTTCTACTCGGCGAGCGCATCCTCGTTCGTCGAGATGTTCGCCGGCCTCGGCGCCGCCAGGATCCGCAAGCTGTTCGTGGAGGCGCGCAAGAATGCGCCTGCGATCGTCTTCATCGACGAGCTCGACGCGGTCGGGGCGCAGCGCACCGGCCACGGCTTCAACCGCGAGCAGGACCAGACGCTCAACCAGCTGCTCGTCGAGCTCGACGGCTTCGAGGGCTCCGAGCAAGTGGTCGTGATGGGCGCCTCGAACCGCATCCAGGATCTCGACCAGGCGCTGCTGCGCCCGGGCCGCTTCGACCGGCAGATGCTCGTGCCGCCGCCCGACCTCGCCGGCCGCGAGGCGATCCTCGGCGTGCACACGCGCGGAAAGCCGCTCGCGGCCGACGCCGACCTGCGCACGATCGCGCGCCAGACGAGCGGCCTCACGGGCGCCGAGCTGGCGAATATCTGCAACGAGGCCGCGATCTTCGCGGGCCGCCGCGCCGCCCAATACGTGGCACAGATGGACTTCGACGCCGCGCTCGAGCGCGTCGTCGCCGGCCTGCAGCAGAAGAAGGTGCTGACGGAGAAGGAGCGCCGCATCCTCTCCTACCACGAGGCCGGGCACGCGCTGATGGCGCATTTGATGGGCTCCGCGATGGAGCTTCAGAAGGTGACGATCGTTGCCCGCGGCGACGCGCTCGGCTACGCGTTCTACCTGCCGGAAGAGGACCGCTACCTGCACACGAAAGAGGAGCTCGTCGACCGGATGGTCGTGGCGCTTGCCGGGCGCGCTGCCGAGGAGGTCGTGTTCGGTCGCGTCACGAACGGCGCCGCGAACGATCTCGAGAAGGTGACCGAGATCGCACGGGCGATGGTCTTCGAATGGGGGATGTCGGACAGCGTCTCGTCACGCACCATGCGCGCCGACAATTACGCGCTCTCGGAGGAGACGAAGCGGCTGCGCGACAGTGAGCAGGCGCGCCTCACCGACTCTGCATATGCGGATGCGGTGCGGCTGCTGCAGAAGCACCGCGCGCCGCTCGACCGACTCGCCTCTGCGCTGCTCGACAAGGAGACGCTCGTGCGCGACGAAGTGATGGAGTCGCTCGGCGGCGTCGAGCCCGAGTCGCGCGCGTCGGAGACCGTCGGCGTCCCGCGTGTGGTCGCCGCGACGCGCCAGCGCCTCGTTTTCTAGTAGGCCTAGCCGCCGACCGAGCCGATGTTGACGGCGCCCTTCGGCGCCTTGATCGAAACGGTCTTGTTCCAGTCGCCGAACGTCATCGAGCCCTGCTTGGCTGCGCTCGGGCTGACCATCGCGACCGGGTACGGCGTGCCGGTGGCGGCGACGTAGAGCGTGGCACCGTTGCTCGTGTCCTTGAGGGCGACGACCTTCTGTCCCTTGTACGTCGTCGCGCCCTCGTTCTTGAGAGTACCGTGCGAGCCGAGGACGCCCTTGAAGAGCTTCGCGATGTCGGTGAGCGACGTCAGCGAGGCGAGGTTGCCGCTCGTCGCCGACCCCTCCAGCCACTTGTTGTGCAGCAGCGACGCGACCCCCGTGCCCGCGAACTTCTTGTAGAAGGCGTCGCTGCCCTTGATGTACGCCTTGCTGCCGACGCGGATGAGCGAGAACGCGAGCCCCTGCTCGGACACATCGCCGCTGCCGCCCACGCCCTTGACGATCCGGATGTCGAGTGTGAGCGGCGTGCCGGAGCTGACGATCGAGCCGGACACGTGCACGCCGGTCGCTGCAACGGCCGCGTTGGTCGCGTCGGTGATGACCTGCTGTGCGGTCTTCTGCGCCTCGCCGTTCGACTTGGCGCCCGAGCTGCCGCACCCCGCCACGAGCAGGGTGGAAGCGAGGAGAAGGGTCAGCGCTCCCGTCCGCACAACGTAGAGTCTTTCACATAGCATCGACCGCGTGGAGGCACGAGGGATCCACCACGTCGGCGTCGCAGTCGCTGACCTCGACGAAGCGGTGCATACGTACGAGCGCCTCTTCGGCGGCCGGCTCGAGCACCGCGCCCGGGTCGAGGCGCAAGGGGTCGAGGCGGCCTCGATCCGCGTGGGCGAGAGCCGGGTGGAGCTGCTGGCGGCGCTCGGCGAGGACACCCCGGTCGGAAGGTTCCTCGCCAAGCGGGGCCCTGGGATGCACCACGTGGCCTACGAGGTCGACGACGTGCGCTCGGCGCTCGCCGACCTCGCCGAGAACGGCGCCGAGCTGGTCGACGCCGAGCCGCGCCAGGGAATGTTCGGCCTCGAGGCCGCCTTCGTGCATCCGGAATCCGTTCACGGCGTTCTTTCGGAGGTGGTGTCGCGTGGCTGACGGCGAGCGCGTGCGAGTCGAGGTCGGCTTCGACGGCGGGCAGGTGATCGGCAGCTTCGCCGATCCGGAGTCGGCGGACCAGCTGGAGCGCGCACTGCACGAGGACGGCCCGCGCGTGATCGTGCTCGAGACGGAGGACGGCCCGTTCCACGTGGTCGTGCCGCGGGTGGCGTACTTCCGCCGCTTCGCCCGGGCCGGCCGCGTCGGCTTCGCGTAACGCGCAGCTAGCCTGCGGCACGTGGCGCTGGAAGTGGGAATCGTCGGCCTGCCGAGCTCCGGCAAGTCGATGCTGTTCGAGGCTCTCACGGGCGCGAAGGCGCACGGCGAGGTCGCGATGGCGGCGATCCCTGATCCGCGGCTCCAGCAGCTCGCCGAGGTCGTGCACGCGCGCAAGGTGACGGCGGCGGCGGTGCGCGTCGTCGAGGTGCGCGGGACCGGGCCGGCGCTGCTCGGCAACCTGCGCCAGGTCGACGCGCTCCTCGTGGTGCTCGACGGCTTCTCCGGCACGCACGTGCCGGCGGACGACCTCGAGACGCTGAAGCTCGAGCTGCTCGTCGCCGACCGCGACCACGTCGAGCGGCGCCTCGAGCGGGTCGCGAAGCAGGCGAAGTCCGGCGACGCGAGGCTGAAGCGGGAGGCGGAGCAGCTCGAGCGCCTGCTCGCGCACCTCGACGCCGGCGAGACGCTCGCCGAGTGGACGGAGGAGCTGCCGCCGGAGCTGGAGCCGCTGACGGCGAAGCCGCTGATCGCGATCGAGAACGGCCCGGGCGGGACCGACCTGAAGCTCGAAGCCGAGCTGGCGGAGCTGCCCGAGGCGGAAGCGGCCGAGTTCCGCGGCGGCGGCCCCTCCGCGCTCGGCGAGGTCGTCCGCCGGCTCGCCGAGACGCTCGACCTGATCACGTTCTTCACCGCGGGCGAGAAGGAGACGCGCGCGTGGACGCTGCGCCGCGGGCAGACGGCGCTCGAGGCGGCGGCGACGATCCACACCGACATCGCGCGCGGCTTCATCCGCTGCGAGGTCGTGCGCTGGGACGACCTCGTCCGGCTCGGCTCGCACGCGGAGGTCGCGCGCGCCGGGCTGCAGAAGCTCGAGGGCAAGACCTACGTCGTCGAGGACGGCGACGTGCTGAATGTGCGCTTCAACGTCTGAGCTGAGAGCCGCTCGTGCGGTCGTCGCAGCCGCGAGGATTCCGTCACTCATCCGTGACGGTGTCTGACCCCTGCCGCCCGGAAACCGTATGAACCGGACGATGCGACCCAATCGAAGCCGCCGCACACGCGGCGTAGCCGAACCCCGGGGTCAGACCCGGGTCTGACCCCGGGGGTTCAGGGGCTCCGCTCTAGCCTGCCGAGATGAGCACGACGCCGGCGAGGGTGATGACGACGCCGGCGTCCTGGGAGAGCTGCACGCGCTCGCCGAGCGCGAAGCGCGCGAGCAGCACCGTCACCACCGGATAGAGCGACGCGAGCACGGAGACGACGCTCAGCAGCCCGTGCGTGGACGATGCGGCCGCGAAGAAGACGTTCCCGCCCGTGTCGAGCACGCCGACCGCGGCGAGCACCGCGAGGTGCGGCCGCACGCCGCCCCGGCGCGTTCGCATTACGAGCAGCGCCGTCCAGACGAGCGTGACCGAGGTCAGCCGGAAGATGAGCGACGGCCACAGCCAGTCGTGCTGCGCCGCCGCGTGCAGCGGCACGTAGTAGCCGCCGAAGGCGAGCATTGCGAGCAGCCCCCAGCCCGCTCCCGCCGCGAGCCTCGGCCGCTCGCCGCCGCGCTCGATCGACGTCATCACACTGCCGCCGAGCGCGGCGACGAAGCCGAGCTCCTGGAGGAAGCTCACCCTGTCGCCCTGGGCGAGCCCCCAGACGACGGGGAACCCCGCCGCGACGGACGCGATCGGCACGACGACGCTCATCGCGCCCGTGGCCATGCCGCGGTAGAAGGCGGCGAGCCCGATCGTTCCGAGCAGCGCCGAGAGTGCCGCCCAGGCGATCTCCGGGCCGGGCGGCGCCGTGCCCCGCACGGCCACGGCCACGGCCAGGATGGCCAGCCCGAACGGCTGCGACGCGCCCATGACCAGCAAAGCGGGCAGCAGGCGGCTCTTGACGCCGCCGAGGAAGTCGCCGAGGCCCCAAGCGAGGCTGGCGGCGAGCGCGAAGCCGGCGGGGAGCACCTAGGCGATGTCCGGAACGGGCCTCGTCGCGGCGACGGCGTCGAGCTGGTTCGCGTGGTAGAGCACCGCCGCCTCGGCCGTCCGGGCGGCGCGCACGTCGTGATGGCAGGAGACCGCGTGCAGCAGCTCCGCGCGCACGCCCGGGTCGAGCGCCTCCGCGCGCTCCTCGATCAGCCGCAGCCCCAGGTGCACGTGGCCGAGCAGGCGCCCCTCGTCCGTCTGCCGGAAGACCGGCCCGCGGCCGAGCTCTCTGACGCGCCCCACGTCGTGGACGAGCGCGGCGGCGAGCAGCAGGTCGGCGCGCAGGCGCGGGTGGAGCTGCGCCGTCTCGCGGCAGAGCGTCGCCACGCCGACGGTGTGCTCGAGCAGCCCGCCCGTGTACGAGTGGTGCCCTTCGAGCGTCGCCGGCAGGGCGCGCATCGCTGCGCGCGTCTCGCCGTCGAGCACGAGCTCGACCGCCGCACGCAACCCGGTGTGCGAGATCTCGGCGACGAGGAACTCGAGGAAGCCCTCGAGCTCGTCGGCGTCGCGCCGCATCGCCGGCGCCATCGCGGCCGGGTCGACTCCCTCCGCCGGCTCGAGCGTGCGCACGTCGAGCTGCAGCCGGTCGCGGAAGCGCTCCACCCGCCCGAGCACGCGCACCGCGTCGCCCTCCGCGAAGCGCGTGTCGAGCAGCTCGACGTCGCTCCACACGCGCGCGTCGATGCGCCCGCTCGGATCGACGAGCTCGAGCGCGAGATAGACCGCGCCGTTCTTCGTCCGCAGCCGCTCCTTCTTCGCCACCGCGTAGACGCCCTCGACGGTGCGGTTCTCCTCGAGCTGCGCGATCGCAGTCACGAACCGGAGTCTAGGCCCGCGGGGCGATGCTACGGTCAGGCTCATGGCGACGATCCGGCCCTTCTGTGCACTTCGCTACGACGGGACGGTCGCGGGCCCGCTCGCCGGGCTCGTCGCGCCGCCCTACGACGTGATCTCGCCCGAGCAGCGGCTCGAGTACCTCGCGCGCAGCCCCTACAACGTCGTCCATCTGACGCTGCCGGACTCCGAGGAGCAAGCCGCGCGCGACCTCGCCTCCTGGCGGGCCGCGGGTGTGCTCGTCGAGGAGCCCGAGCCGTCGTACTGGTGGCTGGCGCAGGACTATGTCGGCCCCGACGGCGTCGCCCGCCGGCGCGAGGGCTTCGTCGCCGCGCTGCGCGCCGAGCCGTACGAGAAGCGCGTGATCCTGCCGCACGAGCGCACCCACGCCGGCCCGAAGGAGGGCCGCCTGCGCCTGCTGCGCGCGACGCGGACGCACCTCGAGCCGATCTTCCTCCTCTGGGACGGGACGATCGAGCTGGACGGGCTCGGCGGGCCGGACCTCGCCGCCGAGGAGGGCGGCGTCGGCTCCCGGCTGTGGCGGCTCGACGCCGAGTTCGGGGACGCGCTGACCGAGGAGCTGCGCGACGCGCAGCTGCTGATCGCCGACGGCCACCACCGCTACGAGACGACGCTCGCCTTCCACGCCGAGGACGGCTCCGAGGAATCGGCCTGGCTGCTCGCCGTGATCGTCCCGACCGATCAGGAGGGGCTGACGATCTTCCCCACGCACCGCGTCGCCCAGGGAGTAGACGGGATTAGCGGGACGCCGATCGACCAGCCGGGTGATGACCTGCCCGGACCCGTCCTCTATCGCGGCGGCCGCTACGAGCTGCTCGAGGGAGAGGGGCTCGACCCGGAGCTCGTCGAGCGGCTCGCGCCCGCGGGCGTCACGTACACGCCGCACGCGCGCGAGGCCGTCGCGGCGGTCGACCGCGGCGAGGCGGAGGCCGCCTTCCTGCTGCGCCCGACGCGGATCGAGGACGTCTGGGCGGTCGCCGGCCGCGGCGAGGTGCTGCCGCAGAAGAGCACGTTCTTCTATCCGAAGCTCACCTCGGGCCTGCTCTTCCTGCCGCTGTGACCGACTGGCTGGCCGTCTGCCGCGCCGCCGTCGGGGACGTGCAGCGCGTGCTCGAGGAGCTGCCGACGCGTGTCGAGCGCGAGCCGGTCGTCGGTCAGGGCCTCGGCGGCGACGAGACGACCGCGATCGACAGGGCGGCGGAGGACGCGATCGTCGCCCGCTTCAAGGACCTCGACGTGACCATCGTCTCCGAAGAGATCGGCCGCGTGGGAACCGGCTCGACGCTCGTCGTGGTCGATCCCATCGACGGCTCCGTGAACGCGAAGAGAGGCATCCCCTTCTTCTCACTTTCCCTAGCGCTCGCCGCGGGCGGCGAGACGATGGACGACGTCTTCTTCGGCTACGTCTTCGACTTCGGCAGCGGCGAGGAGTGGACGGCGCGGCGCGGCGAGGGCGCGTGGCTCGACGGCGAGCCGCTCGGCGCCGTGCGGCCGAAGGACACGCTCGACATCCTCTGCTTCGAGGCGACGCGCGCGCCGCTGATCGCGCGGGACGCGCCGAAGGTGGCCGACCTCGCGTACCGGCTGCGCGTGATGGGCTCGCTCGCCCTCTCGCTTTGCCACCTCGCCGCCGGCCGCGTCGACGCCGTCTGCTCGCTCAAGGGCGCCCGCTCCGTCGACATCGCG
>JBEKEH010000078.1:0-29162 GCA_050013935.1 Gaiellaceae bacterium | reverse complement strand
CGCGGCGAAGACCGGCGCGCGGATGGGCTTCCTCGACGTGCTCTACGTGCGCCCGGCCGGGCGCCGGGGCGGCGTCGCCGCCGAGCTCGTGCGCGAGGTGGCCGCGCGCCTACGTGCGCAGGGTGCCGACGTGCTCGAGCTGGAGGTGCTCGCGTCGAACGAGGGCGCGCGTGCCGTGTACGAGCGGTGGGGCTTCTCGCCCGTCGAGCTGACGCTGGCGGCGCCGCTCGATTCGCTCGAGCAACGGGTCGTTCCGCGTCCGACCGGCCCCACCTTCGGCTCGGCCCACGTCCAGACGGACGACACCGGCGCCGTCGAGCGCGCCGTCCACAAGGTGCTGCCGCGACTCGGCCACTCCGCCGGCACCACCGTCACGGGCCCGCGCAACGGCTGGGTGGCTGTCCACGACGAGCTGTGCGACCGCGAGCCCCGGCTGCTGCAGCGCCTCGCCCGCGAGCTCTCGTACTCGCTCGCCGCCGTCGTGCTCGCGATCGGCGTCGAAGAGGGAGCGGTCGTCCGCTACAACCTCTGGGACTGCGGCTCGTCCGTCGACGAGTACCTCTCCGTCCCGGAGTACTTCGGCGAGCTGCCGCCGGGCGACGTCGTCGCGCTCGGCTCGAACCCGACGGTCGTCGCGCGGCTCACCGGCGCAGATCCCGCGCACGTGCGTGAGGTCGCGCGCACCGCCGCCACGCCGTCCGAGCTGCCGCCCGCGGCCGAGCTCGTCGAGGCGATCGCCGCGGCGCTCGGGGTGGCCGAGGCCGGTCACGGCTGGGTAGCCTCGGAGCACTGATGCTCACGCTCTACGACGCCGCACGCTGTCCCTATTGCGCCCGCGTCCGCATCGTCCTCGCCGAGAAGGACGTCGAGTACGAGGCGATCGAGATCGACCTCGCCGACCGCCCGGCGTGGATCTACGAGAAGAACGCCACCGGGCGCGTGCCGGTGATCGAGGAGGACGGCTGGGTGCTGCCCGAGTCGGCCGTGATCATGGAGTACCTCGAGGAGCGGTATCCGGAGCCGGCGCTGCTCGCCGCGGATCCGAGCGACCGGGGACTCGCGCGCCTGTGGATCGTCCGCCACGACGACTTCACGAAGCCGTATTACGCGCTGCGGCGCGGCGAGGACGGTGCGCTGCCGCTCTTCGAGGAGCAGCTCGCACGTCTCGACGCGGCGCTCGAGGCGCGCCCGTGGCTCGGCGGCGCCGAGTACGGGCTGGCCGACGTCGCGTATGTGCCGTGGGTGCTGCGCGCGCGAGACATGGTCGGCGTTCCGCTCGACGGCATGCCCGCCGTGGCGGGGTGGCTCGAGCGGCTGCTGGAGCGGCCCGCGGTCGCCGCGGAAGCGGAGATCGTGGCGGCGCTGTGAGAGAGTTGGACCGCGATGCCGGGGTCTGATCTCCCACGCGTGGTGGACGCGGCCTGGCTGGCCGCGCACCTGGGCGAGGACGGCCTCGTCGTCGGCGACGTGCGCGGCCCGAACGCGCACAGCCGCGGCCACATCCCCGGCTCGCGTCCGCTCGTGCTCGGCTCGCCTCCGCCCGGTGCGGACGAGTCGACAGTGCAGGAGCTCGCAAAGGAGGTCGCTCTACGCCTGCGCCGTCACGGCATCACCGGCGAGGAGCGGCTCGTGCTCGTTGACCGCGGCGACGGCGTCGGTGCGATGCCGGCGGCGCAGATGGCGGAGCTCGCCGGGCATCCGAGCGTGGCGATCCTTCTCGGCGGCCTCGCCGCCTGGGAGGGCGAGCTCGCCGAGGGCCCCGTCGACCTGGAGCCGGTGCGCGACGCAGCGCTGGAGCCGAACCCGCATGCGCTGCCGACGCGGCAGGAGCTCGCGGCGCGGCTCGACGACCCGGCGCTGACCCTCTTCGACGTCCGCCGCGAAGAGGAATACACCGGCAGGCGCGGCAACCAGTGCGACCCGCGCCAGGGGCACATCCCCGGTGCGCGCCGGGTCGACCTCGAGCCGTTCTTCACCGGGCCCGGTGTGCCGGAGCCGCCGGAGCGGATCCGCGAGCTCGTCGGCCTGCCCGAGGGCGCGGAGATCGTCGCGTACTGCCACTCGGGCTCCCGCTCCGCGCTGGCGACGCTGGCGCTCCGCAGCGCCGGCTACGACGCGCGCAACTACGCCGGCTCGTGGCACGAGTGGTCCCGGCACGCCGAGCTGCCGCTCGAGCGGTAAGGCGAGGAACCTTCGGTTCCTCGCCTTGTTGTGCTTGTGCTCCGCAGAGCGGGGCGCTGGCTGAGCCGGTGCCCTCTTGGGCGTCGCGCGACCGTCGCCATGGCGCGTTCGGCTCAGAGAGCCGACCCCCGGTGTCAGACCGGGCGGCGCAAGAAAGCGCTGGACCTGCGGCCAGACCGCATTCCTCCATCACCGAGGTTGTCCTAATGCGCAGCCCGCCTGGGATTCTCGCTCGTTTCGCGCTCTTTCTCGCTCAGGGCCAGACCGCGTCTCCGCAGCGCGATGGCAGCGCCAGCCGTCTCGTCAAAGGTCAGGCAGCCTTCGCCGGAGGCGAAGGCGAAGGCGAGCGCCGCTGCGAGCCGCTGGCATCTCTCTCGAAGGTTCGAGCAGCGGCCGCAGGGCAGACGGGAGAAAGACCCGCAACGCCAAGGGCAGTGACTCCTGACACGGCGCAGCCCGACTCACCGAGCTCTGTTAGTGCTTCGATCCGAAGGGGGCCAAACGGTCTTTCGGCCGCGTTGTTCCTGCCCAGTCAGCCGCCGGCCAGACGTATGAAGAGCCGCTCGATCGCCTGCTGATCGCTTTCCAGATCAGGCTCCTCCTCGACTTCGTGGCTACGTGCTCTGTTGGCGGCACTGTTCTCAGCTTCGCTGATCCGCCGCTCCACTTGGATGCGGACCTCATCGATATCGACGAAATCAATCTCCACACCCATCTGGTGCCCGTAGAGGACGATGTCATCGATCTCTTCGACGCCGTCCATCTCACCCCAGCTCTCAAGCGCGCTGCCGGCGACGGCACGGTAGGAGCTTCGGAGCTCGTCCCACTCATGCTTGTCAAAGACCTCAGGCGCGAGCTCGCGCAGTCTCAGCACACGGCGAAACGCGGAGGCGTAGTAGAGGCTCCGAGTGACCAGCCGACTCGCGGCTTGAGCGAACTCCGCGATGTCCTCACCTCGACTACTCATCCGGCTTAGGAGGCCCAGCGCCTCGTCGGGACTTCCTCGCCCGTCCTCCCAGGCCGCGCGAAGAGTCTCGACGTTGTCCGTGTAGAACTCGTCGATCCGCGAGCGCAAGGGCTCGTCAGAGTACGGTGTGCCCCAGCTCTTGATCCTTCCAATGAAGTCAACGCGGGCTTCGGGGCTTCGTAACCTTCGACGCGGCGTTGGTTCAGTCGCCTCAGTGCCGATGTAGACGTTCTGCCACGAACAAGACGGAGCGTCCAAACACCGCATGACCGCGTCGATGTACGGGCCGGCCAACGGCTCGGGTGGAATCTCAGGCGCCCGAAGGACACGGGCGAGAGCCTCAATCTGCTCGAAGAAGACGGCTCCTCGGACCGCGAACTCCGCGTCGGACGGGCTCTCGGCCAAGTATCCAGCCAGGAAGTCCTCGACGGATGGGTCGTACAACGAAATGAAGACCTCTCCCTGGTCGTGATAGGTGCGGATGAAGCTGTCGTCGACCACCTTAAGGGCGCGCTCAAACGCACGCCGGTGCGTCGCAATGCCCGCCTGCTTGCAGAATCCCGCAAATGCGCGCGCGAGATCGTCGTGCTCAACCCGGTTGGGGAGCGTGGCGAGCGCGTATAGGAGTGCGCGCTCCGGGTCTCCTAGCTCTTCCTCGAACCCGTGGCGCCAGATGCGCGTCGGATCGTTGAGGGCTTCGACCGCGAATGCCATGTAGTCGGCGTTATCCGCGTCGGTGAGGCGGTGCCGGGCCAAACCTGTGATCCACTCGATTTGCCGCGGGTTGTAGCCCTTGTGATCGATGATCCGCTCGAAGGCGTGATCCATGAGGAGCTCGCGCCGCGCCTGCGCGGACAACTGACCCGAAAAGAACGCATGGTTGTAGAAGATCCGCGCACGATCGAGACGGGTGTAGTCCTTCAGTTCCAGCAGGAACTTCCGGCCCTCCAGCCCCTCGATCGCGAAGTGTTCGTAAAGTTGCTGCGCCTGCTGCAAGATGTACTCACGAGTGGTCAGGATGAACAGCGTCGAAGCACTCGCAGCGGCCCGGCGCATGAACATCAGTAATCGGTCTTCTTCGTTCTTCTCGAGATGCTGCGTCAGCACCCTGCGTCCCAGGAAGTCATCGAAGTAGAACGCTTGTGGCGTGGCAGGGTCGTACACGTTCCAAGCCTCCTCGATATCCGAGGAGACGGCGATCGCCTCATATCCGTCATCGATGGCGTTTGCGAGAAGCATCTTTGCGAGAGTCGTCTTGCCGATTCCGGGTACGCCGGCAATCACACAAACCCCCTCAGTTCGCAGCATTTCGCGAGCCTCGAAAAACGCACGACCAGGAACCCATCGCGGGAGAAGCTCCACGATCTCTTCTGCCAGCGCGCGACTACGTGAGTAGACGCCCGTCGAGAGCAGCGCCTGCAGTTGAGTGCTCGACGGGAGCCACAACTTGACGTGTCGCCGCTCGACACCAGGGTGGTGGCCGAGGAGGATCTCGAGGTCGTCTCTGCCCCAAATGTCGGATTGACGGACGATGTATGGGGCGAGATCCGTCTTTAGCGCTCGCTTGTTCTCCCGAGTTAACCGACGGGAGGTCACGAACCGGTAAGACGCCGGCTTTTCCGGAAGCCGTGCGAGCTTCTTCGCCTCGCCTCTAGCAGCCGCACGCAACGTCGAGATCTGCGTGTGCAGATAGTGCTTGCACTGGACCACGTGCCAGCTGCCGTCGTCTGCCACGTAGCGGAGATCCACGCCGAGATCAGGCCCCCGCGCGAAAGCCTCGTATCGCACATCTTCCGCGGTGCCGAATAGATCAGCCACTAGCAGCTCGAAGTCATGATCAGTAAGCGCTGCGAACGACCGCACTGGCCGATTCTCTCTGGTGGCCAGGCCGTCTGCGAATCCGAACGGCCGAGTGGGCCCTGCCTGGCTGCCGTCGTAGTCAGCCGCCGCTCGGAACCTGACAACATGCCGTTGTGATTCATGACGTGTTCATTTGCCACGCGAGCCAGGACAAGGCGGCGGTTGCGCGCCCCTTGGCGACGACACTCGAAGCTCGTGGTGTAACCGTCTGGCTCGATGAGGGACAACTCACGCTCGGCGACAGCCTCCGCCAGAAGATCGACGCCGGTCTCCGTGAGAGCAACTTCGGCGTCGTGATTCTCAGCCCGAGCTTCTTCGCCAAGCAATGGCCCCAGTTCGAGCTAGATGGACTCGTGGATCGGGAGGTGACAAGCGGCACGAAGGTCGTACTGCCGGTATGGCATGAGGTCGACCACGAGACCGTGGCTGCTTACTCCCCCTCACTAGCCAACAAGCTCGCTGCACGAACCAGCGATGGGATCGAAGCAGTCGCGGAGGCTATCTGCCACGCCCTCGAGGTCACACACGTAGCTTCGCCGCTTCCTGTCCTGACAATCGACCAAGGCGGCACCTCGACGCAGGTGCTTCAGTCGCTAGTGGACGAGGCTTCTAGCATCGAAGCCGGACCCGCTGTCATGCTTTGGCACGACACGAGCTGGTTTGCCGATCCGGCCCATCGACACCAGAGTCTCCCCTTCCGCAATGCTGGCCGCGCCACTGCCGTCAACGTAGAAGTCCAGGTCTACTGGTACGCCGGCAACTGCGCCCTCGCTACGACATCGATCGGGCCGCGCGAGACAACGAGGTTGTTCGCCAGAACCCCCATCCAGGACTTCACCGAAACGTGGGGCAGAGCGGTCTACAGCGACTTCTCGGGTCGCCGCTGGGAGACTCGGTTCAAGATCGAGACCGGTCCCGATGGCCAGCCCCAGTTCCAGCTACGAGCCTACGGACTCGCGGAGCTGCTGCCGCCGTACGCCTACCCCGTCGGTTGGGACTACGGACCGGACGGGCTACCGCGCATCTGTTTGCCCCCCACGACGGCCCCTTAGCCCTTTTTGCGACCTTGCGCGGTGACACGCGTCTTTTCGCCCCTCCGGGGTGGATCTTCTGGATCCGCTGTGGCATCTTCGGCGCATGCCCATCTGGATCAACCGCGGGACTCGACGGCGGCACATCGATCCGGAGTGTCGTGCGTTAGCGCTGTCACGGGAGATGGGCGCTGAATCTGAAGAGGCCGGCAGTCTCCTTCGCAACCGTATCTACGAGCTTTCGGACGATGAACCGGCAGACGTCAAAGTAGCCGTCGAAGCTTTCACTGTCCCCTGCCGATGGTGCGTGCCTGGAGCGCGCGAGCTCGGAAAGCTAGTTCCCTTTTACTTCATCGCCGAAGACTACGAAGAGGAACTCGAAGACGAGGAGTGACGACCGCCCCCGCGAATGCCGGGCGACATTCCTGAACACTCGCGCTGGGCTCAGCTCTACTGCCGTTGCGATAGAAGCACTTCCTCTAGCTCGTCGAGCGCGCAGGATACGCGCGACCAACCCTCATCCCACCGCGCGTCCAGCGACTCACTTGGCCGGCATATTGAACTCGCGAGATCGTGAAGCGCGTCGCATGCCGCCGCAAGCGTGCGAACGTCTTGCGAACCAGCCGTAAGTTGACCTACGCGCTGCGGCATGTCAGGTTTAGTCGAGCCGACACGTTCCGCGGTCAGGCGCGCACAGGAGAGCAGCAGTCGTTCGAGTCGCGAGCGGATCACGTACGCAGCGCGTGGGTCTAGCGCCGCGTCGCGTACCGCGTCAAGCTGTTCGATGCACTGTGCGATCGAAGACATCGACTGTCTCCTGGATAGTTGCAAACAGGGCCTCGGCAGTCTTCAGCCACTTGTGCACGTCGGTCGTCATTGCACGGAAGGGCGCGGGCGCCC
Organism: Gaiellaceae bacterium; assembly: GCA_050013935.1. Classification (GTDB taxonomy): domain Bacteria; phylum Actinomycetota; class Thermoleophilia; order Gaiellales; family Gaiellaceae; genus Palsa-739. Next base: position 22,223 of record JBEKEH010000078.1, on the reverse strand, counting down.
GTTCATGCTGATAGAGCCGAAACTCGTAGAGCATCGCAAGGTCAGCAGCCATCCGATCAGGTTGGCCCAAGGCCGGACACAAGCGTCGGAAAGGACTCGTTCGGCCGAAGTCCGGCTGGCCCGCCACGTAGCACCCGAGGATAAACGCGTGCCGGAGGGCGGTTGCGATTACGGCAAGCTCGAAGGCGGGTGAGTGTGGGCCGAGGGTGGATCGGCGGACGTCCTGCAGGACGGTTCGGAATGCCCGTATCTCTTCTGCGGCGCGCTGATACGGCGGCAGCGCTTTCAACAGCACGCGTAGTCCGTCATCTGGCGGTTGTGTCAGGGGCCGGCCTTCGAGTCTCAGGTGATGGAGGAAGAGCGAGCCGTATGCCGCCATGGCGTCGAGCTCGTGCCATGCGAACCGCATCGGCGATAGCTTGCGGCCTTCGTCTGTGAGAGCCGCGAGCATGGGGTGGCCAGCGAGGGCGAGCTGCCAGCCGTCTCCGTCTCCGTCGCCAGCGACGAGGACGTCAACGTCGCTGTGGTCGTCGGCGTCTCCTCGCGCCACGGACCCGTAGATCCAGACAGACATCGGGTGCTTCACCGCCACCGGGTGATGCGGCGGAAGAGGATGGTGATGAAAAGACCAAACGCGAGCAGCCCCACCGTGATTTCCGAAGCACCAACGATTCTCGACGCCGTCGATACGAGGTGCACGCCCGAGAGCCCGCTGTAGCTCGTTGCGGTGTCGATGCTGAGCAGTACGTAATCGGCGGTCGTGATCTTTCCGCTTGCAGCTTGGACGCCGCCAAAGGCGTAGAAGAGAAGCGGGAATCCGATGAAGACCAGCAGAAGGAAGTTGCGAAGCAGCGTGAATCCGCGTTCGCCGTTGCCCCAGATCAGCCTGTTCACCTGGCTGCCGATCCATGCGACTCCGGCTTCGAGCCGACCGAGCAGGTCGTAGTGCTCGCGGTAGTAGCTGCTTGATGCCTTGAACGCCTGCAGGAGATGCCTCTCATGCGCTCGAAGCGCCTCCAGCCGGTAGCGGCGGGCGTCACGGGTGTCTCCGAGCGTGTACGCCTCACGAGCGAGCTCGATCGCCACCATTTCCCGAAGTTGGGGCTCGGCCGGGAGGTTGGGCTGCATCTCGTCGAAGTTGATGAAACAGCCCTTGAACTGCGGGAACATAAAGTTCGTTCCCTGGACGCGGACCTGCGGGAAGTCACAGTCGACGAACTTGCACCCGTCGAACTTGCAGTTCTGGATCGCGGTCTTCCGGAAATAGCACGAATCGAACGTGCAGTCGATGAAACGAGAGTCGCTGACCGTGCAGCCCTTGAAGCTCACGTTCGCGAAGGTGCAATGAGTGAAGAGGCCCATATCGATGGCAACGCCATCGAGGCGCTCGGCCGCGAATGCCACATCCGAGTGCACCCACGGCTCCGCCAGCGGCGTCAACGGACGGTTCGCTAGGAGCACGGCCGTCATCCCGGAATCGGATCGTTAGTCAGCACCATCACGCGTCCGATTCTCGCAGCCCCTGCTCTCGGCGACGAAAAGCCGCGACGTCCAAGGCGCCCAAACCCATCTCGGCCCAAGACGAGCCAGCGCGCATAGGCCCGCTTCTGCCCTTGACAGGAGGGCAGCCGAGATACATGATGCACTACGTCCATACAATTATCTATTTCTAATAAAGCGAGCCCACATGTTCTTGCCCGAGGAAGACTTCATCGAAACGATCCGCCGGGAAGCCGACCTGAACGCGGCGGTTGGAGAGAATCTGAGGCGGTTGATCGCCCTCGGCCGCGGCGCAGGCATCCCAGGCACGGAACTCGCGCGTGCCTCGGGTCTCTCCAAGGCAGCCATCGCGGAAATCACGGTCAAGAGCGGACGGCCCGCGCGTGAAAGGCTTGATCCAGCCGAGATCGCCGCACTCCTCGCCTTGGTGAAGAACGTCGCGCTTGTCGCCGCCGGCGGTGTCGGCTATCGCGAGTACCGGACCTACAGCGCATACATCTGCCAAAACCGGCGCTTCTTCAGCCGCGACGTCGAGAGATTCGGGTTCTACTCGGGGCAAGAGGTGAAGCCTGAGTTCCCGAAAATCCTCGACATCGCACACGATGTGGCGTTCACGCCGGAGGCGGTCGACGGCTTCCGGTCGGAGGGTCGCGAGGCGCTCGCGCGGATTGTCGAGCGCGTGATCGCCGACGGCGCTCGTAACACGACTGATCAGCACAGCGTCTATGCCCTTTCGGGACGCGAAGACGAAGAGACGCTTCGTCTCACCGCGCCGATCCGACACACCACGACCGGCCCTGGAACAGGCTTCGTCCAAAAGCAGCGCTACGTCTCGGAGCAGGCACTCCGCAAGGAACCGAAGACCACGCGCGAGCTGCTTGAGCTTGACGGAGACTAGCCATCGAATCCCTGCCTCCCTGGACGTCAAGCGCTCCGGTCAGGCGCTAAGCAGTACACCCCCAGACGAATTCGACGCCTCCAGACCAGTTCATCGGCCGAACCCCGCCCGCTCTGACCGTAGGCCCCGGCCAGGTTGCCATCGCCCGTTCGTCCCAACGAGGTCACGCGACCGTCCCGGGACAGGATACTTGCAACGTTAGTTACTTGCGGAACTTTTTTTGCGTCACCTTAGACCCGGGTCAGACACCGTCACGGAACCGTCACGACTTACGCGCGAGTCCGGTGTCAGACCCGGGTCTGACACCGTGTCGTACCAGCACCGGACCCGACCGGAGAGTCAGCGCCTTACGACAGTGCCAGGAGGGCCACGCCGCCGGCAACGGCAGCAGTGCCGGCGAGGCGCAGCGGGGTCACTTGCTCGTGCAGGAACGCGGCGGCGAGGAGCGCGGCGACGATGACGCTCGTCTCGCGCACGGCTGCGACCGACGGAGCAGACGCGAGCTTCAGAGCTGCGAGCACGAGGGCGTACGCGCCGAAGGAGCCGACCGCGGCGGCGAACGTCACCCGGCCGAGCTGGGCGCGCAGCACCGGCACGCCGCGACGCGCGACGAGCCACGCGCACGCGGTGAGCGCGGACGGCGTCATCACGACCTCGAGGTACGGCAGCGGCGCCGCGTGGCGCACGCCGTCCTTGTCCACGAGCGTGTAGGCCGCGATGCAGAGTCCGATCGCGAGGCCGATCGCGACGCCCTCCGCCCCGCGCGCGAGCCCGCGCACGAGCAGGACGCCCGCGGCGACGAGGGTGATGCCGGCCACCTGGCCGCCCGACACGCTGTGGCCGAGCACGACCACGCTGCCGAGCAGCACGAGCACCGGGGCCGAGCCGCGCGCGACCGGATAGACGACCGACAGCTCCCGCTGCCGGTACGCCGCGACGAGCACGAAGAAGTACACGGTCTCCAGCACCGCCGAGGCGGCCATGTACGGCCACGCCGCGGCATGGACGTCCCACGTCGCCGCTGCGACGGGCGCGAACAGCACGACCGCCAGCCCGAGCGTCGCGGCGGTCGTCGCCTCGACGTCGCGCGCGCCGCGCAGCAGCACGTTCCAGCCGGCATGGAGCACCGCTGCCGCGAGTGCGAGGCCGAGCGCGTCGAGAGGCAATTCGCGCTCAGGCCGCGCGCGCGAGCACGCGTTCCGCGGCCTCGAGAAACGCGCAGCACAACGCGCGCCCGAGCTCGTTCCAGCGGTCCATCTTGCCCGGGATCGACGCTCGCAGCGCGTCCGGGTCGGGCAGCGGGTCGTCGCTGTCGGCGATCCACCCCTCGAACTGCGCCGTCGTCACCTCCGGATGGAACTGCACGCCCCAGCACGCGTCGCCGAGCCTGAAGGCCTGCGTGCACGTGTCGCTGCGCGCAAGCTCCACCGCGCCCGCCGGCACACCGTAGGTGTAGTAGTGCCACTGCAGCGCCTCGAAACGCTGCGGCAGCACTCCGGCGACCGGATCGTAGACGCCGGCGTCCGTCAGCTCCACGCCGCACCAGCCGATCTCCGGCTCGGGCAGCGGGCCGACCCAGGAGCTGGCCGCGCGCGCGAGCAGCTGCACACCGAGGCAGATGCCGAGCACCGGCCTGCGCCGGGCGATCAGCTGCTGCAGCCAGACCGTCTCCTCGCGCAGCCACGGGTGCCAGGTCTCCTGGTCGGCGTGCATCGCGCCGCCGAAGACAAGCACCGCGTCGTAGCCGTCCAGCTGCCGCGGCGGCGGCGTGCCCCAGGCGAAGCTCCACTCGTCGAGGCAGTGCCCGCCCTCCTTGATCGCCGGCGCGAACAGCTCCGCCCGCGCGTCGTTGCCGTGGATCACCGAGAGAACGCGCACCGGAGCAACTCTATGCTGCGACGGGGTCGAAGGCCCCGGTCGCAGGGATGCGGTTCACGTCGAGGAGCCGGCGCAGCTGGCGCGCGTTCGTCGCCGCCTGCGAGACGCGTCCGAGCGGGTTCTGCGGATCCTCCGCCGACGCGTTGTTGTTGAAGAAGGCGAACGCCTGCTCCGCCTGCCCGGCGAGCTCCTTCAACGTCCCCACCCACTCGCCGAGCTCCTCGTCCGAGTAAAGGTAGTCGAACCGCTCCGCGGCCGATCCTCCCCGCTTGTTCCAGGTGCCGAGATTGCGTCCGTGGAAGCGGACGTACGCGGTCGGCGACGTCACCGCCGGCACGGTGGGGACGAGGTTCTTCGCCGTGTCGGAACGCGGCGCGTCCACGGTCACGTACGTCGCGCCGATTCGCTCGAGGAACGAGAGCGTCTCCGCGCGGTTCTCGTCGTCGAGCCACGAGCGGTGGCGGAACTCCACGAGCATCTCGTCGCCGCCGAGCTGCGCACGCGCCCACTCGAGGTACTCGAGCGACGTTTCCTTGAACACGACGTACGACGGTAGCTGGAAGAGGATGCCGCCGAGCTTCCCTGTGCGGCGCAGCGGCTCGAGCGCCTCGAGGAAGCGCCGGAAGACCTCGCCGCGCAGCTCGAGCGGCGGCCGGTCGACGCGGCCCCTCTCGTCGACGGGCATCTCCGCGCGCAGGTCCTCCGGCAGCACCTCCAGCTTCACCGGGTGCCGCGTCATCAGCCCGAACGCCTTCACGTGCATCGTGAATCCCGGCGGCGTGCGCTCCGCCCAGCCCGCGACCATCGACTCGCCCGGCAGGCGGTAGTACGTCGAGTCCACCTCGACCGTGTCGAAGCGCTCCGCGTACCAGGCGAGCCGCTCCTTCGCGGGCAGCTTCGGCGGATAGAAGTACTTCGAGAGCGCCTCGTCCGCCCACGAGCAGGTGCCGATGCGAATTGGCGGGGTCAGGTCTTGAACGCTAGTGCAAGACCTGACCCCGGTGATCCGTTACGGCTTGAGCTTCGCCACGGGGCTCGACACGGTCCACGCGCCGAGCGTCGCGCTCGTGCAGCCGCCCGGCGCGACGGTCGCCGGCAGGGGCGTCGCGCAGCCCTGCGCGGTCGCGTCGCGCTCCGCGACGGTGGCGGTCGCCTTGAAGTAGACGGGCTTATTGCCGGTCAGCTTTCCGGCCTTCGACCAGGCGCCGCTCGCGTCCGTCGTCGCGCTCCCGGCCTTCGCGAGCTTCGTCGCCGAGCTGCCGCGCAGCAACACGACGCTCGAGCTCGCCAGCGGCAGGCCGCCCTCGGAGAGCTTCCCGCTTGCCGCGTAGCTGCCCTTCTTCTTCGCCACCTTCAGCGAGAGCGACGGCGAGCCGACGAGCGCGCGTGCCTCGAACGTGCCCACGAGGTTTGCCGTGCCGGTGCCGGGGGTGTACGGCGTGAACAGCGTGTGCCAGGCGAGCAGCCCGCCGCTCGTCGGCACCGTGAAGATGTTGTTCACCGTGAACTGCGCGTCGAGGAGCTGGGCGCCATCGAAGGAGCGCCCGGGCGTTCCCACCGGCACGTCCCACGGCGGCAGGCAGATCAGCATCTGGTACGCGCCGAGCTCGGTTGCAGCTCCGGCCGTCGGGTCGACGTAGAGCGGCAGCACGATCGACTGCCCGGCGACGCTGAGGTTGAGGTTCCACACCGCCGCGTGCGTCGTGGGCGAGCAGGCGTCGGCGGTGTGGAGTGCCGGGTTGTCCGTCACGACCGGCCCTGTGAGCGGCAGCGTCAGTCCGACGTCGTGGCCGTTCGCGGTCGCGTTGACGGAGCCGATGCTCGTGTTGGCCGCCTGGCTCAGGTTGGCCGTGTAGCCGGCCGGCACGTAGATCGTGATCGCGGCGATCGGGTCGGTCGTCTGCGGCACGAAGATGTGGATCGTCGTCGCCGCCCCGGAACTGGAGACGGCGATCGTTGCGGTGTTGGCCGCGAGCGCGGAGCTCGCGGCGACGAGCGACGCGGCCGCCGCGACGGCGACGAGCGCTGCACGCAAGGGTGCTCTCATCTGCAGCTGTCCTTTCGTCCGGTTCAAGACGTCTTGAGCGGCTTCCCGAGCACGTTCCAGTAGCCGTGGAGGTAGCGCACGAGGTAGGTGTTTCCGATCGGGTAGTAGTTGGAGGGCGACGTCGTCAGCTTCAGGCCCGGCAGCAGGAACGGATTGACCTCGTTCATGTGCGTCGCGGCCTGGAGCAGGCTCTGCCGCGTCGGGTTGCGCCCCGCGTGCTTCAGCGCGTCGACCATCGCATAGGCGGCCATCATTCCGTACAGGTGCGCGACGGCCTTCCAGTCCTCGTTCGGCAGGTACTTCTTCATCACCTGCCGGTAGAGAAGGACGCCGGCCGCCTTCTGCTGGGTCGGGTTGGTCGGGTCGTGCAGAAATGCCGTCGACGTCGCCCCGACGCCGGCCTGCGGGCCCGCGTTGACGTGCACGATCTGCATCACCGCTGGGTCGATCGAGATCGACGTGACGTACTCCGTCGGCTTCCAGCCGAGCTTCGCGGCCGACACGAACGCCTGGATCGCCTGGGTCGGCAGGGCAAAGATCATGAACGTGTCGGCGCCGGAGGCCTGCAGCTGCTGCACCTGCGAGTCGACCGTGACGTCGGTCGGCTCGTAGCTCGCCGTCGACACGATCTGGCCCGCGTGGGAACCGAGGCCGCGCTTGAGCCCGGAGAGCAGGTCGGTGCCGTACTCGTCGTTCTCGTAGAGGACGCCGATCTTCGCGCCCGGCTTGGTCGCGACGATCTGGCGGCCGTAGATCGCGCCCTCGCCTGCGAAGCTCGGCAGCAGCCCGATCGTCCAGGGGAACTGCGTGTGCTGTGCCGCGATCGACGTCGCGCCGGTGCCGGCAAAGAGCTCCGGCACCTGCATCTGGTTGAGATAGCCGCGAATCGCGAGCGAGTGCTCGGTGCCGATCGTGTTGAAGATGGCGAACACCTTGTCCTGCTCGACGAGCTGACGCGTGAACTGCACCGTCTTCGCCGGGTCGTACGAGTCGTCCTCGACCTTGTAGACGATCTTCCGCCCGAAGACGCCGCCGTGGTCGTTCACGTACGCGAAGTACGCCTGCGCACCGGTGAGCACCGGCTCGTACTGCGACTCGGGGCCGGAGAGCGGGCCCGTGCCGCCGAGCAGGATCTGCGTCGCCGTGACGCCCGGCGTGTCGGCGCGTCCCGCGCCGGCCGCCGGCACCGCGAGGAGGGACGCTGCGACGAGCGCGACGAGCGCCCGCCTCACCGCGCGCTCTCGTTCAGCAGGCGGATCGTCGCGACGCCGCTCGCGGCGGTCAACTTCACACCGCCCGCGCTGATCGGGGTCGACTGGCCGGCGACCGTGAGCACGGCGACGAGCCGGTCCCAGTTCTTCGCTCCGGAGTAGCGCACCGTCACGGTCGAGTCGCCGAACGTCTCATGCGGTCCCCCGGTCAGCCGCGCTCCGCGCACGACCTTGCCGCCGCTCGCGATCGTCGTCGTCCCCGGCAGGGCGACCGACGCCGTCTTCGTCGACGGCAGCCCCGTGTACGTCGTCGTCTTCCCGTCCCACGGGTCGTGCGCGAGCTGCACGGTCGCCTGCTTGTCGATTCCGTTCGGCATCCCCTTGAGGAACCGGTCGAACCACTGCACGGCCAGCGGCCAATAGGTTCCGGCGTCCGGCGCGGTCGCCGGAGAGATGCCCGGCGGGTGCCCGAGATCGCCCAGGTAGAGCCGCTTGGGTCCGCTCAACAGCTTGTACGCCGCCTCGACCTGGTCGACGTCGAAGAGGAAGTCGTGGCGGCCCTGGATCAGCAGCGTCGGCACGGAGAGCGACGAGAGATGCGTGAGTACCGAGCGCGGCGCGGCGAGCACGGACACCTGGGCGATGTTCGTGCTCGTCACGAGCGACTGCTCCGCGGCGAGCAGCGAGGGATCCCAGCGGGCCGTCGGCACCTCCTGTGCGAGCAGCGTCACGAGCCCGGACTTCGATAGGCCCTGCGGCGCGAGCGCCGTCGTGAGGTTCGTCCACGTGATGACCGGGACGATCGCCTTGAACGGGACGCCGGCCGCCGCGGCGTTCCAGACGGCCCCGCCGCCGAGCGAGATGCCGAGCGCGCCGATCTGCGTGTCGGAGACCTCGGGTCGCGCCGCGAGCCAGTCGAAGAGCAGCTGCGTGTCGGCGACGTCGGTCGGTCCGTCGAGCCCGAACAGCCCGCCCGAGGCGCCGTGCCCGCGCGCGTCGCACATGAGCGAGGCGTAGCCGGCGGGCGCGAGGAACCCGGTGGCGAGCGGCTCCATGTCCTCGTGCTTGCCGCCGAGGCCGTGGAAGAGCATCACAGCCGGCCAGCCGGTCGCGGGCGGGGTCCCGTCCGGCTCGACGAGCGCGCACGAGAGCGGCGTGCCGTCGGCGGCCGTGATCGTCAGCTCCTGCGGCGTCGCGGCCCACGCCGAGCCCGCCCCTGCGAGCGCGCCGGCGAGGACGGCGAGGAGGACGATCCGGCGACCCACGACGGGCGGAAGCCTAGTCGTTTTCCCGTCTCACTAGAATCGCCTGCATGGACTCCCGCCCTGTCGGCGTCTTCGACTCCGGAGTCGGCGGGCTCACCGTCCTCCACGAGTGCCTCGTCACGCTGCCCCACGAGGACTTCGTCTATCTCGGCGACCACGCGCGGCTGCCGTACGGCCCGCGTCCGCTGGCAGAGATCCGGCGCTTCGCCCAGGAGATCGGCGGCTTTCTCGAGGTGCAGGACGTGAAGCTGATCCTCGTCGCCTGCAACGCGGCGACGTCGGCGGCGCTGCCGCAGTTGCAGGAGGAGCTGACGGTGCCGGTCGTGGGCGTGATCACGCCGGAGGCGCACGCCGCCGTGCAGGCGACGCGCAACCGGCGCATCGGGCTGCTCGCCACCCAGGCGACGGTCGACGCGGGCCGCTACCGCGACCTCGTGGTCGCGCTCGACGCGGGTGTCTCCTTCCATCCGGTCGCCTGCCCGCGGCTCGTGCCGCTGATCGAGAGCGGCGACCCGTACAGCGCGGAGACCGAGCAGGCGGTGCGCGAGTACGCCGAGCCGCTGAAGGAGGCAGGCGTCGACACGGTGATCCTCGGCTGCACCCACTACCCGCTCATCCGCCCGGTCCTGCAGCGCGTCTTCGGCCGCGACGTGACGCTCGTCTTCTCGGCCGAGGAGACGGCGCGCGAGGTCGCGGAGACGCTCGCGCGCAAGGGGATCGAGAACGACCCGTCGCGCACGGGCGCATACCGCTTCCTCACGACCGGCGATCCGCAGGTGTTCCGTGAGAGGGGCCGCCGCTTCCTCCAGTTCCCGATCCGCGAGGTCGAGCACGTGACTCTCGCCCGGCTCGCGGGGGCCGCATGAGCGGCCGCGCGGACGGGCGCCGTCCGGGCGAGCTGCGCCCGCTCACGATCGAGCCGGACTGGCTCGAGCAGGCGCACGGCTCCGCGCTGATCACGCAGGGCAAGACGAAGGTGCTCTGCACGGCGATGATCCAGGAGGACGTGCCGCGCTGGCTGCGCAACCAGGGCCGCGGCTGGATCACGGCGGAGTACTCGCTGCTCCCGGCGTCCACCGGCGAGCGTATCGAGCGTGAGGCGTCGCGCGGCAAGCAGCAGGGGCGCACGGTCGAGATCCAGCGGTTGATTGGGCGCGCGGTGCGCGCTGTGGCCGACTTCCGCGCGCTCGGCGAACGGACGATGTGGCTCGACTGCGACGTGCTCCAGGCCAACGGCGGCACGCGCTGCGCCGCGATCTGCGGCGCGTACGTCGCCGGCATGCGCGCGCTCGACCGCTTCGGGCTCTCGCGAACGTTCGTCGACTCGGTCGCCGCGATCTCGGTCGGCGTCGTCGGCGGTGTGGCGCTGCTCGATCTCGACTATGCGGAGGACTCGAGCGCGGACACGGACATGAACGTCGTGATGACGGGAGACGGTCGGCTGATCGAGGTGCAGGCGACCGCGGAGCGCGACCCGTTCACGCGTGAGCGGCTCGACGAGCTGCTCACGCTCGCGGAGGTCGGCATCGCAGAGATCGGCCGGGAGCAGGCTGTGGCGGTGGCGGTTGCACTTCCCTAACCGCGTGATCCATCGCTTCCGCCCCGAGGTCGACCGGCTGCTCGTCGAGATCCCCGCGGGCGGCAGCCCGGCGCCGCTGATCGAGACGATCGAGTTGCACGGCGGGCGCGTCGTCTCCCTCGACGTGGCACAGGAGGGCGACCGCCGCAGCGTCGCGGTCGAGGTGGAGATGCACAAGTCGGCCGCGCCCACGATCGTCGCGAACGTCGCCGACATCGACGGCGTCCTCGAGGTGCGATGGATGGAGTGACGAGGGCGACGTTCTGTTCGCGCAACGCACACAAGGCGAAGGAGCTCGAGCAGCTCCTGCCCGGTTGGTCGATCGAGCCTCTCGACCGCAGCGACTGGCCCGACGAGATGGGTGAGACGTATTACGAGAACGCGTTGGTGAAAGCGCGGTTCGGTCGCGAGGTCGGCGACCCCGACCGCTGGATGGTCGGCGAGGACTCGGGCCTCGAGGTCGAGGCGCTCGGCGGCGGTCCCGGTCTGCACTCGGCGCGGTACGCGCCGGAGGGGCCGCCCGCGATCGCACGGCTGCTGCGCGAGCTCGAGGGCGTGCCGCAGCGCCGCGCGCGCTACGTGTCCGAGCTCGTCGCGCTCTCACCTTCCGGCGAGGAGGCTCGCGGCACGGGGACGCTCGAGGGGCGCATCGCCGAGGAGCCGCGCGGGAGCGAGGGCTTCGGCTATGACCCGGTCTTCGTCCCCGACGGCGAGTCGCAGACGGTGGCGGAGCTCGGCGACGCGTGGAAGCTGCGCCACTCGCACCGCGCCCGCGCCGCACGCGCGCTGCTCGCCGCGCTCGGCGCGGCGCTCGTGCTCGTCGCCGCGGGCTGCGGTGGCGACGAGAAGGCGGAGCACCGCGTGCTCGTCGCCTTCTTCGCGCGGAGCGCACAGGCGCGCGCACTCGCCCCGTTGTTCCCGGACAAGCCGGGCACGGTCCCGTGCGTCCTGCACTCGGGCGGCCCGTCCCCGGGGAAGACGCTGCAGGCGACCTGCTCCACGGACGTCTCGCTCGTGAAGCCCGACCGTGCGGTGGTCACGCTCACCGAGGCGTGGAACCACGGCGCGCTGGCGCACACGTGGTTCTTCTTCATCCGCCGGAACGGCGAGGTCGAGTCGGTTGTCGAGGAGGGAGCGGTCGCACCGCAGGCGCAGGACTAGGAGGGGGCGCGCCGCTGTGCCTGCCACCAGTTGAGCTCGGCGCCTAAGACGATCACGTTCGCCATCACGTAGAGCCAGAGGAGGAGGATCGCCGGGCCGCCGAGCGCGCGCAGCGTCACGTTCACGTCGGCGTAGCGGACGAACACCGGCAGCACCTGAAACGACGCCTCGAGCACGACCGCCGCCGCGACGGCGCCGGGCAGCGCGTCGCGCACGGTCACCGGTGCGTTCGGCAGCAGCAGGTAGACGGCGAACAGGAAGAGGAAGACGCCGACCAGGGAGACCGCGATCGAGACGATGTACGCGACGGCGCTGTTACCCACGAACCCGGGCGTGTACTGCTTCAGTCCTTCGACGCCCAGCGCGCCGACGACGAGGCTCGCGAACAATGTCACGAGCGAGCCGACCATCACCGAGGCGGCGAGGCCCTTGCCGCGCAGGAAGCTGCGGTTCGGCCGCCCGTAGACGATGTTGAACGCGGACTCGAGCGCGCTGAACAGTGACAGCGACGACCAGAGCAGGCCGACGCCGCCGATGATCCCCAGCGTCGTCGCGTTGTCCTGCACCTTGTGCACGAGCGAGAGGATGCTGTGGAGCGAGCTGCCGGGAAACGCGCGGCTCAGCTCCTTCACCAGGAAGTCGGAAGCGTCGGCGCGGTGGGCGAGCCCGAGCAGCGCGAGTGCGAGGAAGACGAGCGGCACGAACGAGAGCAGCGCGAAGTACGCCACCATCGCGGCGAGATGCGTGCCGCGGTCGGCGAAGAACTTCGCCACGAGCGCCCTCTTTCGGATCAGCAACCTACGCGTCCAAGTTACGCGCCGCGGGCCATAGGAGGGATGAACGGCTCCCCATGGGACGGAGTTTGCACCGTTGGAACTCGACCTAGACGGCACAGTCGTCATTCTTGGTCGAGTTCCACTAGCCTCAGAGAGGAATGGACGCCGCTCAGGCACTCGCGGATCTGACCGAGATCTCGTCGCAGATCGAGGCTGCCGTGCTCTTCGACGCTGAGGGCACCATCCAGGGCTCGACGCTCGCGGACGAGAGCGCCGCCCGGGCGCTCGTCGGCGCGGCGGGCTCGCTGCTCGAGGGCGCGACCGGCTTCCGCACAGGCGGTACGGTCACCCAGCTCGAGGCCTCGATGCACGAGGGGAGCGTCTTCGTCGTTTCCGAAGGCCCTCGGCTGATCGCGGCAACGACGGGCCCGGACCCGACCGTCGGGCTCGTCTTCTACGACCTGAAGAGCTGCCTGCGCGGCGCGGCCGCCGAGCCGGCCAGGCCGAAGCGGCGGCGCCGCGCCGCCGAGAGCGGGAGCGAGGGAGCGGACGACGGTGAAGCGTAAGCTCCTCAGCCTGGTCGGCTTCGGCACGGGCGTCTTCGCGGGCAGCGTGCTCTACCGGCGCTCGACGGGACGGCGGCGCGAGCGCGTCGACGTCTACTTCAACGACGGCTCGATGGTCACGTTCGTGGACGGCTCGCCCGAGGCGGAGAAGCTCCTGGGCATCGCCCGCGACGCGCTCGGCGCTGCACGCCGGTGAACGACGAGGCGCTGGCGGCGGCGCTCGTCGAGCACGCCTACCTCGAGGGCGACTTCCTGCTCCGCTCGGGCAAGCGCTCGCGCTACTACCTCGACAAGTACCGGTTCGAGACGAGGCCCGACCTGCTGCGGCCGCTCGGCGAGCGGATCGCGGCCGCCGTCCGCGAGCATGCGCCCGACGCGGCGCGGCTCGCGGGGCCCGAGCTCGGCGCGGTCGCGCTCGCGGCCGCGGCGTCGCTCGAGTCGGGGCTGCCGTTTCTGATCGTGCGCAAGGCGGCGAAGGAGTACGGGACCGGCAACCGGCTCGAAGGCCCGTACGAGGACGGCGAGCAGGTGTGTCTCGTCGAGGACGTGGTCACCTCCGGCGGCGCGCTGCTCGAGTCCGTCGAGGCGCTGCGCGCGGCCGGTCTCGTCGTCCACACGGCGGTCTGTGTGGTCGACCGCGAAGAGGGTGGCGCGGACGCCCTCGCGCGCCACGCCGTGCGCCTCCGGCCGCTCTTCCGTGCAGGAGACCTGCTCGCGAGGGCGAAAAGCCCAGCAAAACCGCATGGTTGAGCCGTAACTACGACCCTGGTAGGGTCAATCTGGCCCGTGCAACCGAACAACGACAGGAGGAGAGGCACGTGACCAAGCAGGAGTTCGTGGCGGAAGTCGCCCGGCGGAGCCAGTTGACAGCTCGCGACGCCGGCAAGGCGGTGGACGCGTTTCTCGACGCGATCACGGATACGTTGAAGAGCGGTGGCGACGTGGCCTTCACCGGCTTCGGCAAGTTCTCGACGCAGCAGCGCGCCGCGCGTATGGGAGTCAATCCCCGCAATCCGGAACAGAAGGTGCACATCCCGGCCGCGCGCGTCCCGAAGTTCTCAGCCGGCAGCGGGCTCAAGTCAGCCGTCAAGGGCGGTTAGCGCAGCACCCCCGGGCACGTCTCCTCTGAGATCGACGAGGGGCCGCCGAAGCGGCCCCTCGCGCATTCCGGTTCGGGGAGTACATTGGGCCGCGATGGCGCAGGACGTGCACGCCGGCCCGGCGGTTTCGGTCGCGCACTTCGCCGACCGGCTCGCCGAGGCGGTCGAGCGGAAGCGCAGCCAGCTCGTCGTCGGTCTCGATCCCGTCACCGAGCAGCTGCCGCTCGAGCTGCGCGGCGAGACCGTGCTCGGCCGCGAGCACGCCGCGTCCGCCTGTGAGCGGTTCTGCTGCGGCATCGTGGACGCGGTCGCGCCGTACGCCGTCGCGGTGAAGCCGCAGTCCGCGTTTTTCGAAGCGCTCGGTGCCGACGGCGTGCGCGCGTTCGAGCACGTGTGCGAATACGCGCGCGCAGCGAAAGTGCTCGTGATCGCGGACGCGAAGCGCGGCGACATCGGCCCGACCGCGCGTGCGTACGCGGCGGCGTTCGTCGAGGCGCGCGGCGACGAGCCGCCGCTCGCCGACGCAGTGACCGTGAACCCGTACCTCGGGCGTGACGCGGTCGAGCCGTTCCTCGCCGCCTGCCGGCGGGAGGGAGCCGGCATCTTCTGCCTCGTCAAGACGTCCAACGCGGGCGGAGCCGACGTGCAGGACGTGACGCTCTCCGACGGCACGCGGATGTGGCAGCACGTCGCCGGGCTCGTGCGCGAATGGGGCGAGGAGCTCGTCGGGACGCGCGGGCTCTCCGCGGTCGGCGCCGTCGTCGGCGCGACCTTCCCGCGCGAGGTCGCCGAGGCGCGGCGGCTGCTGCCGCAGGCGGTGCTGCTGCTGCCGGGGGTCGGCGCGCAGGGCGGCAGCCCGGGCGACGTCGCCGGCGCGTTCACCAGCGGACCGGCTAGTGCGCTCGTCGCCGCCTCGCGCTCGGTCATCTACGCGTACCGCGGCGGCGGCGGCGACTGGCGCGCCGCCGTCGGGGCCGAGGCCGCCCGGCTCGCGCGCGAGGTCTGGGCCGCCTCCGGCTGGTAGCCGGTGCCCGCTCCGACCCTGCGCCGGCGGCTCGCGCGGTACGCCGCGCCGGCGGCCTTCCTGCTCGCCGTGACGATCGCGGTGCTGCTGATCCGGTCCGGCCTCGGTGGCGGCAGCCCGGCCCCTGCGACGACGGCGCTCGGCCCCGTCACGCGCGCCTCGACGGTTCCGGTCGCCCCGCCGGCGACGCCGACGACGACCACACCGGCTGCTACGACGGCCGCCGGCGCGCAGTACTACACCGTGACGCGCGGCGACACGTTCGGCTCGATCGCGGCGAAGGAGGGGACGACGGTCACGCAGCTCGAGCAGCTCAACCCGGGCGTCAGCTCGGACGCGCTCCAGATCGGGGAAAAGCTACGCGTCAGGTGACGGGCGGGAAACCTCCGGTTTCCCGCCCGGTTCAGGATGTGCTCCGCAGAGCGGCCGGCGGCCGAGCCGCCGGCCTCTTACGGCGCGGGGCGGCTGGGCCGGGAAGCGCGGTCGGTGGCGCTGACGCGTCCCCGCCCGCGTGGATCCGGCCTCCGGCCAACGCTGCCGCGTTGGCCTCCGGCCTCGGGGTTCAGACAAGGGCTCCGGGTACTCTTCGCGTCCGGATGCAGCGGCTGCTCACGGGCTTCGTCGTGGTCCTCGTCTTCGCCGGAGCGGCTCACGCCGCGGTCCCGCAGCCGGACGCGCGCGCGTTCACCGTCGTCAACGCCTCGACCGGCGAGGTGCTCGCGTCACGTGATGCCCACGCGCAGCTGCCGATCGCGAGCATCACGAAGCTGATGACCGTGCTCGTCGCGCTGAAGCACCTCGACCTCGACGAGGTCGTCACCGTCCCGCGGCAGGCGGCGCGGGTCGGCGGGTCGCGGATCCCGCTGCACGGCGGGCAGCGAATCACCGTGCACGACCTGCTCGAAGGCGCGCTGATCCAGAGCGCGAACGACGCTGCGGACGCGCTCGCCGACGCGGCATCGGGCGGCGACCTACCGCTCTTCATCTCCTGGATGAACACGCGCGCGCAGCAGCTCGGCCTGCACGAAACGCACTTCGTGCGGCCGGACGGGCTCGATGCGCCGGGGCACGTCTCCAGCGCGCACGACGTCGCAGTGCTCGCACAAACGGCGATGCGGTCGCCCGTCGTGCGCGCGATCGTGCGCGAGCGCAGCGACGCGATCGAGGACGGACGGTTCACCGTACACACGTGGAACGACCTGCTCGGCGTCTTCCCGGGCCTGATCGGCGTCAAGACCGGTCATACGGACAATGCCGGCTGGTGCGAGGTCGCGGCTGCGCGGCGGCAGGGCTACACCATCTACGCCGTCATCCTCGGCAGCCCGACACGCGCGCAGCGGAACGCCGACCTCGAGCGGCTGCTCTCCTGGGGCGTCTCGCAGTACCGGACGCTGACGCTCGTCGCGCCGAAGCCCTATGCGTCGGCGTCGCTGCCCTACGGGCTCCCTGCCGTGCCGCTCCTCGCGTCGAAGCCGCTCGTGCGCGTCGTGCGGGTCGGACGTCCGGTCGTCCAGCGCGTGATCGCCTCGTCCGCGGCCGCATTGCCGGTGCGGCAGGGGCAGCGGCTGGGCCGGATCGAGATCTGGGCCGGCGGGAAGCTGCTCGGCACCCGGCCACTCCTTGCGGCGCGATCCGTCGCGCGGCCGGGATTGGCCGGCAGGCTACGCTGGTACGCGACCCGGACCGTTCATGATCTCTGGGGCATCCTCCCGTGATCGTCACCGTCACCCTCAATGCCGCCGTGGACCGCACGCTCACGGTGCCGAACTTCCAGCTCGGCCACCGGCACCGGGCGAGCTCCAGCCTCACCCTCGCCGGCGGCAAGGGCATCAACGTCGCACGCGCGCTGAAGCTCCTCGACGCGCCGGTGGTGGCGACGGGGCTCGCCGGCGGCCGCACCGGCGACCGCATCGTCGCCGACCTCGCCGGCGAGGCAATCCTCAACGACTTCGTCCGCATCGCCGACGAGTCGCGCACGTCGATCGCCGTGGTCGACCCGACGACGGGGGCGCTGAGCGAGATCTACGAGTGGGGGCCTGCCGTGCGCGCGGAGGAGCTCGAGACGCTGCTCGACAAGCTGCACTACCTCACGCCGGTCGCCTCCTACGTCGTCTTCTCCGGCTCGCTGCCGCGAGACGTCGAGGACGACTTCTACGCCGAGGCGATCCGCGACCTGAACCGGCGCGGAGTCCTCTGCGTGCTCGACTGCGAGGGCGAACCGCTCCGCGTCGGCGTCGAGGCCGAGCCGTTCCTGGTGACGCCGAACCAGCGCGAAGCCGAGAGCCTCGTCGGCCAGGAGTTCGAGAGCGAAGAGGACTTCCTGATGGCGCTCGAGACGATCGCGAACCTCGGTGCACGGAACGTGCTGATCACGGAGGAGAGCTCGTGCTTCGCGCTCTTCCGCGAGGAGCGGCAGGTGCGCCGGCTCCGCGCCGCGGTGGCCCGGCTCGAGCCGGTGGCGCCGGTGGGCGCGGGCGACGTCCTGCTTGCCGGCTTCCTCGCGGCCCGCTTCAACGACCGGCCGCCGGACGAAGCGCTCCGCACCGCGGTGGGCTGCGCCGCTGCGTCCGTGCTCGAGCTCGGCGCCGGCCGCTTCGATCCGCGCGAAGCGGCCCGCCTCGCGGCCGGAGTCGAGCTCTTCGAGCTCGATCCGGTCTAGCCCGACCCGGGCTAGCCCTTCACGATCAGGTCGCGAATCCTGCCGCGGCCCTTCACGTTCTCGGCCCAGGCGACGCGGTTGCCCTCCACCGAGAGGCCGATCGGCGTCGACGCGGCGCCGGCCAGCGTGCGCACGCGGCCGCTCGTCACGTCCACGCAGCGAATCGATCGGCCGACGTGGAAGACGATCAGCCGGGCACCGGCCGAGAGCTCGGGACTCGCGTCTTTCGGCACCGGGACCGAGCCGCCGAGGGAGCCGCCGCTCGGCGCATACCACCCGAGGCGCAGGCCGAGCGGCGTCCGCTCGAGCGTGGCGAGCATGGTCGACGACAGCGCGATCGCGACCGGCGTTCCCCGCGGTGTGACCTCGCCGATCAGCTCACCCGTCGCGGCGTTGCGGATCTCGATCGGCGTGTGCGCGCCTGCGAGCGGCTGCCCGTGCTTGCCGATCGCCACCGCCGGGACGTAGGCGACGGTCGTGCCGGCGGCCGCTACCGCAACCGCCGCCGACGTCTGCGGCACGAGCGTGTCGGAGCGGCCGACGGTCCGGTGGATGCCCCCGCCGGCGATCTTCAGCGCGCACGCTCCGGGGAGGCTCGGGTCGGAGAGGCAGGTGACCTCGTTGACGTAGTCCACCGACGTGACCGCGTAGACGAGGGTGTCGGAGTCGCCGGCGATGCCGCCGAGCCAGAGCCCGGCACCCTGCTTCGCGTGCGCGATCTCCAGGAACCGCCGCTCGTTGGGGTCGCCGACGCCGGCGCCGAGGACGTAGTCGAATGGCAGGGGCGCGGGCGGGGCGGCCTCGCGGAGCGTCCAGAGCAGGTTCTGGCCCGCGAGGCTGAGCTGCACGGGCGGGACGACCTCCCAGCGGCAGGTGACGTTCTGCGTCGTCGTCGCCGGCAGTTTGATGTACGTGCCGTTGCCGATCTGGTTGACGATGACGGCGTTGCAGTCCGTGCTGCTCGCCTCGAACCAGGCCAGCACCGGACCGTCCTGGGCGAACGCGCTGATCAGGTGGTCGGGCTGGCTCTCGTAGAGGGTCTGCGGGCTCGGCGCGGCGGCGGCGGCCGTGTGCACGGCCACGGCCGCGAACCCAAGCGCGGCGAGCAGCATGCGCATCACTGCCACGGTAGCCCGCGCGTGTTAGGAGGGTGTGTGGCTCGGCCGCGTCCGCGGGCAGTGGTACGATCGCCGTTCCTTGAAAGTCCTCGCGCAGCACCGCGATTCCGAGCCCAGGCGACCCGACGGCGCCTGGGTTTCGTGCATGAAGGGAGGCTCTGCATGAGCGTCGAGCTCCGTCCGGACGAGGTCCACCGCCTGCTGGAGCTGGACCGGAAGTTCGCGAAGGAGGGGCTCACGTTCGACGACGTGCTGCTCGTGCCGGCGGAGTCGCACGTGCTGCCGAACGACGTCTCGACGAGGACGAGGCTGAGCCGCTCGATCGAGCTGAGCATTCCGATCGTGTCGGCGGCGATGGACACCGTCACCGAGGCGCGGCTCGCGATCGCGCTCGCGCGCGAAGGCGGGATCGGCGTCGTCCACCGGAACCTCTCGATCGAGGACCAGGTGGCCGAGGTCGACAAGGTGAAGCGGTCCGAGTCCGGGATGATCGTCGAGCCGGTGACGCTGCCGCCCGACGCATTCGTGCGCGACGCGCTCGAGCTGATGGCGCGTTACAAGGTCTCCGGCATCCCGATCACCGACGCCGCCGGGATCCTCGTCGGGATCCTGACCAACCGCGATCTCCGCTTCGAGGACGACGTCGACCAGCCGGTGACGGCGCTGATGACGGCGCGAAACCTGATCACGGCGCCCGTCGGGACGACGCTCGCCGAGGCCGAGGAGATCCTCCACCGGCACAAGGTCGAGAAGCTCCCGGTCGTCGACGCCGGCGGCAAGCTGCGCGGGCTCATCACCGTCAAGGACATCCAGAAGAAGATCCAGTACCCGCAGGCGACGAAGGACGAGCGCGGCCGGCTCCGTGTCGCCGCGGCCGTCGGCGTCGGGCCGGACGCGCTCGAGCGCGCGCAGGCCCTCGTCGCGGCCGGCGCCGACGTGCTCGTCGTCGACACCGCGCACGGGCACTCGCGCGGCGTGCTCGAGATGGTGCGGAAGATCAAGAGCGCCGTCACGGTCGACGTCGTCGCGGGGAACATCGCGACCGGCGACGCGGCGCGCGCGCTCATCGACGCGGGCGCCGACGCGGTGAAGGTCGGAGTCGGACCGGGCTCGATCTGCACGACCCGCGTGGTCGCGGGCGTCGGCGTGCCGCAGGTGACCGCGATCTACGACTGCGCCGAGGCCGCAGCCCCCGAGGGCGTGCCGGTGATCGGCGACGGCGGCCTCACGTCGTCCGGCGACGTCGCGAAGGCGATCGCGGCGGGCGCGGACACCGTGATGCTCGGCTCGCTGCTCGCCGGCGTCGAGGAGGCGCCCGGCGAGGTGATCCTCTACCAGGGCGAGCGCTTCAAGGAGTACCGCGGCATGGGCTCCCTGGGAGCGATGAAGGCGCGCTCGTATTCGAAGGACCGCTACTTCCAGGGCGACGTCGAGGACGTCGACAAGCTCGTTCCCGAGGGGATCGAGGGCCGCACCGGCTACAAGGGGCCGCTCGAGCAGGTCGTGCACCAGCTCGTCGGCGGCCTGCGTCAGTCGATGGGCTACTGCGGCGCGGCGACGCTCGAGGAGATGAAGGGCGCACGGTTCGTGCGGATCACCGCCGCCGGGCTCCGCGAATCGCACCCGCACGACGTGACGATCACCAAGGAGGCGCCGAACTATCGCCGCTGAGGGGGCGCAGGTCGTCCAGTTCCCCGGGCCCGAGGATCGCCCGGTGCTCGTCATCGACCTGGGCGGGCAGTACTCGCAGCTGATCGCACGCCGCGTGCGCGAGTGCCGCGTCTACTCCGAGCTCGTCGGGCACTCGATCTCGCCCGAGGCGGTGCGCGCGCGCAACCCGTACGCGCTGATCCTCAGCGGCGGGCCCGCGTCGGTGTACGCGGACAACGCGCCGCGCGTCGACCCGCGGATCTTCGAGCTCGGCATCCCGACGCTCGGCATCTGCTACGGCATGCAGCTGATGGCGCAGGATCTCGGCGGCCGCGTCGACCGCACGGGCGTGTCCGAGTTCGGCCGCACCGCGCTCCACACTGCGCGCGGAGCGCTATTCGAGGGACTCGTCGAGGACGAGATCGTGTGGATGAGTCATCGAGACTCTGTCGTTGCACCTCCGGAAGGAGGAGTCGTCACGGCGAGCTCCGAGTCGACGCCGATCGCCGCCTTCGAGGCGCGTGAGCGGCAGCTCTACGGCGTGCAGTTCCATCCCGAGGTCGTGCACACCCAGCACGGGATGGAGATGCTGAAGAACTTCCTCTACGAGATCGCGGACGCGCCGCCCGCGTGGACGCCGGCCGCGGTGATCGAGGAGCAGGTCGAGCGCATCCGCGCGCGGGTCGGCTCGGAGCGAGTGCTCTGCGCGCTGTCGGGCGGCGTCGACTCGGCGGTCGCAGCGCTGCTCGTGCACAAAGCGGTCGGCGACCAGCTGACGTGTGTCTTCGTCGACCACGGCCTGCTGCGCAAGGGGGAAGGCGAGCAGGTGGTCGAAACGTTCGGCGAGCACTTCCACGTGCCGCTCGTGCACGTGCAGGCGCAGGACCGCTTCCTCGATCTGCTCGCCGGCGTCGAGGATCCCGAGCAGAAGCGGAAGATCATCGGCCGCGAGTTCATCCGCGTCTTCGAGGAGGAGGCGCGCCGGCTGGGCGACGTCAGGTGGCTCGTGCAAGGAACGCTCTACAGCGACGTGATCGAGTCGGGGGGCACGGAGGGCGTCGCCGCGACGATCAAGTCGCACCACAACGTCGGCGGGCTGCCCGAGGACATGAAGATGCGGCTCGTCGAGCCGCTGCGGCTCCTGTTCAAGGACGAGGTGCGGCGCGTCGGCGAGGAGCTCGGGATGCCGGAACGGATGGTCTGGCGCCAGCCGTTCCCGGGGCCGGGGCTCGCGATCCGGATCATCGGCGACGTCACCGCGGAGCGGTTACACATCCTCCGCGAGGCGGACGCGATCATCCAGGAGGAGGTTCGCCGCGCCGGGCTCTACCGCGAGCTCTGGCAGTCGTTCGCCGTGCTGCCGGCGATCCGGTCGGTCGGCGTGCAGGGCGACGAGCGCACGTACGGCTATCCGGTCGTGATCCGAGCCGTCACGAGCGACGACGCGATGACGGCGGACTGGGCGCGCCTGCCGTACGACCTGATCGAGGCCGTTTCCAACAGGATCGTGAACGAGATCCCCGGCGTGAACCGCGTCGTGCTCGACGTCACGTCGAAGCCGCCCGCCACCATCGAGTGGGAGTAGGCGGGGAGAAACGCTGTGCGTTTCTCCCCGGGTTATGTGTGTGCTTCGCAGAGCGGACGGCGGCGGAGCCGCCGTCCTCTTAGCTGGCTGTGAGAGTGCGGGTGGTTCCGTCTGGAGCTTTGGCCAGGCTGGCGTCGACCGTGCTCGCGTGTGACTCGTTATCTGACTGACCTTGCTGGTGTCTTCCTCACGATCTGTCCGCGTGA
>JBEKEH010000077.1:0-14813 GCA_050013935.1 Gaiellaceae bacterium | reverse complement strand
GTACTGGATCGGGGAGTGGGCGCGCTTCGCCGGCCCCGGCGCGATCGCGGGTCAGGTGCGCTTCGAGCGGGAGTGGGACGCCCTGCGCGAGTACGGACGCGAGCGCGGCGTGCGCCTGATCGGGGACGTGCCGATCTACGTCTCCGACATCGGCGCCGACGTCGAGGCATGGCCGGAGCTGTTCGCGCACGGCGAGGTCGCCGGCGCACCGCCGGACGCGCTGAGCGCAAACGGCCAGCACTGGGGCAACCCGCTGTACGACTGGCCGCAGCACCGGGCGACCGGCTACCGCTGGTGGGTCGAGCGCTTTCGCCGCGGCGTCGAGCTCGTCGACGTCTCGCGGATCGACCACTTCCGCGGGTTCGTCTCGTATTGGGCGATTCCGGCGGGGCACAAGACGGCGCGCCGCGGGCGCTGGCGCCGCGGCCCCGGCCTGGAGCTCTTCCGGACGATCGAGCAGGCGCTCGGCGACCTGCCCGTGATCGCGGAGGACCTCGGCGTGATCACACCGCCGGTGCACCGGCTGCGCGACGAGCTCGGCCTGCCGGGGATGGTCGTCCTGCACTGGGCATTCGGAGGCGCGCGCGACAACCCGCACGCACCGAGAAACCACCGCGAAAGCCAGGTCGTGTACACGAGCACGCACGACACCGACACGACCGTCGGCTGGTTCCACGACCTCAGGCAGCGAGACCGTGTGGCGACGGGGCTCGACCCGGCCGAGCCGCACTGGGGCCTGATCGAGATCGCGCTCCAGTCGCGCGCGGCGCTGGCGATGATCCCGGCACAGGACGTGCTCGGGCTCGGCAGCGAAGCCCGCATGAACCACCCCGGCGGGGTGTACGGCAACTGGTCGTGGCAACTCGAGCCCGGAGCGCTCACGCCCGCACTCGCCGCGCGGCTCCGCGAGGCGGCCACCCGCGGCCACCGGCTCCCCTGACCGAGTAACGAGTTGTTACAGAGGTGGGACGGGCCGGTGGCGGTCCTGCCGCCCGGCCCGGAAGGTCACCCGCCGGCGCCGAAGAGACGACCGATGTTCGCCGCGCTGCGCGGAGCGAATCCCGGGGAGCTCGTGCTCGCCGGCTGCTGCTTCGCCACCGCCGTCGCCTGCTCCGCGGCGAGCTGGCGGACGCTGCTCGGACCCACGCTCTCGCTCGGCGACGCCTGTGCGCGCTACGGCGCCGGGTCGCTCGTGAACACGCTCGTGCCGGCGCGTGCGGGAGACGCCGTGCGGCTCGGATTGTTCGGCCGCGTCGTGCCCGGCGGCCTGCTCGCCGCGGGCGGCGTCGCCGCCGCGGTCGGCACCGCCCGCTGGCTCGCCGTGGTGCCGCTCGCGATCGCCGGGGCCGTCGCGGCCCGGCTGCCGGTGCCGCCGCTCGCGATCGCCGCTGCGGGAGCCGCGACACTGCCGCTCGCCGGTGCCTGGCTGCTGGCCTGCCGCGGCTCTCGACGCGCGGCCGCCCTGCTCGCGCCGCTACGCGGCGCAGGACCGCGCTGCCTCGCCTCTCTCTCCGCCTGGGTCGCCGGCACGATCGCCGCGCGCATCGCCGCCGCCACGCTCGCCGGCGCCGCGCTCGGCGTCCCGCACCCGCTGACCGCGGCGCTCCTCGTCGTGCCCGCGCTCGAGCTCGCCGGCGTCGTCCCGCTCACGCCGGCGAACGTCGGCGTCGCCGGCGGGGCCGCCGCGCTCGCCTTCCATGCCCACGGCGTGCCCCTGCGGGCCGCACTCGCCGCCGGATTCGCGCTGCACGCGGTGGAGACCGTGACGGGGATCGCCGTCGGCGTAACCGGCGCCGCCGCCGTCCTGCGCCAGCGGCGCCGGCCCGACCGTCACCGAACCGTTTCCGCTCGTTCGCCGGGTCGACGCCCACGGCGCCGCCCCCGGCGCCGAGGATCGGCGCGATTCAGTCCAATCCGCGCAAGGGGGGAACGATGAGAGGACGCATTCGCCGGCTGCTCCTGCCGGCAGTGGTCGCGGCCGCCGCGGCCGCGCTCGCGGCGACGACGCAGGCCGGGGTCAAGGACCACGGCGGCGACCACCGATCGGCAACGGAGACGCCGATCCAGCACCTGGTCGTGATCTTCCAGGAGAACGTCTCCTTCGACCACTACTTCGGCACGTACCCGAACGCGGCCAACACGGACGGGCAGCCGTTCGTAGCCGCGCCGCACACGCCCGCCGTCGACGGCCTGAAGCCGGCCACGAGCCCGTCGCTGCCGCCGAGCCTGCAGCACAGCTCCGACCTGACGGCGACGAACCCGAACGCGTCGCTGCCGGTACGGCTCGACAGCAGCGCGAACGGCCCCGGTGGGAACGGGAACGGCGAGCTCACGTGCGACCAGGACCACAACTACAGCGACGAGCAGCAGGCGATGGACGGCGGTCTGATGGACCAGTTCGTCCAGAGCGTCGGCACCGACGGCGGCAGCAAGATCCCGGCCGGAACCGTGCTGTGCGATCCGAAGACCGTCATGGACTACTACGACGGGAACGCGACGACCGCGCTGTGGAACTACGCGCAGCGCTACGCGATGAGCGACAACTCATACGGCACGACCTTCGGGCCGTCCGCCCCGGGCGCGATCAACCTCGCCTCGGGCGACACCGGCAACGTCGACACCGCGCACGAGGCCAATGCCCCGTCGGTGGCCACGGCCGCGGCGCCGAACGCCGACATCACGCCGGACGGAACGGGCGGCTTCTCGCTCACGAGCGACGCGCAGCCGTACTGGGACGACTGCTCGACGCGTGACGCCGTCGCCCTGAGCGGCATGAACGTCGGCGACGAGCTGAACGCCGCCGGCCTCTCCTGGGGCTGGTTCCAGGGCGGCTTCAGGCCGAGCGAGAGCTACTCGGCCGGGCTGGCGGCAATCGGAAAGAGCGGCCAGCCGACGAGCACGTTCATTCCGGACGAGTTCAAGGGCGCCGGCTTCCAGACGCTGGTCCCGCACTCGTCGAACCAGGGCCTGTGCGACGCGGTGCACCCGGTCGGCGTCGCCTTCGGCGCGACCCTTGCCAGCGCGCCTTGGGGCTACAAGGACGACTACATCCCGCACCACGAGCCGTTCGACTACTACGCGTCGACCGCCAATCCGCATCACGTCACGATCCCGACCGATGGGAGCGGCAACGACACGCCCGCCGGACTGCAGGAGATCGGAACCGACACCCAGTCGTTCTCGGGCGGCTACGGCGTCGGCCCGCAGTTCGACACGCCGAACCACAACTACGACACGAGCGACTTCGATCAGCTCGTCGAGGCGATCGCGGCGCACCGCCTGCCGGCCTCCGCGCTGCCGGCCGTGACCTTCCTCAAGGCGCCCGGGTACCAGGACGGTCACGCGGCCTACTCCGACCCCGCCGACGAGCAGGCGTTCGTCGTCAATGAGGTCGACGCGCTCGAGCAGACGCCGGACTGGTCGAGCACCGCGGTGATCGTCAACTACGACGACTCCGACGGCTGGTACGACCACGCGTACAGCGGGGTGACCAACCCGTCGCTGTCGGTCGCGGACAACCTCACGCACACGACGCTCGGCAAGATCTCGGCGACCAATCCGGCCTCGGGCCAGTGCGGCTCCGAGTCGTCGACGTCGGAGCCGCTCGCGAACGAGCAGGGCCGCTGCGGGCTGGGGCCGCGCCTGCCGATGCTCGTGATCTCGCCGTGGGCGAAGACGAACTATGTCGACCACAACCTGAGCGATCAGTCCTCGATCGTCAACTTCATCGAGTACAACTGGCACCTGCCGGCGATCCCCGGCTCGTTCGACCAGGCGCTGGCTCAGACCGACCGGGCCGAGCACATCCCGTTCGACCTCGCCGGCATGTTCGACTTCCAGCACGACTTCGACTCCGACCACTCCGCGCTGCCGGCCGTGCAGCTCGACCCGGTCACCGGCCAGGTCGACCTCGCGAACGCCGACCTGCGTCACCGCAACCTCGAGCACACGAACCTGTCCGGAGCGATCCTGACCGGAGCGGACCTCGAGGGAGCGCAGCTCGAGGGCGGGTTCCTGCCCAACGCGAACCTCACGGGCGCCAACCTGCGTCACGCCGACCTCCGGCACGCCGACCTGAGCGGCGTCACCTGGTCGAACACGATCTGCCCGGACGGCACGAACAGCAACAGCCACGGCAACAGCTGCCAGGGCCACCTGCAGTAGGGCAGAAGGCGCGAGAAGGCCCGGCCGGGGGAGCCGGGCCTTCTCGCGTTCACCGCGCCGCTCCCCGATCGTCACCACCTCTCCGACCACGGCGGAGGCGGCCGCGGACACACTCGGAGCACGATGCGCCGCAAGATCCAGCCGCTGCTCTGCGAGCTCCACGCGCACACCCGCTGGAGCGACGGGGAGCTGGCGCTGCCCGAGCTCGTCGATCTCTACGGGCGCAGCGGGTTCGACGTGCTCTGCATCACCGATCACGTCGTCCGCAGGGACGACCCATGGCTTTCGGCGGCCGTCTGCCGGCGGGTCGTCGATGCCTCGAACCATGCCGACTACCTCACCGAGATCGAGGCGCAGGCGGTGCGCGCCCGGCGCGAGTACGACCTGCTGCTCGTGCCCGGGCTCGAGCTGACCTACAACGACCTCGACCCTTACCTCGCCGCGCACGCCGTTGCCGTCGGCTGCCGCGCCTTTGTGGGCGTCGACGAGGGGCTCGACGCCGCCCTAGGCGCGGCGCGCGGCGAGGGGGCGGCGCTCGTCGCCGCCCATCCGTATCGCGCGCGCCGTGGGAGCGCGCCCCCGCGTCCAACGCTGCGGTTCTCGCGCGAATGGCGCCGGCTGCGCAGGCGGATCGACCGCTGGGAGCTGTTCAACCGCGACGAGCTGTTCGGCTGGGTCGCGGAGCGAGGGCTGCCGACCGTCGCGAGCGGCGACTTCCACCGTCCGGAGCACCTGTACGGCTGGAAGACGTTGCTGCCGTGCGCGAAGGACGAGGCAGCGGTCGTCGCATATCTGCGCTCGGTGCGGCCCGCCTTCCTCACGCGCATCGACGCACCGTTCGCGCTTCGCGCGGCCGCCTGAGCGCGGCGGCTGAGCGCGAGAAAAAGGCGGCGCCCCTGATCGGAAGGAGCGCCGCCTCGTGTAGCGGAGGGTCGTCTCCGACCCTATGCGGGGCGGCGGCAGCTGGTGGGAGGCAATCGGGTAACGGTCCGGTTACGAAGGCCCCGGGCCGAAGCCGGGGATATCGTGGGGGCATGGAGATCGCGGCCGAGCACGAGCGCAAGCTCGAGGCACCGGAAGGGTTCGAGCTGCCGGATCTGGGCGGCGACCCGCTCGAGCGGCGCGTCTTCACGTCCGTCTACCACGACACGGCCGGCGGCTCGCTCGCACGCGCCGGGATCACGCTCCGGCGGCGCACCGAGCGGGGCCGCAGCGTGTGGCAGCTGAAGCTTCCGATCGCGGAGGCGCGCCTGGAGCTCGAGCAGCCGGGCGGGCCGGGGGAACCGCCCGCCGAGCTCGGGCGGCTGCTCGCCGCGCACCTGCGCCACGGGCCGGTGACGCCCGTCGCCGAGCTGCGCACACGCCGCCACGGCACGCTCGTCGCCCGCAACGGCACCACCGCCGAGGTCACCGTCGACGAGGTTGCGGTGATGGACGCGCTGCGCGTCAAGGACGAGTTCGTCGAGGTCGAGATCGAGCTTCGCTCGGGAGACCCGAAGCGGCTCGACGAGATCGCCCGCGAGGTCGCAAGCGCCGGCGCGCGCCCGACGGCGGGCACGCCGAAGCTGTTCCGCGCGCTCGGCCTCGAGCCCGGCGGCGACAGCCGCCCCCGCGAGCCGTTCGAGGCGCTGCGCGGGCTCTTGCGCACACAGCTCCGCGAGATCCTCGCGCACGACCCCGGCACGCGCCTCGGCACCGACCCGGAAAGCCTGCACGCGATGCGCGTCGCCGTCCGCCGTTCGCGCGCGCTGCTGCGCGCGGGACGCGAGCTGATCGCGGGCGACACCGAGGCTCTCGACGGCGAGCTGCAGTGGCTCGGCGAGGTGCTCGGCTCCGTCCGCGACCTCGACGTCCTGCTCGGGCGGCTGCGCGCAGCGGCGGCCGCGCTCGACCCGCCCGATCGCGCCGCAGCGAACCAGCTATTGCGCGCCCTCTCGCGTGCGCGCACGAGCGCGCGCCGCCGGCTGCTGAAGGCGCTCGGCAGCGATCGCTACCTCACGCTGCTCGACCACTTCGAGGACGAGCTCGGCCGGCTGGAGCCGCGCGCGACCGAGGTGACGCTCGACTCGCTCGCGCGCCGCCAGCTGAAGAAGCTCAACCGAGCGGCGCGCGCTCTCGGCGACGAGCCCGCGGACAGCGAGCTGCACGAGCTGCGGAAGCTCGGCAAGCGAACGCGGTACGCATTCGAGCTCGCGGGGCACACGCGCGTCGTGCGGCGCGCGAAAGAGCTCCAGGACGTGCTCGGCGAGCACCAGGACGCCGTGGTCGCCGAGGAGCGGCTGCGCGCTCTGGCCGCCGCTGCGCCGGCGGCGCAGGCGCTTGCTGCGGGCCGCCTGATCGAGGGCGAGCGGAGGCGCCGCGCCGAGGGGCGGGCGTCATGGCGGAAGGCGTGGCGCCGGCTCGAGCGCGCGGCGACGTGACCGTCGTCCGTGCCGCGGGCGGCCTCGTGCGGCGCCAGGGCGAGCACGGCCCGGAAGTCCTGCTCGTCCACCGCCCGAAGTACGGCGACTGGACGTTCCCGAAGGGGAAGGCCGACGACGACGAGCTCGACGAGGACTGCGCTCTGCGCGAGGTCGGCGAGGAGACCGGCCTGCGCTGCCAGCTCGAGGAGGGGGCCGGCACGACCGAGTACGTCGACGCGAAGGGGCAGCAGAAGCGCGTCCGCTGGTGGGTGATGCGCCCGCTCGAGGACAACGGCTTCCTGCCGAACGACGAGATCGACGAGTTGCGCTGGGTCTTCCTCGGCGACGCGGCACGTGTGCTGACGTACGACCGCGACGTCGCGCTGCTCGACCGCGTGCGATGAGGGTCGTCCTTCTGCGCCACGCATCGGCCGGCGACCGCCTCGAATGGGAAGGCGACGACATGCTGCGCCCGCTCGACGACCGCGGCCGCGTGCAGGCGATCGCGCTCCGCGACGCGCTGCTGCGGCACGGCGTGACGGGTGTTCTCTCCAGCCCCTACGTGCGCTGCACCGAGACCGTCGCTCCGCTCGCAGCGTCGCTCGGGATCGAGATCGAGCTCGACGACCGGCTCGCAGAAGGCGCGGGCGGCCACGGCGCGCGCGAGCTGCTCTCCGGGCGCGACGGCTGCGTCGCGTGCACGCACGCCGACATCGTCGAGGAGCTGATCGGCCGCACGCTGAAGAAGGGAGCCGCAGCCGTGCTCGAGCTGACGGGCAGCAAGGTCCGCCTGCTCGAGAAGATCAAAGCGCTGTAACCATTCGCTCGCTGCTCACCCCAGGCCGGACGCTAACGCAGCCGCAGGCGCGTTAGCGGGAGGCGAATCCACGCGGGTGGGGATGCCGCAGGCACCACCACCCGCGCTCCCGGTACCAGCAGCCCCTCGTCAGAAAGAGGACGGCGGCTCTGCCGCCGTCCGCTCTGCGGAGCACAACACCTACACGGCCGCGGCGCGCAGCGCCTCGGCCGACAACACGGCGCCTTCGCGGATGCCGCCGTCGCACACGTGCAGCGGCACCCCGAGGCGGCTCTGCACCTCGGCGAGCAGCGCGACTCCGGCGGGCAGGATGCGGGCGCGCGCCCGGTCGACGCCGAAACGCCGCGAGATCACGCGCGCCGGCCTCGTCTCGACGAGGCGGAGCGCCTCCGCCAGCTCGGACTCGCCGAGCCACGGGCCGACGAGGCGCCGGGTGGCCCGCGCGCTGCCGCCGACGGCGAGCGCGGCCTCGACCCGCGGCGGCGTGACCGCCGCGAAGGCGTCTGCCGCTTCGCGCCGCGCAGCGGCGAGGTCCTGCACGCGCGCGGTGAGACGCACCGAGCCGAGGTCGACCGAGATCACCCAGGCCGGAGCCTTGCGCGGCGAGCCGACTGCGATCTCGGTCGAGGCGCCGCCGACGTCGCACACGGCGATCGTCGCCGGCAGCGGCACGTCCGCGGTCGCGACCGCACCGCCGTAGGCGAGCCGGCCCTCCTCGTCCGTCGAGAGCACGCGCACGGGATGCCGCGCCGCGCGCGTGAGTGACGCGACGAGCTCCTCGGCGTTGCCACTCTGGCGCCCCGGCGCCGTCAGGAACACGTCGAGCGACTCGACGCCCTCGCGGCGCGCGAGCCCGCAGAGCTTTGCGACCGCCTTGCCGGCGGCCGCGATGCTCAGGCCCGAGACGACCCCCGTCCGCTCGATCTCCTCGCCGAGCGAGAGGCGCACGCGCGCCTTCGTCACCGGCAGCAGCTCGTCCCCGTCCAGGTGGGCGACAAGAAGCCGGATCGTGTTCGAGCCGACATCGACGACCCCGATGCGCATCGCCGCCCATGGTAGGTCCAGCGTCGGAGGGACGGTGGAACGCGCTCGTGAACAAACGGTGACGAAGCGGTGAAGAAGCGGGGCTAGTGGACGCGGCCACAAGTACGGTTGTGCGTCTTATGACCGCGTCCACTAACGCGAGCGTGCGAGCGAGACCCGCCGGCGGGCGCGACGCATGAGCGTGGCCTGGGCCGAGCGCGGCCGCTCTTCCTTCTTCGGCTGGAGGCGGCGCCAGGTGCCGTCTCCGGCCAGCTCCCACGTGGCCGCCGTGTCGGCGAGCAGCGTGTCGAGCGTCGCGGCGATCTCCGACTGGATGCCGACGTCCTCGATCGGCGTCACCACCTCGACCCGATGGTCGAGATTGCGCGGCATCAGGTCGGCGCTGCCGAGATAGGTGGCGGAGCGGTCGCCGGCCTCGAACAGGAACACGCGGCTGTGCTCGAGGAAGCGGCCGAGCACACAGCGGACGCGGATGTTCTCGCTCAGGCCGCGCACGCCGGGCCGCAGCGCGCAGGCGCCGCGCACGATCAGGTCGATGCGCGCGCCCGCCTGCGAGGCCAGGTACAGCTCGTCGATCACCTCGACGTGCGTGAGCCCGTTCACCTTGATGCGAATGCGCGCCTTCCGCCCCGCGCGCGCGGCATCGGCGACGGCGCGGATTTCCTCGACGACCTTCTGGCGAAGCGTGAACGGTGCAACGAGCAGCTTCCGGAACTGCGCCGGCCGGCCGAAGCCCGTCAGGTAGTTGAAGAGATCCGCGACGTCGGCGGCGATGTCCTCGTCGGCCGTGAAGAGACCGAAGTCCTCGTAGATCTTCGCGGTGACGGCGTTGTAGTTGCCGGTGCCGAGATGGACGTAGCGGCGCAGGGCGCCGCCCTCTTTGCGCACGACGAGCGTCGTCTTCGCATGGATCTTCAGCGCCGGGAAGCCGTAGACGACGTGCACGCCCGCCTGCTCCAGCGCATGCGACCACTCGATGTTCCGCCGCTCCTCGCCGCGCGCCTTGATCTCGACGAGGCACACGCTCTGCTTCCCGTTCTCCGCCGCCTCGATCAGCGCGGGCACGAGCGGCGTCTCGTCGCTCGTCCGGTACACGGTCGACTTCAACGCGATCACGTACGGATCCTCGGCGCTCGTGTGCACGAACGACTCGAAGCTCGCTGCGAACGAGTCGTACGGGTAGTGGACGAGCACGTCGCCCGCGCGGATCACGGCGAAGTGCTCGCCGGCCTCGAGGTTGGCGAGCGGCGGCCGCGCCACGGGCAGCCAGGCCTCGTCCTTCAGGTCGGTGCGGTCGAGCTTCTCCAGCTCGGCCACGTCCTCGAGGTCGAGCATGCCGGTGATCCGGTAGACGAGGTCGTCGGCGACGCTCAGGCCCTGCTGGAGCCGCTCGCAGAGCGCCTGCGATATCGAGCGCGAGACCTCGAGGCGCGTCACCTCTCCGAAGCGCCGCCGCCGCAGCTCGAGCTCGACCGCCTCGAGCAGGTCGTCGGCTTCGTCCGAGACCTCGAGGTCGGCATCGCGTGTAACCCGGAACGCGGAACGCTCGAGGATCTCCATCCCCGGAAAGAGGCTCGGCAGGTAGTGCGTCAGCACCTGCTCGAGCGGCACGAGCCGCCCCGCGGTGCCGACCGGGAGCAGCCGGGGCAGCCCCTCGGGCACCTTCACCCGCGCGAACCGCTCCTCACCCGTCTCCGGATCGCGGACGAAGACCGCGAGACTGATCGAGAGCGCCGAGATGTACGGGAACGGCTGGCCCGGGCCGACCGCGAGCGGGGTGAGCACGGGGAAGATCTCGTGCTCGAAGCGGCCCGTCAGCTCGGCGAGCTCCTCCGGGGTGAGGTCCTCGACGCGCGAGACGAGGATGCCCTGCTCGGCGAGCGCCGGACAAAGGAGGCGCGTCCAGATCTGCGACTGCGCCGCGGACAGCTCCAGCACCCGCTCGCGGGCGTCGGAGAGCGCCTGCTTCGGCGTCCGGCCGTCCGGCGAGCGGACGGTGATGCCCGCCGCCGCCTGCCCCGTCAGCCCGGCGACCCGGACCATGAAGAACTCGTCCAGCATCTCCGAGCAGATGGAGCAGAACTTCACGCGCTCCAGCAGCGGCACCTCGGCATCCTCGGCGAGCGCCAGCACGCGTGCGGCGTAGTCGAGGAACGACAGCTCGCGGTTGAGAAGCCGATCAGCCGCGGCCGCTGTTCGCTTCTTCGTCCGTACGGCTGCCATGGAGGACCAGCAATCATCGTTGCACACCTGCGTCCTGGGGGTGTCGTTCCGGTTACGGACCCGGTTGAGTTCCGGTTACGCCAGGGCGAAATACAGGGCGCAGGCGGCGCCGGCGCCGGCGCAGTAGATCGCGAACGGGGTAAGCGTGTTCGTCTCGAAGAAACGCATCAGAAAGCGCACCGCGAGATAGGCCGTGACCGCCGCGCAGAGGGCGCCCACCGCCGCCGGGCCGCGTACGCCGTTGCCGGTCGGGCCGGCGAGCTCCGGCAGCTTGAGCACGGCCGCGGCGCCGATGATCGGCGTTGCCATGAGGAAGGCGAAGCGGGCGGCATCCTTGTGCGAGAGCCCGACGAGCAGGCCGCCGCCCATTGTCGCGCCCGAGCGGGAGAAGCCGGGGATGAGCGCGAGCGCTTGGGCCGCACCGACGAGGAAGGCGGCGCGCCAGGAGACCTGCTGCGCGATGCGCACGTCGTCGTCCGCCTCGGCCTGCGGTGCGCGCCGGCGCAGGAGCTCCGCTCCGTAGAGCAGGAATCCGTTCAGGAAGAGGAAGATCGCGGCCGACAGGGCCGAGGCGAACACCGCCCGCAGCTTGTCCTGGAGCAGGAGACCGAGAATCCCGGCGGGGATCGTGCCGACGACGAGCAGCCAGCCGAGCCTCGCGTCCGCGTCGTCCGGGGCGATCCCCCGGTCGCGGAGCGAGCGGCCGAGGCCCTTGAGGATCCGCCACCAGTCGCGCCGGAAGAAGAGCAGTAGGACGATCGCCGTGGCAAGGTGCGTGGCGACGAGGAAGGTGATGAAGAACTTGTCGTTCTGGTGGATGTGCCAGCCCACGAGCCGGGGCAGGATCACGCTGTGCCCGAGGCTCGAGACGGGGAACAGCTCGGAGACACCCTGCAGCAGCCCGAGCAGCGCGCCCTGGAAGTAGCTGATCGGCACTAGGCCGGCGCGGACGGCGTCTTCTTCTGGCCCGTGTTGAACCAGGCGAACACGAGGCAGGCCAGCCCGACGAGGAAGGAGGCGATGCCGTGCTTCACGTGGTGGTGGCCGGACCCTGCCTGGTGGCCCGGGAAGAACGACGGCAGCGACTTCGCCGGCTCGGCCCAGTAGACCGCCGCGATCGCGATCAGCACGATCCCGGCGACGATCGCGGCAAGGACGAGGAGCCTCCGGCGGTCCATCGGCGGCATCCTAGCGCCGTCGGCGACGGGCAACGGTCGTGAACCGTCGCCCTCGAACACCGCGAAAGGCCGGAGCGAACGCGGCCACAGGCGCGTTCGTGGAGGCCGGATCCACGAGCGCGGGGATGGCGAAGCCACCACCGCGCGCGCTCCCGCGACCCGCCGCCCAGCGTCAGCCCCAAGAGGCCGCGGGCTTCGCCCGCGGCCGCTCCGCGAAGCAGTACATCTCCAGTCCTAGGCGCGTAGCGCCTAGGACTGAGAAGCAGGATGCGACGCGTCCGTGAACTCGCGGAACTCGGCCGTGAGCAGGTAGGCGGTCTGCTCGCCGATGTCCACGGCGCGGTCGCCGATGCGCTCGATCGTGCGGGCGACGACGACCATGCGCAGGCCCCACTCGCGCAGCGGCGGCTCCGCCATCACGTCGACGAGGCGCTCGACGAAGCGGCGGTTCGCACGGTCGATCAGCTCGTCGAGGTCGACGAGGCTCTCGGCGCCGGCGAGGTCGCGCCGGTCGAACGAGTCGAGGGCGACGCGGCACATCTCCTCCGAACGCTCACCCATCTCGACGAGCACCTCGACGAGGGCCGGGTCCGGCTCGACGTCCGCGACGAGCTTCGACAGCTTGGCGATCGTGACGCAGCCGTCGGCGTTGCGCTCGAGCAGAAGGTTGATGTGGAGGATCGCGAGCAGCAGGCGCAGGTCGCGGGCGACCGGCGTCTGGAGGGCGAGCAGCGACTGGATCGAGGCCTCGATGCCGATGAACAGCGCATCGATCTCGTCGTCGAAGGCGACGACCTCGTCGGCGAGCTCGACGTCGCGCTCCTGGAGGGCCCGGACGGTGCCGCGAACGGCCTGGAGGACGCGCTGGCCCTCCTCCTGAAGCTGGGCTTCGATCCGGTCCAGCGCTTCGTCGATTGCCATTGCGACACCGTACACCCGGTGGAGGCCTCATTTTGAGCCCTGGTCACCACTTCGTCACCTCTCCGCAACAGCCCCGTATCCCACCCGCCTCGGGCCTGGTCGTACGTTGGCCGCGAACCCCGAAGGAGGAGAGATACCGATGCCGAAGTCCGGCCGTCCCATTCGCATACTCACCGTTCTCGCCGCGGCTGCCGCCTTCGCGGCCGTCGCAGTCTCGACCGCCGGAGCCTCGCCCGCGCGGCACGCCGGCACCACCATCACAGGGGCCGGCAGCAGCTTCGTATCGCCGCTCGTCGCGCAATGGATCACTCCGATCGGCGCGGCCTACGGCTACGAGCTCCAGTACAGCGCCGTCGGCTCCGGCGCCGGCGTGGCGGCGATCACCGCCCGCACCGTCGACTTCGGCGCGAGCGACGCTCCGCTCACGCCGGACCAGTTCACAGCCTGCAACGGCTGCCTGCAGATCCCGTGGGCACTCGGCGCCACCGCGATCATGTACAACCTGCCCGGCGTCAAGAACCTGCTGCACATGGACGGGCCGACGCTTGGGCAGATCTTCATGGGCCAGATCACGACGTGGAACGATCCGGCGATCGCGAAGCTCAACCCGGGCGTCTCGCTCCCGAGCACGAAGATCGCGATCGCCCACCGCTCGGACAACTCGGGCACGACGTTCAACTTCACCGACTACCTCTCGAGCGTGAGCCCCGCCTGGAAGTCGCAGATCGGCAGCGGCGTCGCCGTCAACTGGCCGGTCGGCTCGGGCGGCAAGGGCAGCTCCGGCGTTGCGGCACTCGTCTCGCAGACGCCGGGCGCGATCGGCTACGCCGACGTCTTCTTCGCGATCCACAACCACCTGAGCTACTTCACGATGAAGAACCGCTCGGGCAAGTACGCGACGCCGGGGCTGCGCGGAATGCTCGCGGCCGCCTCGAGCGACCAGACGCCCGACGCGAACAACGCGCTCTCGATCGTGAACCCGCCGGCCAAGTACCCGAACGCCTATCCGATCGCCACGTTCACCTACGTGATCGTCCCCCAGCAGTCGAGCAAGGCGGCCGACCTGAAGAAGTTCCTCTTCTGGGCCGTCACGAAGGGCCAGACCTACGGGCCGAAGCTGTTCTTCCAGCCGATCCCGAAGAGCGTGCTCGTCGTCGCCGAGAAGACGATCGCGAAGATCCACTCGTAAGGATCGGGTGACCGCGCTCGATCTCACGGACGCCACCCGCCGCCCCTTCACGGGGCGGCGGGTGCGCTTCGGGGACGTCGCGCTCCAGGTCGTCGCAGGCGCGGCGGCGGCGGCGGCGACCGTCCTCGTCGGGCTGATCATCTGGAAGGTGATCGACGGCGCCCGGCCGGCGATCTCCCATTACGGCCTGCACTTCGTCTGGCGGATCGCCTGGAACCCGGTGCTCGGCCGCGAGGTCTACGGCGCCGGCAGCTTCCTCTTCGGCACCGCAATCACCTCGCTGTTCGCGCTGTGCCTTGCAGCGCCGCTGGCGATGGGCATCGCGCTCTTCCTCAGCGAGCTCGCACCACGCGGGGTGCGGGCGCCGGTGACCGCGCTCGTCGAGACGCTCGCGGCGGTCCCGAGCGTCGTCATCGGCCTCTGGGGCATCCTCGTCCTCGGGCCGGCGCTGCGGACGAACATCGAAAGCTGGTTGCACTCGGCGTTCGGCTTCATCCCGCTCTTCGGCGACCCGTCACAGGCCGGAGCGAGCATCTTCACGGCGATCATCGTCCTGACGATCATGATCCTGCCGATCGTCTCGAGCATCAGCCGGGAGCTGTTCCTCGGCGTGCCGCCCGAGCTGAAGGAGGGCGCGCTCGCGCTCGGCACCACGCGCTGGGAGATGGTGCGCGGCGTCGTCTTCCCCTACGCGCGCGGCGGCATCGCCGCAGCGCTCATCCTCGGGCTCGGGCGGGCCGTCGGCGAGGCGATCGCGGTCACGCAGGTGATCGGCGGCGGAGTCTTCATTCACGCGAACCTCTTCGGCGGCGGCGACACGCTCGCCAGCAAGATCGCCGCCTCCTACCAGGGGTCGTCCACGAACCTCCAGACCG